>JAYVOE010000016.1:0-2355 GCA_043758065.1 Spartobacteria bacterium | reverse complement strand
GATTTTCGGTCCGGCCAGTTCGAGAGTGCCGCCATTGACGGGACGAGCGGGAAATGTGGGGATGGCAGTCATAAAGAGAGTTTGCGGGAGTGGCCTCCGAAAGCGGGCGCGGGTTTTTTCATGGGAGTTACAGGGGAATGGACGGTGAACGACGGCGATGGAGAGGGGTTGCGGTAGTCGTGGTGCGATTCGCTTTCGCCATCGGCGCGACTCAGATCCACCATGCGGGTGTGTTTGCAGGAACGGGAACCGTCGGGAGCCGTGCGGCGAGTCCAGCCGGGGCAGTTGCAGGAGGTCGTGGCATCGACGTATTGCAACGTCTCGTAAGTGCCGCGACCAGAGGAGGACGCGAAAATCCAGACTTGGGCGATGGCTTTCATGCAGCGAGATCGAAGGACATTTGCCCTAACTTGATGACAGATTTTTCCACGGGAGTTGCAGCGGGTTCAGCCTTCGGCCAGAAGTGCGGAAAGAGTGCGCCGGTCGGGGTGATCCAGTGCGCCCAGGCTTCGTTGGAAAGACTGTTGCCGTGGGCGATGTGTCCGGGTGCGCCGACGAGCGAGAGTTGAATGTAGGCCATCTGGCAGCAGCGACGGTCGAGATCGAAGGCTTCAAACCACCAGTTTTGCGGCCCGAAATCCCGCGCTTTCAACGCCTTGGTCGCGGCCAGCAGCATCGCGCCGCCGCCCACGCACGGCTCCATCATGGTCATCCGTTTTTCGCCGGGTTGCGGGCAATCGTGGAGCGTCATCTGCGCCATCATTTCGCAGACCGGGAACGGGGTGAAATACTGTCCGGCCCAATGGTTGCCGATGTCAGCAGCCATGTAAACGTCGCCCAGGAAATCGTGAATCTCGGTTTCGAGTCCCACGACCAGGTGCGCCATCGCCTGCGGAAAACCTTCGGCGCGTTCCCGTTCGTATTTGCCGATGGTTTTGAGATATTCGCACTCGATCGTGTCGTTCAGGCGGTTGTGGAGCAGTTTGTTGACGCCCTGCGCGATGCTGCAACTGGCAACAGTCAGGAAATCATCGAACAACGTGTAAAACGGCACGGCGCCGGAGGGACTGCAACTTTGCAGCGCGGCGTGGAATTGCTTATGCTCGGCGCGATAGAAATCGCGGGAGGTGAGTTTACTCATCCGATGCGAACGGTGATTTTTCGGCAGCGGTCGCAGAAGGCAAACCAATCGACATTGCGATGGGAAATCACTTTTCCGTCGAGAACGATCACGGGTTTCTTTCCTTGATAGCCGATGCCTCGGGCGAACTCTGTGACATCTTTTCCAATGGTCTTACTCATCGGATGCGGGTTCGAGGCGGAAGCCGACTTCATCCAGTGGCACACGTTCCTGTTTGCAATTCAGGTAGTGGCCTTGGGTTTCAAAACGGGCGAGCCAGGTGACGATGTGCGCGCCGACGTCTTCGAGCGAAATCGGTTCCGGCACAGTGGCGAGCGTGTTGCCGTCGCCCGTATCGGGGACGACCCAAAACTTCATCGACATGGATGGAGACATCAGATTTGTGGGTAGGCGGTGATCGGTAAAATCTGGTCAATGGCGAGGTTCTGTTCCGGCGTGAACAGCGTGTGTCGTTGTTCGTGGATGCCGGGACCGGGCTTGATGAATTGCTTGGCCTCAATGCCGCTGGTGATGCCGAGTTCGGCGGCTTTTTCCAGAATGGCATTAACGAACGGCTGTTGCAGTTCCTCGGGAATGTCGTCAAGTTTGATCTTGAGTTCCGTGGCCTGTTTGAAATGGCTCGCGCCGGGGCCGAGCAATTCGATCAGCGGAGCGTCGTCGGTCAGTTGCGAGGAATAAGCGTTCTTGAAGACGAGCTTCACATCCTTGCCTCCGACATTCACCAACATCGTGCTGCCCGCATCGCCGCGACCGTGCCAATGCCCGAACCAGAACGGTTTGCCGAGCATTCCGGCCTGTCCGCTGAGGGCTTTAACCGTGCCTTCGAGAGCTTTTAGCTTGGGCTTTTCCTGGGCAAAGAGCGCGAGTGTTTCCAGGAATTCTTCGCTGGGCGACGTGATATATGGGTGGACCGATTTCTTTTCAGCGGTCTTTTTGACGAATGCGCCGAGGCTGATCTTGCCTGCGACGGAGGGAGCGGGGTCGGGCAGGACGCGGAACGTCGGTGCCGTGGATTCGGTGGATTCGAGGGGTTTGCGTTTAGTTGCCATAATAGGTGGGTTGGTTGGTTTGGGTTTTGGTTGCAGTAAAATCAGGAATGGCGGTGACGAGCAATTTGCCGTCGGAAACAACCGCGAAATAACGTCCGGGCGGCAGATTCTTTTCGATGCCCCATCCGTGGAAAAACGTCGTTTGGGCTTGTTCGAGCGAGGTTG
>JAYVOE010000015.1:0-18373 GCA_043758065.1 Spartobacteria bacterium | reverse complement strand
CAATGTCGCCGTTGCCGAGCGGCATGGAATCGCCGGAGTCCTTTCCCAGCGTATTCCAGACCACATTGCTTGCGGAAATTTTAACGACCTCTTCTGCTGTCGCCATTGCAGCTGAGCTAGTTAAAGCCACAAATGTTAGGACCTTGATAATATTTTTTTTCATAGCTTAATGGAGCGATTGCCGCAGGGGTTAAGGTGCGACAATAGGTTTTCCTTGAAAGGTTGTCACGCCGTTTTCATTGAAGGAATCCGCCGCGAACCAATAGCCTGGAGTGGCATTGAGACTTTGGATCGTGAGTGAATGAACTCCCCGCACCTCATACTGGTTCCAAAGCGCGTTTGGCGCGACGCCGTAGCGGATGATGGTGCCGTCGGTGCCGGGTGCAGGCGACCACGAAAGTGTCACCTCGTTTCGGCTGGCCGGATTTCTCAGCGCAGAAAGATTTTCAATCGAGTTAGGTGCGACTCCGCCGTCGGTGCCGAACACCCGCAGATCTCGCACGGAGAATTTCCCGCCGCCCGGCGTTCCTGCGTCTGTGACCTTGAGGTAACGTGCCGTCAGCGGCTTCAGTAACTCGATGTAATCGTGTGGGACATCGCGTTGGTTTGCGCGTTTGTCGGCGAGAATTTTCCAGGCGTTTCCATCGTCAGAATATTCGAGCAAATAGCGCTGTGCGAAACCGGACTCGCGGCTGCGGGTCACAACGTCCTGTTCCGCAAAATTGATCTGCACGGCTCGGATCGTTTTCTCCGATCCGAGGTCGATCGAAATCCATTCTCCGGGAGCTGTTTTTGCCGCACTCCACCAAGTGCGGATGTCTTCATCAGCAGCCGCGGCGGCCGGATGATCGGGCAGCGAGGATGAGACAGAGACTGTCTTGCCAAAATTGAGCAGCATCCAGCCAGGTGCATTGCCCTTTTCCGGATGACTTTTCTGCCCAGGAAGAAATTGCGGGTAATCACCGAAAACAGTGCGCGTGAACATGCGTCCCGCGTCGTCAAACCCCTGAGGATAGAGGGCGAGACGACGCTCGAAGCCGTGTGTCTTGCCGATGACCGCAGTGACGATTCGCCAGAGGTTGGAATCTTTGTCGGTGAATGTGGCGCTGTGTCCCGCACCTCCTAGAAATCCACGTGGCTTGAATGAAACAGGACTGTAGTCCGCGTAAACAAACGGGCCGAGCGGATGATCCGACACTGCCGCTCCGTCACCGTAAAGTTTCCACTGGGTTCCCGGTGCGGCATATTGCAGGTAATAATGACCGGCGTGTTTCGTCATCCACGCACCTTCGATATAGGGCCTGGTGCCGTTGTAATTTTCTCCAGAGCCACGCTCCCAGCCGCGTTCCTTGAGATCAGCCCAAAGGAAATCGACGGGTTCTCCGATCTCGGCAAATTGGTTGTTTGGATCGAGTTCCACACCGGAGATCGGTCCAAATGGATGACACCCATAGTAGAGATAAACCCGGCCATCATCGTCGAGGAAGAGAGCAGGATCCTGATCGCGTCGCACCTTGCCGACAACCGTCCAAGAGTTGGCATCTTCGGGATGCTCGCTTCGGTAAATATTACCATCGTGCGTTGTCATGAAAAACAGGGCGCCCTTGTATTCAAAAACAGTCGGTGCCCATTCATCGAGCGGCAGGTTCGGCGGGGTAACGAGTTTCCAATCTACGAAATCGGGAGAGAACCAGTAACCACCGGATTTCGACGCGATAACGAAGTAGTTTCCGTGGAAATAAATGCAACCCGGATCCGCAGCCTCGCGATAGCCAATCTTCGGATCGGGCTGAAGCATGTAATCGAGATTCAGCGGATTACAAAAAGTGGTCGGCCTCGAGTTGATTAAAGGGGACGGAACTTCGTCCCGTTTCGCGACAGCGGTCGTAACACTCGGATCGTTCATTACAACCAACGCGCAATCCGCGTGCGCCGGGAGCGTTGCCGGAATGCTCTTGCCGCCCACCTCCAGACTCAGCGTGACGGGTGTGTCCGCCTGATTCTGCGCACCCACACCAGCCATGGTTTGGAACTTCAGCTTGGGAGTCAGCGTAATAGTTCCGGCATCAACCGCTCCTGTGGGCGGGCTGTCAGACCGGGGGAACTTGGCCACTGGCTTCGCGGGGATGTTGCCAGTGTCGAGGGAGTTGTCCGTGAAATATACATGCAGGGTCTGCGCCTGAGAGGCACAAAACCCAAAAGCTAACACCGCGACGCTGCAAAAAAGACGCCAGCCGAGATGAGGCCGGCTGTCCAAAAAACGCAGTCGAGTTCGAGGGGATTCGGGAAACATCAAAAGAAGGGGAATGTAAAAAGCTTTCAGACGATCACTTGAGGCTAATTTTAAAAGCCACGGCATACTTGCTCGGCCAAGGCGCGACTGGAGGAATCGCGAGTCCCAATGCGCTCTGACTCCACTCAATTTTTCCTGCATGGCCGAGCAACTCGACTCCGGCCACTGGCACGGATTCCGCCGCGAGAGACTTCAGCAGCACGGCATTTTGCGGCAGACCGCAGACGATGGCGTAGAGAGTTTTACCATCCTTGGAGCGGGTGAAACGGATGTCGTCCGCGCCTAACGGGCGAACTTTTTTCTCGATCACCTCGCCTGTTCCGAGGTGGACAGCGGCGTCCTCCATCACCGGACCTTCGCCGAATATTTTCCAAGGCCGCGTTCCGTAAATGGCCTCACCATTCACATCAAGCCACTGGCCCATCTCCTCCAGGAAATGCACTTCATTCTGGTCAATGGTGCCGTCGCTCCGCACCGGAATGCTGAGCATGAGATTCCCGTTTTTGCTGACGATGTCGGCCAGCATCGGGATGACCACATCGGGCTGTTTGTAGCCGTTGCGCTCTCCCACGCCCTTGTCGTAGTGCCAAGTCCCAATGCAAGTGTCCGTCTGCCAGGGTTCTGGAAGAATCTCTTCCGCTCCGCCGCGCTCGATGTCGAAAAGGAGACTTTTCTTCTGCTCCGGCTTAATCTTTTTCGCCGCGATGAGGGCCTCAAGTTTGCCGCCATGCTGGGCCATGTTGGTGTTATAAAAATGGGCCGCAATACCCAGGCTGATGGCCGGATCGTCGCGCAGAAACGGCATCCCGCCGTAGATGTCGTCGTCAAAATAAAGCAGGTCGGGATGGTATTTATTTAGCAAATCCACCGTGCGGTTGAAGAGCTTGCGCTTGTAGTCGGCGCTCTCCTTTTCCTTCGGGCCGTGACTCTGTGCGTAAAGATCTGTCTTTGGGTCTAGCCCGTCCCACCACAGCCCCTTGCCATCAGCAACGGTTTGATTCCCGTCGTAGGGAACGCCAGCTTTTGGGCCATCCTTGTCGCTGGCGAGTGTGCCGTCGTTCCAGCCCCAAGCGCGGGCAGCGTGGACGCTCACGCCAAAATGCAGTCCCTGCTCCTGCGCGGCCTTGGCCCAACCAGCGATGAGATCTTTTTTCGGGCCGAAATTCGCCGCATTCCAAGGCTGATACTTGCTGTCCCATGTGTCGAAATTATCGTGGTGATTGGCCAGAGCCATAAAGTATTTGGCCCCGGCTTTTTTATAGAGAGCCATTAACTTGGCAGGGTCCCAGTTCTCTGCCTTCCAGAGCGGAATGACATCTTTGAAGCCGAAGACCGACGGATGCCCATAGTGCTCCAGATGGTATTGATAATCCGGATTCGGCTGACCTTGCTTGTTGTATTGGGAATACATATTTCGGGCATACCAATCGCCCTTCTCCGGCTGACACTGCGGGCCCCAATGCGCCCAGATGCCGAACTTAGCGTCGCGAAACCATTCGGGAAATTCATACTGGGCAAGCGATTCCCAGCTTGGCTGAAACTTCCCAGGCGCAATCGGTTCTGCCTGAGTGTTGGCCATCCGCACGGCAGCAGTCAGCGCAGCGTTATGCTCTGCCGGAGTCTCCGCCGCGGCCGGGTGCGTGCCTACTGCGATGAGGAAACAAAACCAGAGGGTTCGTCTGGTAAGTCTATAAAACTGACACGCAGTGAAGTGCAGAAAATAGGAACAGTCCATGTAGGTGAATAACCGGGAAGCCACTAGAAGTAACCTTTTTTGTTGCGAGAAGTTATGACAACGTTTGCTTGCGAATGCCATTGACGTGTTTGATGGTGACGGCATTCCGCTGATCTCGACAATGACTATGGCAGCATTGCGCAGATTCCCTCATGTTCATCATTCTTGCCAATGACCGCTAAAATCACCCGTGCCCTAGGTCTTTTCTTCGTTTGGACGCTTTCCTCGATTCTAGCGGCCCCTGCTCCGCAATTTAACATCCCAGTGGTTATCAACGCAGACCAGACGATAACATATCAGCCAACTCCCAAGGGCGATCGCATCTGTGACTTTTCCACCGTTGGTTACAACAATAGCAACTCCCCACTTCCTGACGCGCCGAATGGCTATCAGGTTCCAGTCTTGGTGACTTTGGCACCGGGAACTGGTGATCAATCAGAGCGACTACAAGCTGCCATCGACTACATTTCTGCAAAGCCACTGGTGAATGGATTCAGAGGAAGTCTTCTCCTTAAAGCTGGTGCGTGGGACATTTATTCCTCCAACAAAATCACCGTTAAGGCTTCCGGCGTCGTTATTCGCGGCGAAGGTGATAACCCTCTAACTGGAACGAGAATTTACGCCAAAGGGACTACGACTGAAAATGGTTCCGGAAATACTCTAAATTCCCGACTGATCACTTTCTCAGGCAGTTCAAATCCGGTAGATCTTACCGCAAAAACTCTTGTAGATGCTGTGTATATCCCATCAGGGGTAAATATCATTCCAGTTACAGGTCATTTATTTTCCGTAGGCCAGCGGATTTCGATCCGATGGCCGGGAAGCGTGGCCTGGCAAAAAGCCAGTCTTTATAAAGTAGGCGCGACTGCTGATTCAGATCCGGCGTTTACGATGAATCGGATCGTAACGGCGATCACCTCCAATTCCATTACTCTGGATGCGCCGATTACCACTCCTCTGGATCCAGCTTACGGCCAGGGTTACATCATTCCGATTACCGCCTTTAACAACATCACCAATGTTGGTATTTCTAATTGCTACTTCGAGAGCATTTACGCCAACGACACTGATGAAAATCACCTTTGGAACGCAGTGCTTTTTTCCAGTGTCGAAGATGGATTCATGCATGACTGCACGGCGCGATATTTTGCCTACTCCGTTTGCTACGTGGATAAGACGACTCGTAAAATAACGGTCGATAGATCCCAATACCACGACGGCATATCGCAGCTCGTGGGTGGGCGCCGTTACAGCTTCGTTCTAACAGGGGAAATGGCTCTGGTCTCCAATACCATCACCCGTTATGGCCGGCACTCGTATGTAATCAACTGGCCGGCGGCTCCCGGCCCCAACGTCTTCGTGGATGGCAACTCGCTCGACTGCTACAACGAATCGGGATCGCACGCCTCTTGGAACAACGCCGGTTTGTGGGACAATATCACCGTTTCCAAACACGCTCCTGGTCTTCAAGTAAAGCTGGAGCGTCCGTCCGCTAATTGTGTGGCGTGGAATTGCATCTTGGAAAGCATGACATTCGAGAATATGCCGCTCTCACCCAATTGGTCGTTGGGATGCACCACTGCCACAGGAGTAGCGGTGCCTTGGGTAAACTCAAATTCATCGGGTTCCTATGCCTACACCGCACCGTATATCGGCAAGGCGGAAACCTGGTCCAATGGAACGAAGATGTCCGTTCGCTCTCTCTACGAAAACCAGGTCCAGGCTCGGCAAAAATCACTTAATAGCTCTTATCGCTATAATGCAAATCCGCCAACTCGTATCAATTACCTACCGGTAATTACAACACCTTCGCAATTGATAGCACTATCCGGAGTAACATGGTCTTACCAAATACCTGTTTCTAACTTGGTGGCTGCAACAAAGGCACCCGGTTTCGCAGTCACAGGTTTTCCCACGGGAGTTACAGTTAATTCTACCACCGGGCTTATTTCCGGCACCTTGCCGACGGTCGCTGTAGATACTAACTACAATCTCAGTATCTCCGTCTCGAATATTGACGGTAAAACGACCAAGGCCATGACGCTAACAGTGAAGCCTTCGATCACGACAAAAACACCACTTGCCATGGCGCTGGAAGTGGACCTGAACAGCACTACTTCCATTATTCTGTCTGGAACCGCCGCCTCGACCGTTCCCATGGTCCCGGCATCGCGTTTGCTGGCTCCCATGGTGGTTCGAAAATCATACGTGTCTGATATCAATGGCACAATTTACACGGCGACTGACGTTCCTGCCCCGGTTCAGGCGGACCTCTCTTTGGAGGGCCTCACCTCTCCTATCACTATCACCTATAACGGTTCTACCACTCTACCCACATTGCCGGGAACTTATAATGTGGTTGCCACACTGAATGATCCCGCATATTCGGCTTCGGCCACTGGTAGCCTTCTAATTACCAACGGAACGTCGGCAACAGTTACACTAAACATTCCAGCCGCTCCGTCTGCAGCCACTCCAGTAACCGCCACTTCGAATCAACCGTCGCTTACACCCGTCGTTACCTATGATGGCTCGACAACTTTCCCGGCCACTCCGGGATTTTATTCCGTCAAGGCTGTGGTAGCTGACGGCACTTACTTTGGGTCAAAGACTTCTTTAGTCAGCATTGGTAGAACATCCGCAACAATGTCTTGGGGCCCCCTCAACTTTGCTTTCAATGGGCTGGCTCAGAAACCGACGATTAACACCAATCCACCAGGCCTGCCCACGCAGGTCTCCATCGTTGGTGATGGTATCCTTCCGGGTTCCTACCAAGTGACCGCATCCATCACGGATTCCACGGTCGATTACACACCATTGGCGGGAACGATGGCTATCGCTGCGAATGTCAACAGCGGCGGCCATAGTTCTATGCTGGACTGGATGTTTGGAACCAACGGCCCCTCCTCGAACCTCACCTACGGTCTTCGCACCGGCGCACAGCTTCGCCCGATCCTCACGGACTCCACCCTGTATCCCGACGCGACCAATTACCCCGTTTTCACCTTGCCCGTCAGACGCAACCGCTTCGGTGTTCTCATCATTCCACAGGCCAGCGATAATCTTGTTTTCGGCGCAGGGAGCACCCAAAGTGCGTTTCTGGTGAACACATCCGTGTTGGACACCAACTTCGAACTCCAGACCTATGTCGTCGTGCCCATTGCCGGTGGTTCTGCATCGCCTCGTGCATTCCTGCGCTTGCTGCTCGATTACAGCAACATGACGCCGTGACCTGACGAAGCTCCGCAGTAGAATCGAATCTAACTCAACTGCGTTTTCGGTTTCGCAGGTTATCGATTGCGACCGCGACGATGATTACCGCGCCCATCACGATCTCCTGAACATATTGCGGCCACCCCATTTTTACGCCGCCGTTGCGTAGGATCGTGATGATCAATGCACCAATCATCGTTCCCAAAATTGTGCCGCGTCCACCGAGCAAACTTGCACCGCCGATCACTGCAGCGGCGATCACGAACAGCTCGTAGCCAATGGCTTCCGTCGGCTGCCCAATCGATCCGAGTCGCGCAAAGAAAATGATCCCGGCGAGTCCGCTGAAAACGCCGCCGATGACATAGACAAGCACCTTGGTTCGAGCCACGGGAACGCCGCATAGGATCGCCGTTTTTTCGTTCGATCCGATGGCGAAAATGTGTCGCCCCAACCGCGTATAACGCAAGAACAACGCTGCCAATCCACCGGCGAAAATCACCAGCCAGACTGCGGGTGGAAGAAACGGCGGAGTCAGCAAAGTCTTCGCCGGGTCGAGCAATTTCGAAATCCAAAGATTCTCGAGCACATCGGACGGCGGATAAATGTTTTGTTCGTGGGCCACCATTTTCGCGAAGCCACGCGCCATCTGCATGCTTCCGAGCGTGATGATAAATGGGACGATTCGAAGCCAGGTGACTAGTGCGCCATTGAGAAAACCGACGAGTGCTGAAATACAAGCAGCGGCCGCGACGGCGACGATCGGCAGCAGTTGCGGATGGGCGGCGACGAGTTTGTGATCCGTCGGGCCAAGGTCCAAAATGTAAGCCGTCGTGATCATCGAAAGCGCAATCACCGAGCCCGCGGAAAGGTCGATGCCGCCGGCGATAATCACGATCGTCATGCCGATCGCGGCCATGGCGACAACGGCGATGTCCTGGAGCATGAGCTGCGTGTTGGCGTCGGACATGAAGCCTTTTTCCGACGGCGTGAGGAATGCAAAAAAACCGTAAACCGCCACGAGCGCGATGAGGCGTCCGGCGAATTCCAGCAAGCGACTTTTCTTTCGCGCAGCCAGCGGCAGTGGATTTTTCAGCGGAGTTGCATTTGATTCTGTGGTCATGATTTTACAAGGTTTGCTGGCCAGTCGCGGCCATCATTAGAGAGTGCTCGGTCCAGTCCTGGACCGGGCGCGCGTCGCCTAACACACCACGCGTCATCACGGCGATGCGGTCGCAAATCCCGAGCAATTCCGGCAGATAGCTACTAACAATCAGCACCGCTTTCGGTTCGCCGTTTGCGCCGACCGCGAGTTGGTCGATCAACGAATAAATCTGCGCTTTCGAGCCAACGTCGATCCCGCGCGTCGGCTCGTCGAGCAGTAGAATATCCACGTCGTGATGCAGCAAACGCGCAATCGCGACTTTCTGCTGATTGCCACCAGACAAGTCCTCGACCGGTTGCGCAGCCGATTGGCACTTGATTGGAAATGCGGAAATCCAACGGCCGCAAGCCGCGATCTGCCGCGAGGGAAACACCAGCCGCCAGGGACCAAGTCCATCGAGTTTGGAGAGCGTCAGATTTTCTGCGATGGATAAATTTTGCGCGAGGCCTTCAGTTTTTCGGTCTTCGCTGACGAGCCCCATTCCTTCGTTCCAGCGTTCTGCGGGCGTCGCCATTCCAGAAACAGACTTCACTCTCACTCGACCGGATTTCACCGGCTCCAAACCGAAGATTGCGCGCAACATTTCCGTCCTCCCCGCTCCGATCAAACCCGCGATCCCGACGATTTCGCCACGTCGCAATTGCAGGCTGGCGCTCTTTGGCAGCTTCACACCGGAAACTGAGTCGAGTTCCAACGCAATCTCGCCAGCCTTGCGCGGTGAACGCGGATACAGGTCCTTCACATCGCGCCCGACCATCATAGAAATAATTCGATTCACCGGCACTTCATCGACGCGTCCGTGCCCGACCGTTTCGCCATCGCGCATCACGGTAAACGTCTCGCAGAGCTCCTGGATTTCCTCCAGCGCGTGGCTGATGTAAACCACGGATACGCCGTTCGCCCGCAGTCGGCGCACCAGCGCAAAAAGTTTCAGAACATCCTTCTGCGTCAACGAACTCGTCGGCTCGTCGAGCACCAGAATTTTGCACCCTACGGCTACGGCGCGCGCTATTTCCACGAGTTGCTGTTCCGCGATGGAGAGCTCGCCCACAATCATTTCGGGAGCAATCTCCTGGCAGCCAACTTCGTCCAATGCACGACGCGCCGTCGCACGGATTTCTCCCCATTTGAGAAACGGGCCGAGCGTCGGCTCGATCCCCAGCAAGATGTTTTCCATCACGCTCAAGTCCGGCGCGAGCGCGAGTTCCTGGTAGATCATGCATACGCCGAGTCCGCGCGCCTCGAGCGGATGCGCTGGCACATAGGGCTTGCCGAGCAAAGTCATCTCCCCAGCGTCCGCTTTGTAGGCGCCGGACAGCGTTTTCATGAGCGTGCTTTTGCCCGCGCCATTTTCTCCGATCAACGCGTGAATCGTCCCCGGCGCCACGTCCAGATCGACTCCCTTCAGCGCGTAGGTTGCTCCGAAACGCTTCTCCACACCGCGCATGCTCAGCAGCGGCGTCATGCTTTACGGCTTGGCCACGCTCTCAGCAGTCTTCACCGTCACGCCAGTATCGACGTAACCTTCGACCGGTTTTTTGTTGATGAAATCCACCACCGTTTTCACTCCGAGATAACCCATCCGCTCTGGATCTTGAACGACCAGCGCCTGGATAATTCCCGACTTCAAACCCGCCACCAGCAATTCCGAATCGTCGAACCCGACGAATTTTGTACTGATTTCCACGCCCTTGGACTTCAGCGCCTTGATAGCATTGTAAGTCCCCTCAGCCGTGGGCTGATTCGAGGCAAAAATTCCATCGAGAGCGAGCTTGTTATCCTTCACATAATTACCCAGCAACGTCTCCGCAACGCGTTGCGCACCAGCCATCGAGCCATCGGTAAATTGCTGCGCAGCGATGTTCAACTTTCCGCCCTTCAACGCCTCAGTAAATCCGTCCTCACGCAAACGCGTGCTGGCCGAACCCTCCGTGAATCGGATCACCAAAACCTGGCCGCCATTTGCCGGGCTCTCCCCAACTAGTTTGGTTAATTGCTCCGCCGCAGTTTTGCCAGCCGCCTTGTTATCCGTGGCGATAAAACTAACAAAATCCTTCCCCTGTTTTCCAGATAGCGGTGAATCAAAAATCACGATTGGGATGCTGCGTTTGCTGACCAGTTTCACATGCGGCAACAACGCGCGATCATCGCAGGGAGCCAACAAAATCCCATCCACGCCAGAAGCGGCGAGATTGTTAAAAATCCCGATCTGATCCGCAATTTTTGAATCATCGAGCGGCCCTTGCCATTCCAGTTTCACTCCCATCTCGGCGGCGGCTTTGCGTGCGCCAGCCTCGGCGGCCTTCCAGTAAGAATGCGTCGTCGCCTTCGGGATCGCGGCGATGGTTAGTTGTTTCGCTTGCGAGAATCCGTTGGAACTCGCACCAAAAGCGAGCAATGCGGCGGAGAGTAGAAGAGACAGGTTTTTTTTCATGGGAGTTAGAATCAATTCAAGAAGATAGAGATCGAGAGCGTTTTTCAAGCCGATAATTGCCCGATAATGTTCGGCTGTATTCCTAGTCGATAGGCCAGTCGTCCGTGCGAAAAGGCGAAGCCGGAAAACCTTCCGCATTGAACTCGCATGAGAAATTTAGCGGCTGCGCTGAGCGACGTCAGAACTCGCAAACGGCTCGCCATTTACCTCCACATCGTCGAGTCGCAGGTGCTCAACGTCTTCCGTGAACATCGCCGGACGCGCATCGTGGGCGGCCGTTCTCATACGGAAATCTCGCAGCCGCACGTTCTTCGCGTGGCGCAGATAAATCCCCCAAGCTGGGATCGGATGGAATGACGGAAACTCGGGATATTCCTTCTCTTGCTCGGGCACATCGTGATGCGCGGCATCCGCCTCCGTGCCATTGCCGGGGAAGGTCACGTCGATGTTTTCAAAGGTTAGATCCTCAATGCAGTGACCCGGAATTCCCGTGATGATGATGCCCGCTTTGCGAGGCAGTTTCCCATAAAGCGGGTAGCCCTCCTCCCAGACGCGCATCGTGACATTGCGAATGGAAACGTTCCGCAAAATGCCAACTTCACGATCGGGTTCATCAGAAAAATATTTCTTCAATCGACTGCCGAGACGAATGAAAATCGGCCCGGAAACGTTGTCCATGATGACGTTGCTAACCTGGATGTTTTCCATGCGGCAGCCGTCCATGCTAATAATTTTCAGTCCACCTCCATGCGTATCACGGATGACGATGTCGCTGAAAATGATGTTGCGAAAATCGCCCGCCGATTCGGTCCCGAGTTTCAGCGCGCCCCAGACGCATTTGATTACGCAACCGGTCACCACAATATTTTCGCTCGGTGTGGTGCGCGTCGCTTTGATGCAAATCGCGTCGTCGCCCGTGTCAATATCGCAATTGGAAATCCGCACGCGCTGGCACGAATCCACATCAATGCCGTCGTTGTTTCCATTCGTATGGCTGCGAATCGTGACGCCGTGGATGAAGACGTTTTCGCAACCGAGATAATGGCTCACCCACCCTGGTGAATCCTTTAGCGTAATGCCCGTGATCTGCACGTCTTTGCAGTCAACAAATCGCACCATGAAAGGTCGCTCATCCTGATCGTAACCGAACGCGCCGCCGTTGCCATCAATGCAGCCCTGGCCGGTGATCGCAGTTCCAGTCGTATCAGCGGCGTAGATGAGGCATCGGTTGCGCTGCTGGCCGACTGCATCGGTAAAGCTACCGCCGACTTTTGGATAATCTTCGAGACGTGAGCTACCTTTGAGAACAGCTCCATTTTCAAGGTGAAGGGTAACGTAAGACCGTAAATTCAACGTGCCAGTTTCGTAAATTCCCGCAGGAACCACCACGGTCCCTCCTCCGGCAGACGCACAAGCATCCAGCGCTGTTTGAATAGCTTGTGTTTGTAGTTTATCGGGACTTGGCGAAGCGCCGTAATCTGTGATGTTGATCATAGTGCCATAGTTAAGGAAGTGAGGTTACTTCTTTGGTGAGGCTGGCTAGAGTCTCTGCAGCACGCACGATAGTTAGGTTAGTTTTCCCATTGGCCGCCGGAGTAAAACGAATTTGATCAATCTGCTTTCCAAATGCCACAGCCACGACGGAGTGGTCCTCATTCCATTTTGTTTCCGGAAGTGTCGCTCCTTGACGGTAAGGAACTATTAGCACCTTAAACTCTGGAGTTACCGATTTGGACTTGATAACCAAGCGTCGTATCGGACGATACTTTTTGGCGTCAGCAGCATTCGGCAATTCGACTATTTCTGGCTTGATTACTTCGTCGGTAGTGTAATTCAAAACCCGTACTAACAGCATTGGTTGATTAGCTGGAATGTTAGCAGGATCGCCCATTTCCGAAGACAAAGGTTCTTTGCCTTCTGGTAAGTTTTGATCTGGGTTACTTCCCGTTAAAATAATGTCCAGTTCGTGGTCATTTTTTTTATCGAGATGAGCTATCTGAATGTCTTTCTCCAAAGCAAGCGTCCAGTCATATTCATGCGGCTCTGTATCCTTTTGGATATCATCGACCACTAGGATGTAAGGCCTTTCTCCACGCACCAAACCTGCTGTTCGAAAGGCGCGCTGAACTGGAACACTCGGCTGACGCACGTAGGGAGATAGGGCACCTTTCGGTTGTATCCAATGGGCATACTCAAATTCAGGCACGTTCAGATAAGAAAAGTCCAGTTTGGTGTAGGCAAAGTCATTGGCGGTTTGCTTGACAGGTTCCCACCCAGGAGGTATTTCCACTTTCCCACTCCTAACATCATTGGTGGTGTAAAAACCTTTTTTCTTTTCTAATCGTTTCCAATTCCAGTCCCAGCAATACTTCGCATCGCCAACCATGAAAGATGCTAGCGGACTATCGACAAAATCGACGCAACGACCAGGAACGATCTCGCTCTGCGATTGACCGACGATACTCACCACGCTGTTTTCTGCCGTGCGAAAACTAGCATAACCGTTAGGAGACCAGATCCGACCGGCACCCGCGACCATGATGGCGTTGCGATCAGAAAATGGATGTCCACCATTTGCCTGGCGAGTGTGCATGTTGAGCTGTGTCGCCTCTTTATCCCACGAACTCCGGGTCATCATCAACGCACGTTCACCGCAGAAAAATGTATTCCCTAAATTTAATTTCGCCGGATCGTTATTGGCTGGGTCGAAATTTGTGGGAAAAATAGCTGAAAACAAAACTGCGTTGTAATAGCCATCGGGACGATCTGGGATGCCTTCGTAGTTTTCGCCAATGAGTTGGCGATACACCCAATCGATAGCTTTATCGTCGGGGAACACATATTTTAGCCCAATGATGTCGGCTGGATTGGCTCCACCTCGCCCGCTGCGACTACCGCCGAGCAGATCGTATTTGTGCAGACCGGTGAGCATGGCGTTGGTGCTGTGAGGGAGAAATTTCGTAGCGTAAGCTCGTAGATAGGGATGTCCCGCCAAGTTTTCAAAGCCGTAGGCATCCTGACGCATCAGAAAAGGAATAATGCCATCCATCCCTAGCTGATTCTTCGCCTCGCCTTCAAAAGTCGCACCCGATTGGAACCAGCCGTAAGTAAGCAGATTTCGCCAACCGCGATACATTCCGCGCACTTTCAGATCGTTAAAGCCAGGCTCACCTTCGATTGCTAACACTTCAAACAGCCAGTAGGAAAAAGTAGCCCAGTTACTACGCGCACTTTCCGCCGTGTTGAAAGTGCCATAGTTATCGTGCGACCAAGTCGTTACCGCCAACTCATCGTGCATCGCTTTTTTTTGCTCCGAAGTTAGCTGATTAAAAAGGTAGTCGTAAGCAAACGCTAATTGAAATGTACCGATGGGTTGTTCGAGTAGTCTGGCCTTCTTTTTCGGATCGCGCTCGGCATCCCGTTTTGCCTGATCTAACTTGAGAGCGGTCACCACAGCTTGGGCACATTTTTTTGCACCCGGTTTATCATTTTCGATCAATGTGCGAAACGCTTCCAAGGCCATTGTGTTCCAGTAATAGTTAGGAAAGTCCTTGGCCGTGCCATCTGCCAAACTATTGTAAATAGCAGCGGCTCCTGGGTGATGGTTGTAGGCGAACCCTCTTTCGCGAGGCACGCTAAGACGGTAAAGTGGAACCCGTCCGTGCAAACCTCCGAAACCACCATTCCAACGATCGGGCTTTGCGTAGTCTGCGCTATCGTCGTAGTTACCCTTCATCATTTCGGTCCAGCAAAGAATATTTTTCCACGCTTCCTGCCCTGCTTTAGTTTCTTTGAGGCGTTTGCGAACATCCGGTAAATCGTCCGGCCCAAAATAGATTCGTGGATGGATACCTGGTGCGGGCATCGCTCGTATTTTACGCGCACCTGTGACATCAAATTTTACCACACGCGATCCGAAATCATTAAACGGTGCCTGTCCCCAGAGCAGCACTCCCGGTTTGCCCGATTCGTCGGTATAATTGGAATAAGAATCAGTAGGTTTGTTAGCAAATACAGAGGATGCAGGATTAAAATCAGCTCCTTGTAAAAAAAATGTGAGAGAACAAAACAGGATTGGTATGCAACTGAGGTTTTTCATGTTAGTATATTTTTGATTTTTTTGGGGGAAAAATTACCACCACTTCCAGATGTTTTTTCTGTAGGATGCCTGAGTAAAATATCATTGAGCGGAGCTTGTCCCCGGATGAGTACTCCAATCATTTTGGGGTGTGTTTCTATTTTGTAGAAGAAACTGGAACGAGCCGAAGCTGGCGCAGAACGATTTCTTTCCAGGGTTTTTGCGGAACGATTTTAAGATCCATTTCGCCAGAATTTGGAATTGTTACAGTGCCGATCGAAATCGTCTTTCCAGACCCTGAAAAAAGGACTTCCGCCGCTTTTTTATCATTGATTTTAATATCCGCTTTTAAAGTCTCTTTAGTGTCGTAATCGGCCTCAACACTGTAGGTGCCAGGTGTCTTGATTTCGCAAATCCAATTGATAGTCACGCGGTCGTTATTCCATCTAACAATAGTGGGCACGCCATTAATTTTTTCTAAAGCAGCATCCGACCCCAGGACGTTGTTTACGTCGGCAGCGAGGGCATCGAGTTGCAGGATACCGTCACTCGTCTGGACAGGTATGCGTTTTTCGATCGCAAGGGTGTGGTTAAAATCCAATTTCAGCACACTAACAATAGCGTCGGGCGCTTGAGCAGGCAGCTGAATGACTAGATCCCCTGCAACAACATCGGAAGTTAGTAGCGAAGAGGATGCTAGGAGGACAGCGGATTTAGGGAGGGTCGAAATTCCGGGAACGATGAGTTTTCCGTCGTGCGGCCATTCAAAAATGTGCAGATAAAGAGTGGGAGCACCATCGGGACCTTTCGCACTCACACGTCCCCAAGCGGGAGCTTTGCTTAGCGGACCGGCGTGTGTGCCATAGATAGATTCGCCATTCACCGACATCCATTTACCGACTTCAGCCAGACGTTCGAGACTAGGTCCTGGAATCTCCCCTTCTGCTGTGGGTCCAACATTGAGAAGATAGTTACCACCTTTACTGGCGATGTCACAAAGATTGCGAATGAGAACGGATGTGGATTTCCAATTTTGATCATCGGATTTGAAGCCCCAAGTATTATTCATGGTCATGCAACTTTCCCAGTCGCGCCCCGGATATCCACGAGCAGGAATGTGCTGTTCGGGAGTCTCGGTGTCGCCCTGATAACCTCCACCCAGACGATTGTTCATGATCAAATCGGGACGAAGCTTTTGAATCACAGCATAGAGCTTGTCGGCTCTCGCCTGATTCATATCGGTGGGAGTATCCCACCAGACGACGGCGGGAATATCGGGACCGTAGTTAGTCAAAAGCTCGCGAACTTGGGGCACGGCAACTTGTTCGATGTAGTCATCCATGCTGTGCTCTTGGGCTTTGTCCCATTTGCCGCCACTTGCAGAACCACCGTTATTCCAGTCCTGCGCTTGGGAATAGTAGAACCCAAGTTTGATGCCCTCTTTCCGACACGCATCGGCGAGAGGACGAAGCACATCTTTGGCGTAGGGACTTGCCTGGACAATATTCCAAGGGCTGGCCTTGGTCTCGAACATGGCAAATCCGTCGTGGTGTTTGCTGGTGATGATAATGTATTTCATCCCAGCGTCTTTGGCGGCTTTGACCCATGATTCAGGGTTATATTTCACAGGATTAAATTCTCGTGCAAAAGCCTGGTAATCGGCCATAGGAATTTTCCCTTTATTCATGATCCACTCTCCAATGCCACCGACTGGCTTACCTTGATAGATGCCCGCTGGAACCGAATAAACTCCCCAATGAATAAACATACCGAACTTAGCTTCGCGCCACCAGCCCATACGAAGATCGCGCCGCTCTTTAGTCTCAGACTTAGCGATTGGATCGAGAGAATTTTCAGCCATTGCAACCGAAAGACACATCGCACAGATGGTGGTCAAACATCCATTTCTGACAAACTTTTTAAAATAGTTAGAAAATATTGCACCAGGTTGTCGAAAAGGTTTTTTATCAGAAACTGGAAAGCTTGCTGCTAATAAACCATGACGAGTGAGAACGGAGAAGACTGACAAAAAGTGGTGGTAAAAACGGGGGTAAAACTCTTTGAATTTCATGTTAGGTTATTTGGTGTTTGTCGTTATTTGTGAGTGGGGGATAGCCCGACCAGAGTTCGCCCCTTGGCGTCTTTTTCAAACGTGATCGTCTTATTTTGCTGACCGCATTTAACCGTGATTTGTGTTCGGTCTGCCGTCCAGATAGTGCTGGGAAATGAATCGCCGGATCGCATCGGGAAAAGGAGCACTTTGTAGTTGGCTTGCACATCGCGAAGAGCGATGGAGACTCGATCGTAAGACTGCGCTCCCATCTTGGGATCGACCTCACCATCTTTTGCACTTTCAAAAACAGCATCGCCACCATCGAGCGAGCGGATGAATAACAAGGGTGCACCAGACTTAGGTTTACCGTCGGTAAGGTCGCTCGCCTGAGCTAGGACGACATCGCTTTTGGAAAGGCCGGGGAGTGTGACTGCAACGACGCCTGCGCCCGGCATCGCCGTCCATTGGTAAAGATGCGTGGCATCATCTTTTTTTACATCGTCAACGATGAGTGCGAACGGATGCTCACCACGCACGAGGCCCGTAGTGCGAAAGGCGTATTGCACCGGGTTCCATTTCACTTGGACGACCGGAATCCAATTCGAGAAATTATAGCTCGGCCACCAGGCGCGCGATTTCCAATGCTGCGTGCCCTTGTAAACCGCCAGCGCCATCGGATCGGTCGCCAGCTCCCAGCCCTGCGTGTTGCCATTTCGACCCCAAATATCCGATTTCGCCATACCGCCCCAGAGCACCATCTGGTTGTTCCATTTGTAAGTGTAGGATTGTGTCTGGTCGGCTGCGGCAAAGGCACCATCGGACGTCACATTCGCACCGAGAAAATCGCCCCGCCCCGGCAATCCATCGGGCTGCGCGACGCCGTCAATCAGCACCTCATTGTGATACTTCCCATCGTAGCTTTTTAGGAACGGGCTCTCCGTAATCCAATTCACGCCACCCGATGAAAAATAAAACATTCCGACATCGGCGTGATGATGTCCCGAGCCAATATATTGATTCGACCTCACCTCCATGCAGAGCCACGCGGCATCGGTCGTCGCATCGCTTGCCGTTGAAAGAATGCCATGGACCGGATCGACAAAATCCAGCGGCATTTTCAGTTCCTCACGCGTCACTGGCTGGAAGTCCGTGTTGTAGATTCCGGTGAGGACGAATGCGGGATAACTCGGCCCGGCTAATCGGAGACGCGCGATCGATTTTTCCAATTCGGCGCGATACGATTCCGTGTTCAGTCGAGTTACATCCCACTCTGGATATTGCTGGGTGAGAAGGTAATCGGCCGCGCGATTCGTCGGGTCGAATGCTTTCATGATCGACACAGCGGGACCAGACAGTGGCGAGCTGCCCCAAGTGCCGCTGCTCAGAGTCGTTTTTCCATTCGGCG
>JAYVOE010000014.1:0-6958 GCA_043758065.1 Spartobacteria bacterium | reverse complement strand
CTGCGGCGGAGACGAAATGGGAAGCGGTGAATCACCTCGATAAGTATCTCGTCGAGTTTGCCGACAAGATCGAAGCGCGTGGAGCGAAAGTCCATTGGGCGAGCACGGCGGAACAGGCGCGCGAGATTATTTTGGGCATCGTGAAGGAGAAAAAAGCCCGGCGGATTATCAAATCCAAGGTGATGACCGGTGAAGAAATTCACCTGAATGAAGCGCTGGAAAAAGCGGGCTACGACGTGGTCGAGAGCGACTTGGGCGAATATATTGTCCAGCTTCGGCACGAGGCACCGTATCATTTTGTGTTTCCCGCGATGCATCTGACTCGGGGTGAAATCAGCGATCTATTTGAAAAAGAACTCGGCTCCGCAAAGACCGACAGCCCCGAGGAATTGACCATGATCGCCCGCCGCGTGATGCGGGATCAGTATCTCGCAGCCGACATCGGGATCAGCGGTGCGAACTTCGCCGTGGCCGAAACGGGAATGATTTCCATCACCGAAAACGAAGGCAACGCCCGCCTCACCTGCGCCTTGCCCAAGGTTCACATCGCGCTGATGGGCATCGAAAAAGTGCTGCCGAAGTTCGAGGATCTGGCGCTGTTTCTGCCGATGTTAGGAACCGCCGGCGCGGGTCAGGCTGTCACCTGCTATAACTCGATGTATGCCGGTCCGCGCCAGGCCGGCGAAACCGACGGCCCCGAGGAAATGCACATCGTTCTCCTCGACAACAAACGCACCCATCTCCTAGCCGACATCGAGCAACGCGACGCCCTGCATTGCATCCGTTGCGGCGCGTGCCTGAACGTCTGCCCGATTTACAAAAACGTCGGCGGCCACACCTACGGCACGACGTATCAAGGCCCGATCGGCTCGGTCATTACGCCACATCTGCGCGGCATTCAGGAGTGGAAACATCTCTCCAGCGCGTCCACGCTTTGCGGCGCGTGCACCGAGGCGTGCCCGGTCAGAATCAACCTTCACCATCATCTCCTGCACAATCGCCGCAATGCCATCGCGCAGAAACCCGTCTGGTGGGAACAGATCGCTTTTCATTTGAGTTCCATCCTATTCAACAACGTGGCGCTTTGGCGGCTAGCCGCGTGGGGCGGACGCATCGGGCAGATTTTCCATCCGCTCATTCAAGGCACGATTCTCGATCCGGCTCGCGCCTGGACCAAAACCCGCGACCTCCCGCCCGTGGCCGAGCAGACCTTTAAGGAATACTGGCGGAATAGAAAATCATGAGCGAACGCGCCAACATCCTTGCCCGCATCCGCGAAGGCCTCACCGTCCCCGCTCCCGTGCCCGGAGCGCACGATTTACACGGACACGAACACGCCCCAAATCCGGCTCCGATCGTTCCTGGAATGATCATGAAATGGCTGCCCGCCGTTGGCCCGACCGTGGGCGATCAGATTGCGCTCTTCACGAAGAATTCGGTGGAACTCCGCTCAGAATTTCAGCTCTTCGAAAACACAGCCGAGTTGCATGCAGCTCTACGCCAGCTCGCGCAGACTGAAAACTGGCAACGCATCGCCACTCATCGCGGCGCTCTCACCGACGAAGCATCGATCGCACTCGCGCTCCCCACTCTTCTCACCGACGGAACCCACGAAAATTCCGACCTCGAAAAATGCGACGTCGGCATCTCCGAATGCGAGTTCCTCATTGCGCAAACCGGCTCCGTCCTCGTCACCACCCGCAGTTCCGGCGGACGTGCCCTTTCCGTCCTCCCGCCGCACCACGTCGTCCTCGCCCGCCGCGAACAACTCCTGCCCGATCTCCCCACCGGATTCGCCGCCCTCAAGAAAAAATACACCGGCGATTTCCCCAGCTTCATGAGCCTGATCACCGGCCCCAGCCGCACGGGCGACATCGAGCGCATCCTCGTTCTCGGCGCGCACGGCCCGAAAAAGCTCACCATTTTCTGCGTATAAACCGTCTCGCAGAGATTCGGTTGGAACTCCGCTGAAAACTGTTCCATAGTCGCGCAACCCCTATGAAAACTCCTCTGTTTGCTCTCGTCGCGCTCACCCTTTCTCTCACACCGGTTTTCGCCGAACCCGTCGTTTTCGGCGAAGACGACGCCTCGCAATCTGCCAACGGCTGGAACGGCGGCAGCAACGGCGGCAGCGGCTTCCAAGCGTGGACGATTTTTGTGAATCAAGAAGAAGGCACCGAGTCGCACGCCGGGCTCTTCATCGGCAACACTGGCGACAACAAAGACCTCGATGAAGTCGCCATCAAAGACAAAACTTTCGGCCTATTTGCCAACGGATAATCCTTTGAAACCGCCACCGGGTTTCGCAAATTTTCCCAACTTCTCGCCGTGGGCGACACATTTTCCTGGATCATGAAAACCGGTCCGTTTAAGCAGAAATTCGACTACGATAAACCCGAGACGGGTTCCATCGGACTCACTCTCCGCGCCAGCAGCACCGCGACCAAAGTCGACGATTACAACCAGGATTCCCGATTCGAGTTCGGGTCGTATGAGGGCCAGGCCAACTACCAGATTTTTGACGGCGACACCAGCCACGACAGCGGCGTTCCCGTGGTGGAAAACCCGGTTTCGGTCACATTTACGCTCGTGACCGCCGACACTTACAACCTCGAGATCACCGATCTTTCCACGAAGAAAACCACCAAACTGGACAACCGCAAACTCGGCGGTTCCGCTGGATCTCAGGTGGAAAGTTTCTGCATTTTCGACCGCGACGGCGAGACCAACGACGCCTATTTCAACGGCTTCCAGCTCTCAAAAGCGGCGCAGTAATTAACGCGCGGCGATAGCGATGGAACTCGAATCGCTTTTGCTCGTCTTCGTTAAATTTCCCGAACCGGGCCGCGTGAAAACCCGTCTCGCCGTAGATGTCGGCCCTGAAAAAGCTGCGGAAATTTACCGTCAAATGGTTCGCGCCGTTCTCGATTCGCTTCCGAGCGGACAACGGGTTCGCATTCTCTACGACAGCTTCCGTCCAGAATCCGATTACCGCGCCTGGCTCGATCATCCCGCGCTCGCCGACGCCGAATTTTCATCCCAGTCCGAAGGAAATCTAGGCAACCGGCTCACCGCTGCGTTCGCAAATGCGTTTCGCGATGGCTGGCGAAAAGTCGGCGTGATCGGCAGCGATTGCGTGGACATCACGCCGGAAATTTACGCCGAAGCCTGGGCGACGTTGGAAACGCACGACGTGGTCATCGGCCCGACCTTCGACGGCGGATATTATTTCCTCGCGAGTCGGCTGGAAGTCCCATCACTTTTTTCCGGAATCGCGTGGAGTAGCGAGCTGGTTTACGAGCAAACGCTGGCTGCCGCACGCGCCGCTGATTGGACTCTAACTCCGCTGAAAAAATTGCACGACATCGACACTCTGGACGACTGGAAACGCTCGTCGCTGAGCCGAGTCGGACGAGACAGCCCCGCATCTTTTATTCACCGGGGCAATTCGCTCGAACTCGACTGAAATAATTTTACGCGCCGTAGGAACTCTCGACCCTCTTGGCGACGTCTTTGTAGCCGTAATCGATCTCGTAGATTTCCTTGAAGCAATCGAGCGATTCTTCCTTCTTTTCCATCTGTTCGAGGACCATGCCGAGGTTGTAGAGGAGGTCTTTTTTCGTGTTGTCCATCACGAGAATTTCCTTGGCCGCTTCCTGAAACGTGCGGACGGAAAGGTCGAGCATATTCAAATTCTGGTAGCAGCGGCCGAGTAAATTCATGGCGCGCAGACGCACGTTCGGGCTCTTCCGCGCGCTTTGCAGCTCGGGAATCGCCTCGCGATAGGAGCCGATATTGACCAGCACTTCGCCGAGTTCGAAGTGCAGCATGAGGTCAGTGGGATTTTTTTCGACGCGCTTTTTCGCCTCGCCCAACTGCGCCTCAGCGCGGAGCCGACGGTATTCGGTGAGGTGCGTTTCGTATTCTGCAACTGCCGGATCGTGCGGGTTCGCTTCGATAAAATCTTCGTAGGCCTTGATGTTGTCGTCGTAAAGTTTCATCTGCAAATCGGTCGCTTTGCGGACGAGGGTGGCGTCGGTATTTTGCGTAAGCGACGCAGCGTAGGTGAACCATTGGACGGCGGTCGCGAGATCGTTTTTCTGCTCGAAGAGGCCAGCCATTTTGCGAACGACGTCGATGTTCGACGGATTTTCGTTGTAACGAACGGTCAGTTCCGCGAGCTGATTTTCGATCATGTCCTCAGAACGCACGACGCGATTTTGCTGCTCCAGCGAGGTGGCGAGGTCTTTGTCTTTGATCAGGTCGCGATAATCTTTCTCGCCGCCGGATTCGGCGACGGCTTCCCAACCACCGCTCTTCATCGAGGCGGCGGCGGCGGCGTCCTTGCCAAATTTCACGGCAGCGATGTCGTTTTTGTTGATCTCGACAAGCTCGTTGTAAATGTCGATGGCCTTCGCCGGCTCGCCGTGATCGTAATAAAGTTTGCCGAGTTCGTGCAAAACCTTGACGTCTTTTGGATTGCCATCGCGAATCGTTTCCATGGCGAAACGGGCCGTCTCATATAGATCGAGCGCGAGCGCGCCGTCCTTCAAAACCTGATTGGCGGCGGCATTGTAAGGATCGCCTTCGAGCAGTTTCTCGGCGGCATCCATGCCAGCGACGGGATCTTTGCGGAGCACACTTTGGGCCTTCATCGCCGCGAGCGGTGAACCGCCTTTAAGTCCGCCGAAAAAACCTTTCTTCTCCTTAATCTGGCCGATCTCCGCGCGGCGAAGGACTTTGCGGCCATCGACGAAGCTCGGCTCCTCGCGCAAAACGTCCTGCAAAAGCGTGACGCCGTATTGGTAGTTCTTCATTTCCAGAGCCGAGATGGCTTTCAAGAAATTGCTGCGAGCTTGCGCCGAGAGTTGCTTTTCAGTCTTGGGAGGAGGCATGGGAAATCGGGGAAAACCTACTTCGCGCCGTCGTTCGTGCGAAGTTTTGCAGGGGCGGTGAAGGCTTGAAAAGCCGCAACTTCCGCTCGGGCATTTTTCGGCAGATTCTTGAGATAATCGGTCGTGCCGTATTCAAACAGAATCACAAAACAAAGGGTCAAGCCCACGAACAAAGCGAACCAGAGTAATTTGCGGAGTAAACCCATGCCGGGAGTGTAAATTTCCTGCCCGAGGCGTCAACAGAGGAATTGAGACGAACGCTAGAAACGAGCGATCCATTCGGGCGTTCCGTAGCGTTTTGAGGCGAGTTCCAGTGCATTCTGGCGCTCCGTTTCCGTGAGTGGAATGGAACTCGGCCCACTTCCAAACGCATGGGCGAAATCCAACGCCGGAATCTGCGCGAGCGGGATTTTTTGAATGCTGCCCTGATGCAACAATCCGTGGCGGGTGCGTCGTTGCGCGGCTCCGGCAATTTTGCGGCCCGCGAGCAGCAAATCACCGATCACCGGCTGCTGAAAACAACCTGCGCCAAGCGACGTTTTTTCTGAGGCGAGTTCCAGTGTTATCTGGCACTTGGACGCGATGACGTTTTGCAGAATTTCGTGAATAACGCAGTAGCTTTCGCGACGTTCGCTCTGAGCCACTGGATGACTCGATGGAATGACGAGCGAATACGTCCAATCTTCGCCATGATCCACCATTCCGCCGCCGGTCCAGCGACGCACGAGAGCGCGATCGGGACGAAGTCTTTGAATGTCTGCCAGCTTTTCAAAATAGCCGAAACTGACCGTCGGCTCGCTCCAGCGATAGATGCGCAGGATCGGGATTTCGATTGTGGCGAGCAGGACTTCATCGACCGCCATATTCCACGCGCCGTCGCCAGGAATCGGCTCGTCGACCAGTCGCAAACGCTCGAAAATCACCGCGCCATCATGCTTTACCGATTGGCAGGCGCAAGATCGCCGTGTAAACCATTTCCCATGGCAAAACTCGCACTCGGCAAAGGTCTCGGAGCCCTCATTACTCCCAAAGTCGCCACGCCCACGCCGATCGTCAGCGACGGCGAACGTGTGGAAATGATCCCCGTCGGCAGCCTGGTCGCAAGTCCATTTCAGCCGCGCCGCGAGTTTAAGGAAGAGCCGTTGCAAGAGCTGGCTGACTCGATCAAGGAACGCGGAATTATTCAGCCGCTGATTGTCCGCAAAGTCGGATCAAAATTTGAGCTCATCGCCGGTGAACGTCGCTGGCGCGCCGCGCAACGGGCCGGTCTCGGCGAGGCTCCAGCGATCGTGCGGCAAGCGACGGATCGCGATGTTTTGGAGCTGGCGCTGATCGAGAATTTGCAGCGGGCGGACCTGAATCCGATCGACGAAGCGCAGGCCTTTGCGCGGCTCGCGGAGGAATTTGATTTGCGTCAGGAAGACATCGCGCAACGCGTCGGACGCAGTCGCGCGGGCGTGGCAAATTCGCTGCGTTTGCTGGAGTTGGAACCGCAGATCCAGACGTGGCTCACGCAAAATTTACTCACCGTCGGCCATGCAAAAGTTCTCCTCGGCTTGAAAGATCAGGAGCAGCAACTCGCCGCCGCACAGCTTGTTCTTCGTCAGGGCAGCACGGTTCGCGAAACCGAATCCATCGTCCAAAATTTCCTCCGCAAACACGGCCTTACACCCTCGCCTCGGAGGCGTTCTCAGTCGAGTTCCAGTGCACTCACGCCTGCGCTTCTGAACGTGCAAAATCGCCTGCAAACGCATCTCGCCACGCACGTCACCATGGCGCACGGCGAGAAAAAAGGCCGCATCGAAATCGAATATTACGGCGCCGATGATCTGCAGCGTTTGCTGAAAGTGTTCGGCATGTCGGAAGAGTCCTGAACAGCGTCCGCGCACGATTTCCCGAGACATCGCCGTGTCTTTCGCAGCCCCTTTATTTTCCGCAAAATCCCGCACAGATTGCGATGGAACCCGGATCATTTTTTGCCTGATCGCCGTGTGTCTGGTTGGCCTCGGCGGTTGCAAAAAAAAACCTGCGCCACTTCCGCCGACGCCGGTCGTGGAAATGCC
>JAYVOE010000013.1:0-18453 GCA_043758065.1 Spartobacteria bacterium | reverse complement strand
TGATCGCGATGGGCACGCCGCCGAGCGGGAGATCGAGGTTGGCGTTCTTCGCTTCCGCGAGCGCGTTTTCCATCGAGTAAGAGAGATATCCCTGGACTTGCGGATCGACGCTGGCAATGCGCGCAGCGAGATTTTCGATGACTTCGACCGGCGAAACTTCGCGGGCGACCAGCTTTCGCCGAAGCCCGGCGATGGTGAGCGTGTGCAACATTTATTCGAGAACTTTAGTGACGACGAAGAGCTGATTCGCCTGGTGCGGGGAGTTCGCCAGCGCCTCGGCGGGCGTGAACCAATCGCGCGGAGTGTCTTCGCGAAAGACGTTGTAAATCGGGTAGGCGTGCGCGGTCGGCTCGATGCCGGTGACGTCGACGGCGCGCATTTTGTCGACGTATTCCAGGACCTGCCCGATCTGGGATTGGAACTGCGTGGCCTCGTCCTCGGTTAGTTCAATCCGGGCAAGATGCGCGATGTGGCGAACGTCGAAATCAGTTTGGCTCATAGAAAAAGTGATCGGAGTTAGGGAGAAATCAGCGTCCTACCACGGGATCATTTTCAGCACGAAAAAGATGGCCAGCGCGAGGAGAACCATCAGCGCGAGAAACTGATATTGCGCGGCGCGTTTCTCGCCTTTGCGCTTGCCGCGCGGAGCCATCGCCATGGTGGAATTGTATTGGTAACGCTTGTCCGGGATCGACGAAAAGAAGTCCGAACCGCGCGTCTGCTCATGTCGCCGCATAATCTCGGTGGCCTGGCGGCGAAGCTGTTCCTGCTTGCGCGCGGGCGCTTCCTCGATCTGGCGCTGGAGGTTTTCCATGTCGCGCTTCAGCTTGGCCTCCGTCTCGGCGAGCTGACGTTCGACTACGGAAAACGGCGAAGTTTTTTTAGAATCGGAACGACGTTTCACTTGGCAGCGTGGATGAAGTAAACGGCCAGCGCGATCAGTCCGAGAATGAGCAATGGCAGGGTGAAAGCGAACCCGGCGGTGAGCCAGTAAAGAAAGGTGCGAGTCTCAGTCGATTCAGCGCCGTAGCTGGCCATCATCGCGCTGCTCGTTTCTGCGGATTCGACTTCCATGCCGATCTTCGAGCGGTTCTTTGCGTAAACGTTGCGCGCGTCTTCGACATCGCTCTGGGCCTTGGAAAGTTCCCGCGAAAGATCGTTCGGCGACCACGCTTTCGGGTTGATCGCTTCCAACGAATCGAGGTGCTGCGAGAACGACTCGTGGGTGTTGCGCAAATGATCCACACGGCGCTCGGCCTCGACCGATTCGCGCTCGATCACCGTCAGTGAGCGGCCCAGTTTTTGGATGATATCACTGCGACCCCGCTCCAGTTCTTCCTGACGCTGACTGAGGTCTTCCAGCTCGCGCTTTTGTTTTTCGATCTGCTCCGCCTGACGCCGCAATGCGACGAGTTGTTCCTGCGCTTTTTGCACCTGCGAATCGAGCATTGCGCCGGTGTCCTGATCCGGGTCCGGGAGATTCAAGTCTTGTTCGGAGTGTCCGTAAGGGTTGGAATAATCGGGCATAAGATGTGAGAAACGGCGAACTTCGCTGCATGATAGGAGTCGCGCTCGAAAACTCCAGAATTTTCCCCTGTTTTTTGTGAGCGGAGTTCCAGTGGATTCAGCGCGGCCATTTCACTGCAACTCCGATGAAAAATCTACCGCCCGCGCATCGCTTCGAGCAACACGCCATGTAAATAATGCGTCTCCGGGAGATGCGGCAAGATCGGGTGATCCAGGCCCTGCGAATAGCTCGCAATCTGACGCACGGAACGTTTTGCATCGTTCGACGCATCGACGATCACGTCGTTCAGCAAACCCGCCGACATGTGGTGCGAACAGGAAAACGTCGCGAGCATTCCATCGGGCGCGAGGAGTTGCAGAGCGCGCAGATGGATTTCTTTGTAACCGCGCTGTGCGTCGTCGAGCTTGCCTTTGCCGCGTGCGAACGACGGCGGATCGAGAATAATCAGATCGTAAGTCGCGCCGGAACGCGTCTGTGAACTGAGAAAATCGAACACGTTCGCTTCGACGGCTTTCACGCGCAGATCGTTGCGCCGCGCATTGGCTTCGATCTTGTTGCACAACTCGCCGCTCACCTCGACCGCCAGCACTTCCGCTGCTCCCGCTTTCGCGCAGGCCAAGGCAAATCCGCCCTGGCTGCTGAAACAATCCAGCACGCGTTTCCCAGCTGATACGGATGCAACTCGACTGTAATTTTCCACCTGGTCTAGATAAAATCCGGTCTTGTGTCCTGACCCGGCGTCGATCTCGAAACGCACACCCGCCATCTCGAATTCTGTCGGCTGCGGCGCGTTTCCCCAGAGCTGACCCGACTGCAACTCGAGTCCTTCCGCCTTGCGCGAACTGCTTTCGTTGCGCTCGACGATACCGCTCACACCCGACTCAGAAAGCACCGCGACGAGCGCTTCGACGATGAGATTTTTTCGCTGATCCATCGCCAGCGTCAGCGTTTGCAAAACGAGCGTCGCGCCGTAGCGATCAACGATCACGCCGGGCAATCCGTCGCTCTCGCTCCAGACCAGTCGACAGAGATCGCTGCGCACTCCGCGCCGCCCTCGATATTCCACCGCCTGACGAATCCGCCGCGTGAAAAAATCCAGATCGAGCTCCTGGCGTTGACGCGAAAAACGCCGCGCCACGATCTGCGAACGCTTGTTATAAATCGCCGAGCCGAGCAGACGATCTTTGCCGTCTTTTAGCGAAACGACATCGCCATCCTGCGGGTCGCCAAAGGCCTTCAAGACCTCGCTGGCATACACCCAATCGTGTCCGTGCAAAATCTGCGAGCGAGGTTTGATAACGAGTCCGGCCATGGGCGTAGACTACGTGTTGCGCCGGGTTCGGAAACAACAAAAAGCCCGAGTCGTTCGCATTCCAGCGAAGAATCTCATCGCCACTCCAGCGGGCTAACTGCCAGAGTCCACTCACACTCGAATGAAAATCTTCCTCGCCGCTCTTTCCGTCCTCCTGATTTCCAATTTGCACGCTGCGCCGAAAGTGGATTGGGACATTTCGGTTTACCCGGAGAACCAGCTTTTCCCCTCGATGCTGATCAGCACGGCGACGGTGCAGTTACCCGAGGAAGCGTTCTCCACTTGGGACGAAAACAGCCTCGGTGATCGCCAGGGTTGCATCGGGATCGACGCCACCGGGTTGGCCCAAGGCGCGAAGGTCGAAGTCACCGTCGAAGAGAACGCCTACATGCAAAAAAGCACCTTCACCGGCGAAGTCGAGACGCCTGCGGAAGGCGAGAGTCCCCTGCAAGTCCACCCAAAAATCCGTTACCGCTACGATCTCCTCGGCAAAGTCGAACAAGCCGTCCCGCTCGACATTACCGTTTCCGTAAAAGTGGACGGCGTTTCGCTCGGCGAAAAAACCCAGACCATCAGTTTGCGCCCGGTCAACGACTGCCTTTTCGGCGTCGAAGAACCTGCGGAAACGGATGACACCGAGACGACGAGTTCCGACTACACCTGGCTCTTCGCGGCTTACGTCAACGAGGATCATCCGCTCGTTGGCCAGCTCTTAAAAGACGGCCTCGCCCTCGATGTGGTCGATTCCTACAGCGGCGTGCAAAGCGGCGACTCCGACGAAGTGCTCAAGCAGATCTTCTCCCTCTGGTGCGTCCTGCAACAGCGCGGCATCAAATATAGCGACATCACGACGAACTCGCGCCAGGGCGAGACCGTTTTCAGCCAATCCGTCCGTTTCATCGACGAATCGCTCGCGCTCACCCAGGCGAATTGCGTCGATGGCTCCGTCCTTTTCGCCTCCGTCCTGCGGAAAATTGGCCTCAACCCCTCGCTCATCCTCATCCCCGGCCACATGTTTATCTCCATCCCGCTCGATGACGACACGACGATCGGCCTCGAAACCACCATGCTCGGCGCGGGCGACCAATCGGAAGCCGACGTCACCAGCTTCCCGGAGAATGCCGTGGAAGTCCCCTCAGAACTCGACGATTGCTGGCAAAACTTCCAGGCCGCCATCTGCTACGGCACCAATGAACTCGAGGAAAACGCCGACAAATTCAAAGAATCCGACGACGCCGATTACGATGCCGACTACCAGCAAATCGACATTGGCGACGCCCGCGCCATCGGCATCATGCCCATCGCGCGGCCGTCGGCCATTTAGTTGAAATGGGTTGACCTCGCCTGCGGAATGGGAAACGCCCATCACCGCCAATCTCACTGGGTTTGAAAACTGAGCCGAGTTGCAATCGGTTCTGTTCCCCTGGGTAGGGACAAGCGGCGCGCATTGGCTCCTGCGCACCCAGCAACCCGCCGGCGATTGGCTGGAACCCGACACCACCGGCACCGGTTTCCCCGGCGTCTTTTACCTGCGCTACGACTCCTACCGGATCAACTGGCCGCTGCTGGCATTGGCGGAGGTGAGGAAACTACTCAGCCTTAAATAGCAAGTGACGCCTCGTTCAGTCTAGAGACCAAGTGCGTTCCCAAACTCTGTTTGGGAACGCACTTGGAGGCCCGACTCTGTTGGGCAAGACGTTGCTGTGAATGGCGGCGCCAAAGGCAACTCAGTTGCCGGAACAAGCCCGTTCCCAAACACAGTTTGGGAACGAGAGGGACAACTGGCCGTTGCTGGCGCTGGCTGAAGTGCGGCGATCTCTCGCTCTACCTCGCCAAAACTTACTTAAACAGCGCTACGATCGACAGAAGTAATGCGAGCCCCGCTACGCAGGCAAGTGACATATTCCAATAAAGCTGGTCCTTTACCAGTTTGCGTAAGGTTTGCTGCTCGGATGAAACGTGTTCCTCCATCCACCGACTGATCGCTGCCAACTCTGAATTTACACTGGCAGGAACCAATCCTTTTAGTTCTTTCTGAATAATTAGAATTTTGTCCTCGTGCCTGCTCAACACACTTGCCGCCTGATGCATTGATGTTTGAACCTTGTGAAACTCGTCATCACATATCTGTGCCAGCTCAATGACTTTGTCAGGTCCACCCCCCGACCCATGTTTAAGTTTCGAATAGAGGTATGTCCCGCCCATGATTAGGATATCAATCATACTGTGAGGAGTTTCTGAATAGCTTAGTTATTTGTTTATTGGCCCAAGCGTTTTACCCCGCAAACTTCACACTCACGATGTTGCTTGGCTGGCCGACTTCTTCGTCGTTGATCACGCCTCTGGCCTGGTATTCGCGCTCTTCGAAGACGCCGGGGGTTTTTAGTGGGGTCTGGTCGTCGAAGGGGAATTTTTTGCGGCGCACGCCGATGAGGGTCCGATTGGAAGCCGCAACGGTGCGGCTGGGAAGTCCGAGGCCAGGGTCTAGAAAATCGGGGAGACTTCTCACGGACATGGTTTTTATGAACCGCCGGTTATTTTGGCAAACCAATTTTAGCGCAAACCTTCATTCCATTGGAACTCCGCTCCGTTTTTCGGTCTGGGGAAAACGACTCGGCGGGGAAGCCGCGGATGGACGCGGATGAAACGCGGATCAAGAGGGGTTCCGAAAAAGTGCTACATCCATTTTGATCTACCTCCTCCTCCATCCGCGTTTTATCCGCGCCCATCTGCGGCCACTCTTCATCCAGGGCACAGGCGGCGACCGGGTTTTCATCCGAGTTCGATACGAATCGTTGCCAGCTTGCGGGAGTTTGGTTACGTTCCGGTTGCATGTCCTCCCGTCGCGCTAGTTCCAAGCTTCATCCGGGGTGGATTGTGGCTTCGGTGTTGCTGGTGGTGGCCGCGATCGGGGGCGGGCTAACGCTTTTTAAGAACGTGCAGGATCCGTATCGGACGACGGCGATTCTCGACACGCGGCTCTATCTGGAGAATGCCAATAGTCTGCGCGGCAATACGTATCAGGTGACGGGGACGATTCGGAATTTTATCCGGGGGAATCGTTCGGGGCGGTTGTTTTCGATTGAGTTGGATGACCGGAGTGTGTTGCCGATTCTGATCCCGGAGTCGCTGAACAAGGTGAATATCCAGCGCGGCCAGACGTTTGCGGTGCGGTTGACGGTGGATGAGAATGGGATTTTACACGTGGAGGAGATGCGGAAGGTATGAGGGAAGTCGGATGGAAATTTTTTGAGCGGAGTTGGATGGGTATGGGGCGGCTCGGTGAGAATATTCGTCGCCCTCGTTCCCAAGTTGCACTTGGGAACGCGCTTAGCGGCCCAACTGCGTTGGGCGGGACGCTGGATCGAGTAATGACGTCGAAGGCAACGCCGTTGCCAGGACAAGCCCGTTCCCAAACACAGTTTGGGAACGAGGGGCGCGCGGTATTGGCGGCGATGATTCTTTTCGTCGGGGCGGTTTCCCTGCTGGCTCAGGCTCCCGATGCGGCGTCTCCGGTTTCGGCTTTGCCGCAGTCGTCTTCGCAGCCGGCGTCGGGTGGAAGCGAGGGTGCGCCGAAGGGGAATGGCGATCTGCCTAGTTTCGATCCGCATACGGAGGTGTTTTCCTGGAATGGGAAGTCGTGGAATATCAATGATAACCGGCTGTTTAATGCGCGCTTTGAAAAGTATCTGAATGCGCCGGAGGAGACTTCGGAGGCGGACAGGCGGTATCAGGGGTTGCTGAAGACGATTCTGGATAAGCTGGCTCCGGCGAAGGTGACGCCGCAGAGTCTGGATGAGGCATTTCGTTTGTTGCCGCAGGCGAGTGCCTTCGATAATGATGCGCGGCTCTGCGATTCGGTGGCGGATGCGGTGTATTCGGCCTGGAGTGCGCAGAATGAGCGGCAGCGTTTGCAGAAGGCGAATGATGCGCTGCTGACGGAGCAGAAGTCGGTGGAATGGAATGCGGGGATGGCGTCGCAGCTCTCGGTGGTGGATGCTCCGCCGGACTCGAAGAACACAGCGGCGCAAGAGGTGTATAAAAAGAATCAGGACATGAAGCGGGACACGCGGATGCAGCCGTATGTGACGCGGCTGGTGGAGATTAAGGCGTTGGTGCTGGCGAATCAGGCGAAGAAGGAGTTGTCGGCGTTGCAGGCGAAGATCGAGTTTCAATCACTCTGCGCGCAGTTATTTATCCAGAGGCGGTATCAGCATGTGCTGATCGCGACGCGGTTTTACCGGAATGTGTTTCGCGACGGGGACACGATGATGCATGTGAGCGACGATGCGAAGTCGATCTTCGCGAAGACGACGGGGATGCCGCCGACGGTGGGCACGCTGGATAGTCTGGCGAATGAGGCGATCCGGGATTGTCGCGAGAGTGTGCAGGCGTTCCTGTTTCTGCTGGAAAACACGGAGCTGGAGAGTGCGACGAAGCGGCTGGGTGAAGGGTTTATCGTGGGGGAATACATGCCGGAGTTTCGGACGTTGCCACGGGAAAAGAAGCGGCTGGCGTTGAAGTTTTCGCAGTCGAGTTATCAGCTCGTATCGGCGTTGGATGTAAAGGATTACGCGCTGGCGGAGAAGCTGGTGAAGGATCTGGAAGCGACGGCACACGACTTCGATTCGTCGAAACCGATGGCGGCGATTCAGACGGCGAAGACGGTGGCCGGAATGCATCTGGCGAAGGCCAAGAACGCTGCGGCGAGCGGCGACAAGGCGATGCTGGAGTCGGAGCTGAAGGAGGCAACGGCGCTCTGGCCGCGGAATCCGGCGCTAGCTGAGGTGTCGGGAATTATTTTCAAGCAGGCGGATGTGCAACTCGAGGCGCTGGATTTGTTAGATGAACTGCTCGGCCGGAAAGAGTATCGGCGGATTTACGATGATCGGGTGCGATTCATCGCGGCGGCGGCATTGTATCCGGAGCGTCAAAAGCAACTCCAGGAAGTGCTCGACGCGATGCAGACGATCGAAGGCGCGCTGATGCGGGCCGAGGAGATCGAGAAGCGCGGCGATTACGCAGGTGCCTGGGAGAATGTGGAAAAGGTGTATCAGACGTATCCGAATGATAATAAACTGAATCAAGTTAGGGCGAACTTGACGACGGAGGCGTCGGATTTTGTGAAGACGCTGCGAACGGCGGAACAGTTGGAAAAGCAGAGCCAGCCAGGGTCGAGCCTGGCGTGGTTTTTGAAGGCGCAGAGTCTGTATCCCGCGAGTGAATTCGCCAAAGCGGGCATTGATCGTCAGGCGCTGCTAATTCTGCCGGAGTAAATGTGCTAGGTTGCGCGCCTCATGGCCCGCGCTGAATTTTTCCGCCAGATCTTTCTCGACGCATTTCGATCTGCTTCGGATGCAAAACACCGGCCCGATCCGGCAAAGTGGCGGGATGATGAAATTACCGGCTCCGTTCTTGGGCATTCTACGGTGCTGATGAATTTCCTCGGCTCGTGGCTGCTCACGGACCCGGTTTTTTCCATGCGAGTTGGAATCGGATGGAACCCGTTCATTATCGGCCCGAAACGCCACTTGCGTCTGGCGTTACCGATTCGCGAACTGCCAAAACCCGAGTTCATCCTGCTCAGCCATGCGCATTTCGATCACCTCGATACGTCGAGTCTGCGGAGGTTTTCGCGCGACACGCCGATCGTCACGGCAAAGGGAACGGCGGATTTGTTGCGACGCTTTCGGAACGTTCACGAACTGGCGTGGGGCGAAAGTTTTCAGTCGAGTTCCATCGATATCAGCGCTGTAAAAGTGAATCATTGGGGTGCACGGATGATCAAAGACGAGCATCGCGGCTACAATGGTTACGTCATCGAAAAAGCTGGTCACCGCATCTTCTACGCCGGCGACACCGCGATGACGGATGCGTTTTCCCATCTCGGTGCCGATGGCAAAACGTATGATCTAGCACTTATGCCGATCGGCGCTTACGACCCGTGGATTCGCGCGCATTGCACGCCGGAACAAGCCCGCACCATGGCGCTCGCGGCGGGCGCAAAGACGTTCGTGCCGATGCATCACCAGACGTTCAAGCTGAGTTCCGAACCGATGGACGAACCAAGCCAACGGATTCGCGAGGCGTTTGCAAGCGGGCCCGGAAAACTGCTCGCGGTCGATGTCGGCGAGACGTTTGTCGTTCCTACTCGCGCAGCGTGACGCTGCACAACTCGACGATTCGATTTTTCAGTCGAGTGTGAGCCATATTGACCTCGTCTTGCGTGAGAGTGCGGTCATCAGCGCGGTAAGTTAGCGAATACGCCAGCGACTTTTTGTCGGCGGGAATTTTGGAGCCGGTCGCGTCGGTGAACAGATCGAAAATGGACACGTCGCGGAGCAATGGATCGTTAGCTCCTAACAGTGCGGCTTCGATTTCCGTGTGAATCAACGTCTGCGGAGCTAACATCGCTATGTCGCGCGTGACCGCCGGATATTTTGGCAACGCCGAGAAATGTCGCGTCGCTGGTAAAGCTCCTAACAGTCCAGCTAGATCGATCTCAGCGACATAAACCGGCGTCTTCAAACCGGAATCGCGCACCAGCGCCGGTTGCAGTTGCCCGATCCAGCCAATCTTCTTTCCGCCAATGGAGATGTCGGCAGCTAGGACGGATGCGGGATGGGTGGATGCGGTGAATTCCAGCGGTGCGGCGACTAGATTGCTAACATCGGCTTTGAGCGCGAAGAAATCGAGCGGCTGTGAAGTTTTCCGCCAATCACTCTGCGTGTCCTGTCCCGTCACTAGCAAACCTAACGTGGAGATTTCAATGGAACTCGACTCTGTTTTTTGGAAGACGCGGCCTGTTTCCACAAGTCGAATGGAAGTCGCGCCCATCCGCTGATTGAACTCGGCCACTGTTAGCAATCCAGCCACCAGACTTTCGCGGAACCAAGTCTGATCTTCCGTGAGCGGATTGCGCACACGAAGGGCTGCCTCGGTCCGGAGCGCCACTTCATTCGCCGGACGCAACGAAAGCGTGCGCGCCTCGGAAAAACCACGAGCGGTCAGCGCGCGTTTCAGGGAAATCTGGAAGTCGTAGAGCCGATCCACGTCCGAAACGGGCGCGGCAAACCCGCCCGACTTTGCAGGAACGTTCTGGATGCCGTGAACGCGGGCGACTTCCTCGATGAGATCGACTTCGCGAGTGAGATCGGCCCGGAACGAGGGAATTTTCCATTCGTTAGCAGGGCCAGATTGCAATCCAAGTCCGCTCAAAATTTCGTGGATGCGCTGGTCCGAAATCGGGGCTCCTAACAATTGGCGGCAGCGGTCATTACGTAGATTCACATTCCACTCCATCGGCGGAAGTTCTCCGGCAGACGAGAGCGCTGGTTCCGCCTGACCTCCGGCGATTTCTTCCAGTAACTGGCAGGCGCGCGCAGACGCGGCAAGGACCTGACCCGGATCGACTCCGCGCTCGAATCGGTAGGACGAATCACTCGCCAAGCCAAGAACGCGTGAGGTGCGACGGATGCTAGTTGAACGAAACAGCGCGCTCTCGACTAACACATCGGTCGTGCTAGCAGAAACACCGCTGTCCTGCCCACCCATGACACCGGCGATAGCCAAAGCCCTGGATTCATCGGCGATCACTAAATCCAGCGGAGTTAGAGTGTATTCACGTCCGTCGAGCGCGAGGAATTTTTCCTCAGCGTCGGCATTTCTAACAACGATGCCGCGATCCACTTTCGCTAGATCAAACGCATGAAGCGGCTGCCCCATTTCCAGCATTACGAAGTTCGTGATATCGACGACGTTGTTGATCGAGCGCAGGCCAACGGACTGAAGTTTGCTCACGAGCCACTCAGGGCTGGGGCCGAGTTTTACATTCCTAACAATGCGCCCGCTGTAAAACAGACCGGAGTTAGATTCGATTCTGACGGGGAAACTAGCATTCGCTGGGACGTCGGTTTTTGAGGGGAGTTCCAGCGGAATGCCGAGGATTGCGCTGAGTTCGCGGGCGATTCCGCGGTGGCTGAGGAGGTCGGGTCGATTCGGGGTGATTTCCAGATCGAAGATGGTGTCTCCTGGAAATAATTTGCCGATTTCGGTGCCAATCGGCGCGTCGGGCGAGAGGATGAGCAGCCCGGCGGATTCCTCGGAAATGCCGAGTTCTTTCGCGGAGCACATCATGCCTTCGCTTTCGACGCCGCGGAGTTTGCCCACTTTAATCTTGAAATCGCCGGGTAAGACTGCACCGGGAAGTGCGAGCGGGATTTTGTCTCCGATCTGGTAATTTTTTGCGCCGCAGACGATCTGCCGCGCCATGCCGCTGCCGTCGTCGACTTTGCAAACGCTCAAACGATCGGCGTTCGGGTGTTGTTCAGAGCTTTGAATTTGCGCGACGACGACGTTCGCGATGTTAACACCTTTGGTTTCGATGCCCTCGACTTCCACTCCGGCGAAGGTGAGGAGATCGGAGATTTCGGCGTTGGTTTTGGCGAGTGGAAGAAACTCGCGCAGCCAGTTGAGTGAGACTTTCATTTACCGGAATTGTTGGAGATAACGCAGGTCGTTTTCGACTAACATGCGGATGTCAGTGGTGCCGGTGAGGATCATCGTCAGGCGGTCGATGCCGAAACCAAAAGCGAAGCCAGTGACGCGTTCTGGATCGAATGCGTTGTCGCCGCGACGTTGGTTAATCGCCTCGAAAACAGCCGGATCGACCATGCCGCAACCGGCGAGTTCGAGCCATTTGTTCGTGCCGGGCAGCTTGGCGTCCACTTCAAAACTGGGTTCGGTGAATGGGAAAAAGTGCGGGCGAAAACGAATTTCCGTTTGGGCTCCAAGCAACTCACGGAGGAAATATTCCAGCGTGCCTTTGAGGTCGGCAAGGCTGACGTTTTCCGCGACGTAGAGGCCTTCGATCTGGTTAAATTGATTGAGATGCGTGGCGTCCACTTCGTCGCGGCGATAGGCGGCACCGGGGCAAATCACACGCACGGGCGGCGGCTGATTTTCCATGGTGCGAATCTGGACGGTCGAGGTGTGCGTGCGCAGCAGGCGGCCGTCGGCCAAATAATACGTGTCGGTCTCGTTGCGCGCGGGGTGATCGGCGGGCGTGTTTAGCGCGTCGAAACAATGCCATTCGTCGTCGATGTCGGGGCCGTCGGCCATGGCGAAACCGAGGCGGCGGAAAATTTGGATGACGCGATCCTGCATTTGCGTGACCGGATGCAACGCGCCGGGCTGCGGATGGAGTCGCGCGGGCAAGGTGACGTCGATGCTGGAAACGGCTTGCGCATCGCGAGCGGCAGTCAGTTCTGCCTGGCGTGATTCCAATGCAACTCCGATGGAATTTCGTGTCTCGTTGAGCAATTTCCCAAACGCGGGACGCTGCTCTTTCGGCACGGTTTTCATCTGCTCCGCGATCAACGAAACGCTGCCAGAACGTCCCATCAGGGCGACGCGCAGGGTTTCCAACGCAGTGAGATCGGCAGCGGCGACGATGTCGGCGAGGGCGGCGGTTTGGATTTGTTGGAGAGCGTCTTCCACGAGAAAAGTGAGAGGTGGAAACTAAAACCGAGTCAGTGTGAGTGACTCGGTTTCAAAGTTTCAGATGGACCCGGTCAGACCGGATTTTTCAGTCGAGTTACAGCCGAATCAGGCTGCGGCTTTCGCTGATTTCTTCTTGTCCAACGCGGCGACCACTTGCTCGATGATCGACTTGAAAGCCGAGTCGTCGGTGATGGCGATGTCGGACAGAACCTTGCGGTCCAGGTCGATGTTCGCGGCTTTGAGGCCTTCCATGAATCGGCTGTAAGTCAGACCCTGTTCACGGGCGGCGGCGTTGAGACGTTGAATCCAAAGGGAACGGAAGTTCCGTTTCTTGGTTTTACGGTCGCGATATGCCCAGTATTGGGCCTTCATGACGGCGTCTTTGGCGTAGCGGAAAAGTTTCGAGCGGCGACCGCGGAAACCTTTGGCTTTTTCGATGACCCGGCGGCGGCGTTCGCGGCTCGCGGGTGCGTTAGTGGCTCTTGGCATGTTCTAAAATCCGCTTGGGCGCGGTCTCCACGAATGAACTGTTGGTTGTATTGATGATTTCCCGACCTCGTTCATTCGGTGGAAGCGTTTCCGTAAAAACGCTTCAGGTGGGAAATCCAATGACTGCGCTCCTAGTGGAACGGTAGGCATTCTTTCACGCGTTTCATGTCGGTCTTATCGACCAACGTGGCTTTCGCGTTCTGGCGCTTTTGTTTCGGGCTTTTGGCACTCAACAAGTGGCGTTTATTGGCAGAAGAACGGAGAATTTTTCCTGTTCCTGTGATTTTAAAGCGCTTCGCCGCTGCTTTCTTGGTTTTACGTCTGGCAATTGCTTTTGGCATAAGAGGACCGCGAAAATACACGGGTTCGCCCGGTGCGCAATCAGAATGTGGCGATTCGACTGCAACTCCGGTCAGTTTTTTTACAGCGGAGTTGCATTGAACTCTACGATTTCTCGGCTTCGAGCATTTTTCGGGCGGCCAGATTTCCTTTTTTCATCTCGTCGGTGACGGTCGGATATTGGAGATCGAGCGATTCCAGGGCTTCGATCACGGCCGCTACAACGACCAGCCGTGTGAACCATTTTTTATCCGCTGGAACGACAAACCATGGGGCGCGCTCGGTGGCGGTGTGGCGAATCATGTCTTCGTAGGCCGCCATGTAATCTTTCCAACGCCCGCGTTCGCCAATGTCGGCTGCGGAGAATTTCCAGTTCTTCGTGGGATCGTCGAGCCGGGCGAGAAACCGCTTTTTTTGTTCGGCCTGTGAGACGTTCAAGAAAAATTTCCGAATGATCGTTCCGTTGCGGGTGAGGGTTTTCTCGAAGTTATTGATGTCTTCAAAACGATCTTCCCAGATTCCTTTGCCGGCTAATTTCGGCGCCAGCTTTTGCTTTTCGAGAAATTCGGGGTGCACGCGGACGACGAGCGTTTCCTCGTAATACGAGCGGTTGAAGATACCGATGCGACCCCGCTCAGGAAGGCACTTTTGGCAGCGCCAGAGGAAATCGTGGTCGAGGTCTTCGCTGCTCGGCTGCTTAAATGAATACACCTGGCAACCCTGCGGATTCACGCCCGACATGACGTGCTTGATCGCGCTGTCTTTGCCCGCGGCGTCCATCGCCTGGAAGACTAACAGGAGCGACCATTGATCCTGCGCGTAGAGTTTTTCTTGCAGCTCGGCAATGCGCGCGACGCCCGCTTCGAGCAACTTCTGGCCCTGCGCCTTGTCTTTCAGCTCGCCGGAATCGCCCGGGTCGCAGCTTTCGAGGTGAAATTTTTTTCCGTTGGAAATGCGATACGGGGAAATGAGCGAGCCGAGGGTTTTTTTCATGGGAGTTGCATTCGATTCTAACTGGCTTTGGAAATGACTTCACCGTCAATCAACTGGTTGCGCAGTGCGTCGCCCTTTTTCACGGAAGCGGCGCTGGTCACTACGGAACCATCGGCGCGCGTGAGAATGCTGTAGCCTCGTTTCAACGTCGCTTCCGGGCCGAGCACGCGCAGCAGGCTGACGCATTGGTCGAGCTTGTTTTTTCGGGTCTCCATCGAGCGCTGGAAAAGTGTGAGAAAGTGGCCGCGCTTCTCAGAAAAACTTTGTCGCTTCAAGGCGAGAATCTGGTCGGGTCGATGTTGTTGCAATGAGCCGACGGATTCCGCGAGGCGTTGTTGTAATGCCGAAATTTGCCGCTCCAAATTTAAGGTTAGATCGGCAGCTAGAAAATCGGCGCTTTGCTGATGCTGCTCGACGATGCGCAACGCCTCTCGCTGCAATGCTGGCGCGATTCGGCCAATGAGTTTTTCCTTCTCGTGCGTAATCGTTGCCTGCAAACACTGGCGCAAACGACTGGTGAGACTGTCGAGCCGGTGATGCAGTTCCTCGCCGTCCGGCACGACTAATTCCGCAGCTGCGCTTGGAGTCGGCGCGCGCAGGTCGGCCACGAAATCGGCGATGGTAAAATCGATCTCGTGTCCCACAGCGGACACGATAGGGATGGAACTCGCATGAATCGCGCGCGCCACGATTTCTTCGTTGAACGGCCATAAATCCTCGATGCTTCCGCCGCCGCGACCGATGATCATGATATCGATCTCACTCGCATGATTTTCGTTAAACTGCCGGATTGCCCCGGCGATTTCCTCGGCGGCTTCGATGCCTTGGACCTTCACCGGGATGAGCATCAATCGCAGCCACGGAGCGCGGCGTGCTAACACATTCACCATGTCCTGCAATGCGGCTCCGGTTGGTGACGTGACGAGCCCGATCGTTCGCGGAAATTTCGGCAATGCTAGCTTTTTACTAACATCGAACAAACCCTCGGCATCGAGCCGCCGCTTCAACTCCTCGAACCGCGCCTGCAACGCCCCCTGCCCTCGCGGCTGCACCTTCTGCACGATCATTTGATACTGCCCGCGCGCCTCGTAAACCGTCACGTTTCCGAAGACCTGCACGCACATTCCGTCAGCTAGCTTTTGTTTGGTGGCGGTTCTCGAAAACAACACACACGCGAGTTGCGCGCGGTCGTCTTTCAACGTGAAGTATTGGTGCCCCGAGGCTTGCTTACGGTGATTGGAAATCTCGCCCTCGACCCAGACATCGCCGACGTGATCCTCGAGCAGATCGCGAATGCTGCGTGTGAGTTCGCCGACGGTTAGGATCTGCGGTTCCCTCGCGAATAGCTCGTTCATGTTAGCACTTTTCTAACACCGCCGATAATTTCTCCAAACCGTCGATTTCGCAGATGACTTCGCGCAACGATGTTAGTGCTTTTGGGATGTGGCGCAGGAACTCCGGCTTACCGCGTTCGTGACCTAGGAATCCATACGCGCCTAATGCTTGCATGAGGCGTTGCACGGCGCAGGCGTGGAAGATTTCGATGGTGCTCGGATCAGAAATTCCGGCGACGGATTGATAGTAGGTTAGCATCTCACTCCGCTCACTTTTTGTGAGATCGACGTAGGGATCGTAGAGCAGCGATGCTAGATCGTATTGACGCAAACCGGGGCGCATTCCCTGGAAATCGATCAGCCAGGCATCGTCGTGGCGCACCATGATATTTTGCGATTGGAAGTCGCGATGCACTAACACTCGCGGCTGTTCGGCGAGCCGATGGCGGATCGCTTCTAACATTGGGATGGAACTCGGATCAAATTCGATTCCGAAGTGGCGTCCGAGACAATTCTCGAAGAAATAATTTTGCTCCCAACGATAAAGCGTCTCGTCGAAAAGTGGTTGGAGTTGCAGTGAAGTCTCGGTCGAGAGCGCGTGGAGTCGCGCGGCTTGGTCAAGCGTTTTTTGATAGTGTGCGCGCCGTGTTTCCCATGGCTCGGTGCGGAACGCCCAGAGATCGATTTCGCCGAGGTCTTGCATCCAGATGAGGCCTTCGGCGGGGTCGTGATGATAGATTTGCGGGACGTTGATTCCGTGATCGGAAAGGAAATGCGCGACTTCGACGTAGTGCCGGTTTTCTTCTCGTTGGTCGCCGTATTTGACGAGGATGAGCGAGCGCGACGAGCCGCTTTGTTGGTCAACAGCGATGCGATAGAACTTCCGATCCGACCCGCCTTTTTCCAACGGAGTTACAGCGATATCTGCGGGCGACACTTCCGGGAATCGGGCGCAAGTGTGATCGAGGAGCGAGGCGGAAATCATAGAACTACGCGGGTAAAAAGCCGGTCGGAGCGAGGATACCGTTGGCGTAATGGACAGGCGAAGGAAATTTTGTTCCCGGCCAGACGACGACGTCCTTGAGGCTGCTGCCGCGGGCGATCTCGACGTTTTTTCCGATGCTCACGAGGCCTTCGAGAGCGACGTCCACGATTCGGGCAGACGCCTGAATCGGCATCGGCCAGTCGAGTTTCGCCGGGTTCTCCGCGTCGAGATATTGATCGTAGAAATAGCGGTGGACATCGAGGTATTGAGCGGGCGTTCCGAGGTCCCACCAGTTGCCTTCGTCGAGGACGATGCCGCCGATGCTGCCGGGTTGATCGCGGATGAGGTCGCAGAGGATCGGAATGATGGAAATTTGCTGGTTCGGCGGGATGTGCGCGAAGATTTCCGCCTCTAAAATGTAGATGCCGGTGAAGAGATAACGCGGCGCGTCGGGGTCGGTGCCGAGACCTTCAGCGAGGCCGAGACGGCCGGCGAGGTCGGTGATAGCACTGGAACTCGGATCAAAATTGACTTGCAACGGCCCGCCGCTGGAACGCAAAACCATGGTGACGAGCCGCCCGCTGCGTTCGTGATCGGCGAGCGCTTTTTCGACCGGCAGATCGCTGAGAATATCGCCGTTATAGACGAGGAGCGGTTCGCCGTGGACGAGGTCTTCGATGTTTTTAATGCCGCCGCCGGTTTCGAGCCGGTGCGGTTCGTGGCGAAAAACGATCTCCTGTTTGCCGTAGCGATAATCGGGAAATTCCTCGTCGTAACAGGCCGCGAGATGGTGCGTGTTGACGATAAATTGATCGAACCCCTGCGCCATTAAATGATCGAAGGCGAAGGTGATGAGCGGCTTGTGAAAGATCGGGATGAGCGGCTTCGGGAGGAGATCGGTCAGCGGCCTGAGCCGGGTGCCGAGCCCGGCGCCGAGGACAAATGCAGTGCGAATCATGAGGTGCCCACAGGCAACACGGCAGCAGGCGAAAGCACAAGGAGAGAGTAGCGGCAGGACGACGTCTGCGCCAGCGACTGGAAAATGAATTCTCTCGCAGACTTCCAGCGGCGGGCTCCAGGTAAAAATGGAAGGGTTTTTCTTAAATCCCGGTGTTCGGCGGTGGAATGGAAGTAAGAATGGGGCGCGGTGCGAAGATTTTGTAGAGCGTGGGTAAGATGAAGAGCGTCAGGAGAGTGGAACTGATGATGCCGCCAATGACGACGGTGGCGAGCGGACGCTGCACTTCGGCTCCTGGTCCCGAGGCCAGGGCCATTGGAACAAAGCCCAGTGAGGCAACCAGGGCGGTCATTAGCACTGGACGCAGGCGGGCCACGGAACCACGGAAAACGGCGTCATCGACAGTGTCGCCTTCATCGATCAGCTTTTGGATAAAAGTAAACATGACGACGCCGTTGAGTACAGCGACACCGCTGAGGGCGATGAAGCCGACGCCGGCCGAAATGGAAAGCGGGATGCCGCGCAACCAGAGCGCGAGGATGCCGCCGGTGAGTGCCATCGGGACGCCGGTGAAGACCAGTAAAGCGTCTTTTAACGAGCCAAATGCGGAAAAAAGCAGGAGCAGGATGAGGAGTAGCGCGAGAGGGACGACGATTTTTAATCTGGCACTGGCAGAGAGCAAATTTTCGAATTGTCCGCCCCACTCCAGCCAGTAGCCAGGCGCGATGACGACTTCCTTTTTAATCCGGTTCTGGGCATCGGCCACGAAGCTGGCGAGGTCGCGTCCACGCACGTTGGCGGTGGTGACGATGCGGCGTTTACCGTTTTCGCGGTTGACCTGATTGAGGCCGGGTTCGACTTTGAATTCGGCTAGCTCGCCCAGAGGAATGAACGCACTTTCAGCGGGGTTTAGCATTTTTGAGGAGGCGGAATCCAGGGATGATTTTCCGCTGTTTTCTTCTTTTTTTGGCAGCGGAATGGGAATGCGGCGCATGGCGTCGAGATTGGAGCGGA
>JAYVOE010000012.1:0-18506 GCA_043758065.1 Spartobacteria bacterium | reverse complement strand
GCAGCGTCCGCTGGACGGAGTCGATCAATTACCTTTTGGACGAGTTAAAAGTGGATCTTTTCATCGAACTCGGGCCGGGCGCAGTGATCGCCGGTCTGGTCGGTCGCATTCGCAAAGACACGCCGGTGATCTCCATTTCCGACGTGGCCTCGCTGGAAAAAGCGGTGGCAGCGCTTTCCGAGTAGGCGGCTAGGTTTTCAGAAAGGCCTCGACCCGGTCGCGAACGGTGTCCAAAGCGAGCGATTCCATGGCGCCGTTGGGTGCGGAAAGAATCTCCACGCCAGAGTTCAATGGAGCCCAAATGTCGGGATCGGTCGGGCCAAAAAGGAGCAGGCAGCGGACACCCGAGGCGGCGGCGAGGTGCGAGATTCCGCTGTCGTGTCCGATGAATAAACGACTGCGATGCAGGAGTGCGCCGAGGGTCCGCAGCGGGAGATGGCGCGCGACGGGAATGTGGAGTTTCTGTTCGAGGACGCGCAGAGTTTCCTCTTCCGCCTCGCCACCGACGAGGAGAAGTTTGTGCCCGGCGGCTTGTAAAACTGAGGCGAGTTCCATCCAATTCTGCACAGGCCAGTTTTTCTTTTTTCCGCCGCTCCCGGGATGCAGCGCGATGAATCCACTGGAACTCGGATGAAAATTTTCCGCCGAAGCGTGGTCTTTTTCCGACGGAGAAAAACGCGGTGCGGCGTCTTCGAGAAAGAACGCCAGTTTTTCCAAAGGCCGCGCCAGTTGCTGCACGGCGTGAAGGTCATCGCTTAATTGACCGGGACCGACGAGGATGTTTTTCACCCCGGCTGCGCGGAGGTTTTGCTCAAAAATTCCATCGGGATCGTAGAGGTAGCTCACAATCTGCTGGAAGCCGGTGAAAAATTTCACCATCGCAGGGTCGAGTTCCGCCTTGCGGCTGAAAAACCGGGCGAGCGGCGCATATTCAATGGAATGAATTGCGTCGGCGTGATCCGGGTCAAGCGCGAGTTGAGCAATACCGGGATAACCGAGGACTTCGATGCGCGTTTCCGGAAGGTTTTGCCGAATCAATCGAATGGCCGGAAGCGTGAGGATGAAGTCCCCGATCGCTCCGCCGCGTATGATCAGAATGCGCCCGGCCATGGGCTTAGATTACGCGAGATCAGCGTTTTCGGAACGCAGAATCGACTGTAACTCCGATGAGAAAACCTAGTTACGTTCGTCGCGCTGAAGGGCGCTGAATCCGCCCGCTCCGCCTTCCCAGCGCTGCGGCTGGTTCCACGGAATCGTGCTGACGGGACCGCCGAATGCAGGCGTTTGAGCCAGCGGCGGTTCCTCGGTTTTGCAGGAAACGAGAGAAAACCCGATCCCGATCGACACGAGTGAAAGAACGATGCGGCGCAGCATTTGCAACGATCAGTTGGCCACGATCACACGATCACCGGGCAGCACGCGCTGGCCACTCGGGACGCTCGATGGAACGATGTCTGCGATGGAGGTGGAAGGTTCGACCGAAGTGATTTTGATTTTGCCAATCCGATCTCCGTCGCGCATGACGACCATTTCGGCATTGTTTACCGCGCCGCTGCGATCGCCGAGGTTCAGAACAACGAAGCCCCAAGCCTGATTCACGGCGACAACCTGGCCTTCCATTCCCTTAACCATCATCGCGTTTTTGGCTTTGGCGACCACGGCAGAGAGTTCCTTGGTCTTCGATTCAGCGGCAACGAGTTTGTCACCGATGATCGCTTTCTCGCTCTTCAAAGCCTCGATCTGACCAGTCAATTCAGCCACCTGAGCGGCGTTGTCGGTCGGAACCACTTCTGGAGTCGTGCCCGCGACCGGAGCCGCTTTCAGCTTTTCCATTTCCGCGTTAGCCGCGTCGAGAGCCGCCGTCTTGTCGGTCAACTGCGCAGTCAAATTGGTCACGTCCGCAGTCGCCTTCGCGAGATCGCCTTCTTTGGCGGCCAAAGTCTGCTCCATTTCCGTTACCTTGGCAGTCTCGGCGGTTAGTTTGTCGCCGGTATCTTTGAGCGTTTTTTTGGTGGTGACCGTTTCCGCTTTTGCAGTTTGCGTGGCGGCTTCTGCATTGGTTTTAGCCGTCACGGTTTCATCGAGTTTGGATTTATTCAGGTAACCGACAACGCCGGAACCGAGCATGAAGATGACTGCTAGAACGAGGAGGATTTTTTGTAACATGGGTGGGTAGGAAAATGTAGGTATCAGTGAAGCAGCTTGTTTTCTAGTGGAAAGATTTTTTTACGCGAGGAAATTTTTCGCGACTAGGACTCTTTGAAGTTTTCCGCAGAAATCGTTTGCTGAATGGTCTGAAACTCCTTTAGGTTCCGCTCGCCAGGGACTATGGACTGCGAACCGGCAAACCCCGCCAGGGCAGGAATGCAGCAACGGTAGTCAGCTTCTCTTTGCCGTAGCTCTCTGGTACTTTTTTTCATTCGAGTTAGAGTGCAATCTGCGGCTCGGGACGAAGATCGCTTTCCGGAGCGCCGCGATGTTTTCGGACAAACTCCGACGGATTCAGCCAGCCAGCGGGGTTCGAGCGATATCCGGCTCCGATGAAGGGCGTGAAAAATTCGCGTAACTCGAAATGCAAATGCGCGAGATATTTGCCGCCCGCATTGCCGACGTTGCCGATTTTTTGTCCGCGAAGAACGATTGCGCCGTCCGTGATATCGATGGAACTCAAATGCGCGTAACACGATTGCACGTAACGGCGCGCTCCGTTTTCCTCATAGGCATGCATGACGAGGATCATATTTCCCCAGCCATCGGCGGGCCAGCCGGTGTAGATGACGCGGCCGTTCGCAATCGCGTAAACCGGGTCGCCGAGGTCGGTGTTTTCGCCGCCAATTCCGTTCAGGTCGTCGCCGAGATGACGGTTTTCGGTAAACGGCTGCGCATTGTAAACGAGGGCGCCGGATTCGCTACCCATCGGCATGTCGAATCGGGTCGCCAGCGGGAGCGCCGCCAACGTAATCGCGTCGATCGGCTGGAAACGTGGATCGGGTTTGCCAGTCGGCGGATCGGGCCAGCGCCAGACGAAAATGCATCCGAGTAAGAGCGCAATGGCCGTGGCGACCAGCCAGAATCGACTGGAACTCGGCTCACTTTTTACCGGCGACAATTCACCAGGCGAATCGGCAGGGTGATCCATCGCGTTCGAGAAATTGGCCGGCCTGATCGGGTTTCAGATTTTTAATGAGATTCGCAATGGCACTCGCCGATTCGGTCGGAGTCAGCGTCGCACCGGGGCCGCCCATGTCGGTTTGCACCCAGCCCGGATGGACTGGCACGACGGTGATTCCACTGGAACTCAAATCAAAAGCCATCGCTCGTGTAAGCATGTTGAGCGCGGCTTTCGACGTGGAATACGCGTAGAAATCGCTGGTGTGCTTGCCAGAAATGGAGCCGGCGGTTGAGGAAATATTGACCACGCGAGCGGCGGAGGATTTTTTGAGCGCGGGCAGGAGTGCCTGCGTGACGCGCATGACGCCGACGACGTTGGTTTCAAAAGCGTCGGTGAGATGCGAGGCCTGCCATTCGGCGACTTTTTCGTTGCCCTCTTCGGGGAAAACGGCGGCGTTGTTGACGAGGATGTCGAGCTTGGGAATTTGCGCCGCGAGTTCCGCAGCGGAAACGTCGGAATTGACTTCGAGTGATACGACTCTCACTCGACTGGGATTTTTTTCCTGCAAGGCGAGCAAATCAGCCGCGCGGCTGACGTCGCGTGCGGTGGCGATGACGTCGTAGCCAAGCTTCAGCATTTCTTCGACGAGCGCGAGGCCCAGGCCGCGATTCGCACCGGTGATCAGGACAGTTTCCATGTGGAGTAAGGGCGTTTTGCGAGTTGCGAATTGTGATAGCGGAAATCGGCGGAGACTTCCACGCCGAACCACGACGGCGGGGTAAATGGCGTGTCTTCGCTGGGCAATTCCACTTCAGCAATGAGCAGCCCGGCGTTGGCTCCAGAAAATTCGTCCACTTCGATGACGAGGCCATGATGCGGGATTCGGTGCCGAATTTTCTCGATCAGCGGACTGACGCAGCGTTCGGCAAGTAACTCTTTCGCGTCGGAAAGAGGAATGGCGTATTCATATTCCACCCGGCTGAGTCCGATGACCGGGCCTTTGATGGTGAGCCAGGCATCTTCGTCGGAGATTCGGACACGGATCGTGGAAGGTGGGCCATTAACTAGATAACCTTGGCGCAGACAACGTCCGGGCCCGACTAACAACTCTCGCCAGGAGTCGTTGGCAACGAGAAATTTGCGCTCAATCTCGACGCCCATCGGAGTTAGAGCGCTATCTTCTCGCCCGGTGTGGGGATGATGACGCGCATCGTGGGTGCCTTCTCAGCGAGCTGCGCGCGGAACCACTCGATGGCCGCCGGATCGCCGTGAACGAGCACGGTTGCTGGCGCGTTCACCCGCAAAATGTAGTCGAGTAAATCCTCGCGGTTAGCGTGCGCGCTCATGTCGAATCTCTCAACCGTCGCGTTTAAAGTGAGCGGAGCTTGAGCCTTATCTAGCACGACCTGGCTGCCTTTTTCCGCTGCACGCAGCACGCCGCCGGGAGAATCGGGCGCGGCGTAGCCGACGAAAAAGACAGAGTGTTTTTCATCTTCGAGAAACTTCCGGGCGAAGACGTTTGAAAGCGTTTTCTCGGTCATCATTCCGCTGGAAATCGCAAAAATTTTCCCGTGACCCGGTGACGCGTGCTGCGCTTCCTTGCCGCCGAGAACGTAGGGCGCGACGATGTCCAGGAGCTGCAATCCCTCGTAATGGCGCGGCGTGGCGCGGGAGAGTTCGTCGTGAATCATCGTCATTTTCGCGCTCAGCCCGCCGATATAAATGGGAGTCGATTGAGAAAGTTCGCCATCGCGTTTCATCTCGTAGATCAGCGTGAGGACTTCCTGCGTTTTGCCGATTGCGAAAACCGGAATGAGAATGGAACCGCCGCGCTCAAAGGCCGCTTTGACCGCCTCGAAGAAACGTTTTTCCTCGGCTTTGCGCGTGAAACCTTCCGGAGTGCGATTGTCGCCGCGCGTCGTTTCGATGATGAGAACGTCGATATTTTCCTCAGGAAACTTCGCCGCCATGCTCAGCGTCTGATCGCGGAAATTCACATCGCCCGTGTAGAAAATCGTCTTCCCGCCAGAGCGGATTCTAACTCCCGTGGAACCCAAAATATGCCCGGCGTCGATCAGTTCCGCAGTCCAATCGTCGCTGTCGCGCTGACGCCGTTCGCCATCGAGTCCGAAGGTCTGATTGAGCGGCATGTATTCCCAGCGATTGACCATTCCATCGAGCTCGCGATGGGTGAAAAGCGGGAAATCCACCGTGCCGAGTTCCTCCCGCTGGCGAGTCATCACATTCACCGAATTGTGCAGCATCGCCTCGCCCAATCGACTCGTGGCGTAGGTCATAAAAACCTTGCTCTCTGGATGCTGCCGCATGAGCACGGGCAGCGTGCCGATATGATCCTGGTGCGCGTGCGTGACGATGATCGCGTCCACTTTTTCTCCGCGAATCAGGCTCAGATTGGGCGCCGCTTGCAACCCTTCCTCCTTCGGATGCATCCCGCAATCCAGCACGATATTTTTTTCTCCGAATTGTAGGAAATAACAGTTCGCCCCGATCTCGGTGTGGCGCGTGAGGTTGGTTAGAAAGAGTGGTTCAGACAAAATAAAGATTCGAGTTGGAACGAATTGTCGCCGACCGCCCGATGTTGTAAAGCGCGAACCCCGCAACTATTTCCCGCGCCTTCTGTTACAATAAGCGATGCTCTCCCCCGCTGCGCATTGGAACGAACAATCCGCCATCCACCTGCTCAGCCGCGCCGGTTTCGGTGGAACTCCGCTGGAAATTTCCGCCGCCGTAAAGCTCGGCCGCGCTGGGGCGGTCGCGCGTCTGCTGGAAACACCGCCTGCATCAACCGCGCCAAAACTCAGCGCCGTGGGCAACGTCATGGACATGCGCATGATGGCCGACGGCGACCGCCAGAAACTTCAGCAAACACTCCAACAGCAAAACCGAGCGGACTTGGATACGATTCGCGGCTGGTGGATTGCGCAAATGATTCAGCCGTCCACCGCTGCCCTCGAAAAGGCGACGCTCTTTTGGCACGGCCATTTCGCGACCAGCGTGCAAAAAGTGAAGAGCGCGTCACTGATGTTTCAGCAAAACCAGCTTTTCCGCCGGTTCGCCTTTGGCAATTTCCGCGACTTGGTGAAGGCGATTTCCTGCGACCCGGCGATGGTCATCTGGCTCGACCTCAACGCCAGCAAAGAAGGTGCGCCGAATGAAAATTTCGCGCGTGAGTTGATGGAGCTTTTCACCCTCGGCATCGGCCATTACAGCGAAGACGACATCAAAAATTCTGCGCGCGCTTTCACCGGTTATCGGGCGCGTCCGTTGCAGGGAACATTCGATTACGCCGAGCAGCAGCACGACGATTCGCAGAAAGTTTTCATGGGCAAAAAAGGGAAGTTCAGCGGGGACGACATTATCGAAATCATCTTCCAGCAACCGGCTTGCGCGGAATTTCTCTGCGAGAAATTGTGGACCTTTTACGCCTACGAAGACCCAGAGCCGATGATCGTTTCTTCGCTCGCGCATACGTTTCGTCAGGCCAACTACGAACTGCGTCCGGTCCTCGCGGAGATGTTGAACTCGAAGGCGTTTTACAGCGCTGAATCGATTGGAACTCAAATCAAAAGTCCTACGCAACTCATCGCGCAAACGTGCAAAGTTCTCGAGTGCGATCCGCCGCCAGGATTTGCGCTGCAATTCGTGATGCGATCGCTCGGCCAAATCCTTTTCGCGCCGCCGAATGTGAAAGGATGGGACGGCAACCGCGCGTGGATTAACACCTCGACTTTAGCTAGTCGCGGCGAATTCACCGACGCACTCGCCGGCACCGGAAAGACACGCGGGTTCGAGGGAAATCTGGAACTCGAAAAACTAGTCACCGACGAAATGATCAACGATTGCCCGAAGCTGATCGACGGGCTGACCGCGCGATTGTTAGTCGTCCCGATTGGGCAATCTACGCGCGCCGAATTGATCGCGGAAGCCGAGAAATATCCCAAGCCGCTGAGCCGCACCAATGTTAGGACCGCGATCGCCCGTATTCTCCGTCTGCCCGAATTCCAACTCACCTAGAATCCTATGCAACTCGACTCCAATTTTAGTCTGCAAACACGTCGTCAGTTTCTAACCAAACTCGGCCTCGGAGCCGCCGCGACATGGACGGTGCCGCTCTTTTTAGACCGCACATTCGGTGCATTGGAAACTAGCGCTTTGGGAGTTACGCAAGCTGTCACGGGAAAGGATTCGCCGATATTAGTTGTGCTTCAACTTGCGGGCGGAAACGACGGTCTGAACACGCTGATCCCCTACTCCGACGACGCCTATCATCGGGTCCGACCCGCATTGCGAATCGATCCAAAAAACATCCTCCGGCTCGACGATCATTTTGGTTTTCATCCGAGTTTGAGTGGACTCAAAACGCTCCACGACGAAGGACTTCTAGCTTCGATTCACGGCGTAGGTTATCCGAATCCGAATCGCTCCCATTTTCGTTCCACGGAAATCTGGCAGACGGCTTCTGCTGCTAACATCAGTGAAAAACACGGCTGGCTCGGACGTTATTTTGATAACGCCTGCGCTGGCTGCGATCCAACGGTCGGCGTAAGTCTTTCCAATGAAATGCCGCAGGCTTTTACGGCGGCGACTCCAACTGGGATTTGTCTGCCGACTAACATTCGTTTAAATGCTCGCGGCGATGAGGAGGAAGTGGATTCTGGTGGGAGTTCCATCGATATGTTAGGAGGCGCAACGAAATCAAAACTCAGCCCGCTCGATTATTTGAAACGGACGAGTCTGGATGGAAAAATGAGCCAGAATAAAATCACCGAAATTCTTCAAAGGAATCCAACTCCACTCGGTTTTCCTAACCATGAATTAGGCCAGCAATTCAGCACGATCTCGCGCCTGATTGCCGGTGAATTGCCGACGCGAGTTTACTACTTGAGTCTGGGCGGATTCGACACGCATAACCGCCAGCAGTCGACTCACGAACGATTGATGGAAACTCTCTCGACGTCGATCACAGCGTTCGTTCGCGAGATGCAGCGGCAGGGAAATTATCATCGCGTGATGTTGCTAACCTTTTCAGAATTTGGACGGCGCGTGGCTGAAAACGCCAGCGGCGGCACCGATCACGGCACGGCGGCGCCCATGTTAATTACCGGCGGTGCCATCGCTCCCGGCCTTCATGGAAAAGCGCCGAGCCTGACCGATCTCGACGCTGGCGACCTGAGATATACCACGGACTTCCGTTCCATTTACGCAACCGTGTTGGACAAATGGCTGAAGACCGACTCCAAAAAAATTCTGCACGGCCAGTTTGCCCGACAGGATTTTATAAACGCATAAACCGCAGCGCGGACGGCACTCCGTCGGGCTTGTGAAGCACTCCGTTTGCCGATTGAAGTGCTCCGTTGGTCTAGTGAAGTGCTCCGTTGGGCTAGTGAAGCACTCCGTTGGGCTAGTGAAGCACTCCGTTTGCCTAGTGAAGCACTCCGTCGGGCTTGTGTAGTGCTCCGTTTGCTATTCGAAGTGCTCCGCTCTGCTTGTGGAGCGATCCGTTTCATGGATGAAGCATTTCGGACAAAATGCTGTGAAGATGAGATGGAGGGAACGGGCTTTATGTTGTGGTCAGATGCGTGCTTTATCTCCAAATTAGCGCAGGAAAATTTGGGGAATCTCAATAGAATCTAATTTATGGCTACTCTCGCGACGGTTGTTAACGGGCTGAAATTGCCTAACCCATTTATCATCGGCTCCGGCCCTCCGGGGACGAATTTGAACGTCATCGGCAAGGCGTTTAAGGAAGGTTGGGGCGCAGTCATTGCCAAGACGGTGAGCCTGGATTCGTCGAAGGTTGTTAATGTAACGCCGCGCTACGGCAAGCTGCTGTCAGCGGACAAAAAAGAGGTCATCGGCTGGGAAAACATCGAGTTGATTAGTGACCGGCCATTTTCCATCTGGCTCGAGGAGTTTAAAAAGTGCAAGGACTTGCATCCAAATGGCGTGCTGATTGCGTCGATCATGGAGGAGTATAACAAGGACGCGTGGATCGAGATCGTCGAGCGGTGTCAGGACGCGGGCGTGGATGCGTTCGAGCTAAATTTTTCGTGTCCGCACGGGCTCCCGGAGCGAAAAATGGGCGCGGCGATGGGACAGGACCCAGGCGTTTTGACCGAGGTCTGCACATGGGTGATGTCCGCCGCGAAGCTGCCCGTCTGGGCGAAGATGACGCCGAACATTACGCACATCGAAGATCCGAGTCGCGCCGCACTCGCGGCCGGCGTCAGTGGTCTCAGCGCGATCAATACGATTCGCAGTGTCATCGGGGTCAATCTGGAAACGTTGCGCCCAGAGCCGAGCGTGGAAGGTTACACCACGCCGGGTGGTTATTCGTCGAAGGCCGTGCGTCCGATTGCCTTGCGGATGTGCATGGAGATCGCGCAATTAATCCGCCAGGAATTTCCCGGTCGCACGCTCTCCGGCATGGGCGGGATCGAGACGGGCGAAGACGCGGCGCAGTTCATTTTGCTCGGCAGCGACACCGTGCAGGCATGCACCGGCCCGATGAAATTTGGCTACGAATACGTCAAGCCGATGCAGGAGCAGTTGCTCGCGTTCATGGAGAAACACGGCTTTGAAACGCTGGCCGATTTTAAGGGCCTGAGCCTCGATTATTTCACGACGCACGCCGATCTGGTGGTGCGCCAGAAAGCTCGCAAAGCCGCTCAAGCTGTCGAGAAACAGGCCGCCGACCAGAAGAAAATGGTGCAGGCCGACACCGAATGGAGTGGTGAAAATTTCGTCGAGCAGTCCAATGCGCTCGCTAATAACTGAGTCGTGTTAGATAGGATTCTGCTTTATCCAAAGGGCCATCCATGGACGACTCCCCTGGCTGCGTCGACGCGCCGGATTAGCCCGGTAATTTCAGGTCCGCAATCGCCGCGAGCACCCGTTCGCTGACTTTTTGATACGAATCCCGCCCGTCTGCAAGGTCGGCATCGGAAAAGAACATCGGTTCGCCGACAACCACCGTAATGCGGGCGAGTTTCAACCCTTTCGCCCCGCGTGGAAACGCCTCGTAGGAACCATAAATCCGCATCGGCACCACCGGCGCGCGTGTCTTGGAAACGACCAGCCCCAACCCCGGTTGCGCAGGCTGCAATTTCCCGTCATCCGTCCGCGATCCTTCAGGAAAAATAATCGTCCGATGGCCTTCGCGCACCAGCTTAATGATCGTCTTGAGCGCACTCATGTCGGCGCGTTCCTGATCGACCGGCACCACGTTTAACGAGGGAAAAATCGGACCGAGAATCGGCCATTTCATCAACGTTTTCCGCGCCAGATAGTAGATCGGCTTTTTACAACACGTCCCAATGATCGGCGGGTCGAGATAACTCGCGTGGTTCGACGCATAAATCACGCCGCCTTCCTCCAGCAATCGTTCGGGATGGATCACGCGCATCCGAAAAAACGTCCGCAGAATCAGCTTGGAGAGCGTGTAACCGAAAAGATACCAGCCGCTCATAGAGTAAACACGAAAAAGTGATCGGAGTTCGAGTCGATTCTCAGGGAATGGCGAGGCCCTTGAGTTTCAAGCGCCCTATGATTTCGCCAACCACGCCGTCGATCGTGAGGTGCGAACTGTCGATCACCTGCGCATCGTCGGCGATGACCAACGGCGATGCGCGGCGCGAAGAATCCGCTCGATCTCGACTGGAAATTTCGTCGGTTTGCCCTTGGACCTGACGCCGCAAACGCCGCACTTCCGGCGACGCATCGATATAAAATTTGTAAGGCGTGTCCGGGAAAACCGTCGAGCCAATGTCGCGTCCTTCCATGACCAAATCCGTTTCCTCGGCGAATTTCCGCAGGAAAACGAGGAGGAAATCGCGCACGCCGACAATGCTGGAAACGGGCGAGACGTTTTCATTGATTGATTGATCGCGCAGATGCGGCTCCGGGTTAACGCCGTCGATGCGGATGACGGATTCGCCATTTTCGAGGAGGATTTCGACGTTCGACCGTTCCAAAAGATCGACCACGCCAACGGCATCATCGGAGGCGACGTGCAGCGAGACGACGCGCCAGGTGATCGCGCGATACATGGCGCCGGAATTCACGTAGGCGTAGCCGAGTCGGCGGGCGAGCGCATTGGCGACGCTGCTTTTTCCGGACGCGGCTGGGCCGTCGATGGCGATGACGTTGTGATCGCTCATGAGCGGCTGACGAGGTGGGAATGAACGGCGGCGCCACGTTCGTTCCCGCGCAAGATTCGATTCAAAGTCGACTCAAAACCCGGGTAGGACGTCGCGACGCAATCCGTGTCCGTGATCGTCGTTTCGCCATCCGCAAAGAGCCCAGCAATGGCAAACGCCATCGCGATCCGATGGTCGCCATAGCTCGGCAAAATCGCTCCATGCAACGGCGCGCCGCCCTCGATGATCATGCCGTCCTCGGTTTCCTGGACGTTCGCGCCCATCAGTTTCAGATTGTTGACAACCGCGCTGATCCGGTCGGTTTCTTTCACGCGCAATTCTTTCGCATCGCGGATGATCGTTCGGCCTTTGGCCAGCGCACCAGCAACGGCAAGAACGGGCAATTCGTCGATCACATTTGGGATTTCGCGGCCCTCGATCACGGTGCCGTGAAAGGGTCCTCCCCAGACTTCGATGGAGCCCATCTGCTCGACTTGATTGAACTTTTCGACGTTCTCGCGGTGACGCGTTCCCATGCGAACGAGGACAGCCAAAATGCCGGTCCGCGTTTTGTTCAGGCCGACGTCTTTGATGAGAAGATGGGAATTCGGTTGCGCTGCGGCTGCGACCAGCCAAAAAGCGGCACTGGAAATATCGCCGGGCACTTGGAAATTTCCCGCAACGGGAATCTGTCCGCCTTCGATGGAAACGGTTAGCCCGTTTTTCTGCGGTTTGAGGCCGTAGAATTCAAACATCCGTTCCGAATGGTCCCGGCTTTGCACGGGCTCGGAAACCGACGTCGTTCCTTTTGCAAAAAGCCCGGCGAGCAGCACCGAGCTTTTAATCTGCGCGCTCGCCACCGGCGATTCGTAGTGAATCCCCTGTAACTCCGATGAAAAAATTTCCAACGGAGCCGTGCCGCGTTCGCCCTGGCCGTTGATCCGTGCGCCCATTTTCGAGAGCGGCCCGATCACGCGATTCATCGGTCGACCTGAAAGCGAGGCATCGCCGGTGAGTCGACTGGGAAAGGGTTGTCCGGCTAGAAAACCGGTCAGCAACCGCATCAGAGTCCCCGAATTTCCACAATCGATGTCCGTCGTCGGTGCCTGAAATTTCCCGTTCGCGCCGTGAACAATCAGCGTCGTCGGTGCCGGTTGTTCGATTTCGACGCCAAGCGCCCGCATCCCATTGACGGTGCATTGGCAGTCTTCACCCGGCAAAAAACCCGTGATCACGCTGGTTCCATTCGCCATCGCGGAAAGCAAAACGGCTCGGTGCGAAATGCTTTTGTCGCCGGGAACACGAATCTCGGCCTCGATCTGCGGGGCGCGCTGGGATTTAAGTTTCGCCATATCTGACTTTGCGAATGATGCCATCGCGTCTGGTTTTAGCGGTCGCTAGAAATTCTCGCAAGCCTGCATCGTCATCGTTTCGGAGAAGTTCTTCCGCGTGAGCGATCTGGGATTTCAGGCTTTCCAGGGCAAAAATGAGTGGAGTTCGATTCGATTGTAAAATGCCGGTCCACATTTCCGGCGGCCCGCTGGCGATGCGGGTGGAGTCGCGAAAACCCATTCCAGCCAGAGGCAAAGCGGCGGGATTTGTCTCGGAGACGGCGTTGACCAGGCATCCGGCCAGCAAATGCGGTAAATGGCTGATCAAGGCGACTTGCTCGTCGTGCGCTTGGGGGGAAAGCGAGTGGACTTGGCACCAGAGTGCGGTCCAGAAATTGGAAATTCGCTCAACTAAAGCTATAGACGTTTTCTCGGTCGGGGTGACGATGCAGGCGGCTCCATCAAACAGATCTGCACGAGCGGCAGCAGTTCCCGATTGCTCGGAACCCGCCATTGGGTGACTCCCGACGAATCGATCCGCGCCAAAAAGTGATTCGAGTTCCAGCGTAATCGGCGCCTTCACGCTGCCGACGTCGGTGATGACGCATTTCTCATCCAGCAGTGGCAAAATTTGTCGCGCAATCGTGCCCATCGCCTCCAGCGGGGTGCAAAAAATGATCAGGTCAGCTCCCGAAACGGCTTCTGCTAGATCGGTTGTGCAGATGGCAGCGAGATCGCGGTTTTTCGCTTCAGCGATCGAATTTTCACGTCGTCCCCAAAGTCGAATGCGTGCGCTGGGGTTCAGCGCTAATGCCAGCGATGCCCCGAGCAAACCCGGGCCGAGGATCGCAATTTCGCGAAAGGGCACGGCTGACGTGGACACTAGTTAAAGAGCGATGACGGCGAAGGCTGTGAGTCGCGCAGAATCCGCTCGAACTCGCATGAAAACCCCGAAGGTTTAAGGGACGAGAAAGACTTTCCCGGTGTAAGGATCTTTCACTTCGGTGCCCGGCGGATAACCTCGAACATCGACGATTCCGGAGCCGCCGAATGGGCTCTTCACGAAGCCCGGTTTGCCCTCAACAGAGGACGCTGTGGGGTAATCTTGCACGACAGGAGTCGGCATCGGAGTGACGTTGGGTTCGACGTTGGCCGGAGGATTATCCACGGTCTCGGTCACGTGCTCTGTTTTTACTTTAGGCACCGAATCCGTCGTGGCATTTTCCACAACCCGTTCCCGATCCGAGGAAAGGTTCGTGCGCCCCTCAGTGGTTCTGCGCGTCGTTGTGGTGGTGATGGTGCGCGGTGTTTCGCAGGCGGAAAATCCCAGGGCGAGGCTGGCGGTGAGGATGACGGGCAGGTAGCGGCTCATAAGTTTGCAGACTTTAGAGGGTGTTACCCACATCTGACAACGGAAAATTTATAGCCTGCAGAGTCCGATCTAAGTCCGATGAAATTTTCACCGCTGTTCGGCAAGGGTTCCGTGATCTTTCGCGTTATTCTCCGAGGAAAATGACCGGTCCGGCAGGAGACTTCGAGCCGCCCTTCGGCTCGAGGCTGACGGCGAATTTCGTTCCTTTGCCGACGCGCGTCGTGGGATGAAACTCCGTTTTTGCCGAGTTGGAATTGACGACTGGCATCAAACCGGCGTCGACTGGATTTTTCAGCGCGGGGTCGATGGCCCAGAGCTGATAATCGTGTCCGCCGGGCGCGGGAAGTTGATACCGGACGAAGCCTTTTTGATTCTTTTCGTCCCAGACGACGACGGCGGAAGCGCTCGCGTAGGTGGCGACTTGGGATTGCAAAACGGCGACGCGCGTCTGGGTGAGCAGGTCGCGATTTTGCAGTTCAGCGACTTGTTTTTGCAGCTTCGTTTGTTGCAGAAAAAGGAAGGTCGCAGCGACGGCGAGAGCGGCGGCGATGGCCCAAGGTAGGAATGAAACTCGAATCACTTTTGAGGGCGCATTTGCCGCGCGAAATTGCCCGATGATCTGTGCGCGCAAGGCGGCGGGCGGAGTTCTAATCGGCGCGGTCAAAGCCAGCGCGGAGAAATTTTCCTGTAGCTCCGTGACCAACTCTTGCAGCTCGGAATTGCCCAGCATTTCTGCTTCGAGCCGCGACGCTTGCTCGGGCTGAAGTTCGCCCAACGCGTAGGCGAGCGCCATTTCTTCCATGGTTTCGTCGATCACAATTCTTCCTTCCAAATGCCGCGCATTCTTTGCATCGCGCGACGGATGCGAGCCTTGATGGTTCCGAGCGGAGTTTCAAGCGATTCTGCGATTTCTTCGTGAGTTAATCCGCCAAAAAAGCTCATTTCCAGCGGGACGCGCTGATCTTCCGGGAGCGTATTGACCATGTCGCGCACCAGTCGGACGCGTTCGCGTAAATGGGGAGCGAGCATGGATTGCGCATCGATGTCTTCATCCGGCGCTCGCTCGGCTGCGGCGCGGTCGCGCACTTTAGTGACGCGCTGACGCGCCCGGAGGCGGTCGATGGTTTTATTCCGCACTAACATGATGGCCCAGGAAAATGCCGAACTGCGGGTCGCGTCGTAAGTCGCCGCTCGACGCCAGATCTGCATAAAGCCCTCGGAAAGCGCGTCCTGCGCCTCGGTGTCGTCATTGGTGATTTGCCGCACGAGCGAATAAAGCGGAGCCGAAAAGCGGTCGTAGAGCTGCGCAAATGCGGCTTCCTCGCCTTGGGCGATGCGGGCAATCAACTCAGCGTCGAATTGTTTTTCCGCAGGGCTAATTTCTCTCATGAAAAAGGAGCGGCATCGGGTGACGAGGGAAAAAACGGGTTGCAGAATCGACTCTAACTCCGCTGAAAAATCGGCGGGGAATACATTTGGGTGAAGCAGAATCACAGACTATAGACGCGACCATCGGGGTTTTAGATGCAGTTTGCACGGGCGAATTTTTGATCGGAGTTAGGGAAATACCTCGGTGCCGATACCGCTGTTTGTGCAAATTTCCAATAGGAGCGCGTGCGGAATGCGGCCGTCGATAAAGTGGACTTTCCCAACACCTGCGCTCAAGGCCTGGAGCGCGGACTCGACTTTGGGAATCATGCCGCCTGCGATGACGCCATCTTTCATCAGGCCGCGGACGCTTTCGCTGTTCACGCTCGGCAGCAGCGAATTGCGGTCCGCAACGTCGCGCATGATGCCGGGAACATCGCTCAGGTAGATCATTTTTGACGCACCGAGCGCAGCGGCGATCGATCCAGCGGCGACGTCGGCGTTGACATTGAGCGTGTGGCCGGCGGCGTCGCGCGCAATCGGCGAAATGACCGGCACTTTTTCCACGGCCAAGATGGCGCGGACGGTTTCCAGATTGAGCGTGTGCACCGTGCCGACGTAGCCGAGATCGACCGTTTCATTCGACTTCGAATCGACTTGCGGTGGGAGCTTTTCCCCCAGGCAAACGTCGCGTCCGGAAAAGCCGACGGCGTGTCCGCCGAAGTCGTTGATCATCTTGACGAGCGCTGGGTTGATTTCGCGATCCAGCACTTCCTCGACCAACCCGATAGTCGCCTCGTCAGTAACTCTCAGTCCGTTAACAAATCGTGCCGACAACCCGGCTTCACGCATTTTCCCGCTGATCGATTTGCCGCCGCCGTGGACTAACACTGGATTGATTCCGACCGCTTCCAGGAAAACAACATCGCGCATCAGAAGCTCAACAAGGTGCTCATCTTCCATGGCGCTGCCGCCGTATTTAATCACGAAAGTTTGCCCGCGAAATTTCTGAATGAATGGCAGCGCCTCAATCAGGACTTCGGCGCGAATGGCGGACTTGATGTTAGACATATCGCTCTTACTCGCCTTTGTTTAGCTCTACATATTTAGCCGTCAAATCCGTTGTGTAGATAATGTATTGCGCGTGTCCGAGATGGAGATCGACGGTGACTTTAAACTTCCGTTTCTTCATCACCTTGCGCAGCAATTTCAGCGGAGTCGCGGTTTTCATTCCGTTCTGAACGGCTAACAATCCGTCGTAATAAATATCAATCATTTCCTCTCGTGCGCGAGCCGTGGAGTAACCGATCGCGTCCATGATCCGACCCCAGTTCGGGTCCTCACCATTCCAGGCGCATTTGACCAGCGTAGAGTTAGCTATCGCATTGGCCACTTTTCTCGCATCTTGAAAAGTCGCTGCGCCATTTACCTGCACCTCGACGAATTTACTAACACCTTCACCATCCTCGACGATCATTTTAGCTAGATTGCGCGTGACGAAATTTAACGCTTCTTGAAACGTTGGAAAATCTGGATGCTCGCTAGTCACGGGGTCGCCACCAGTGGCTCCATTAGCTAGGAGAATGACGGTGTCGTTCGTGCTCATGTCGCCATCGACCGTGATACGATTGTAACTCTGCTCAACAGCGATACTTAGCGCGCGCTGTAGTTCTCTTTTTTCGATAGCTAGATCGGTCGTTACCACGCTAAGCATGGTTGCCATGTTAGGATTAATCATCCCCGCTCCCTTGGCGATGCCTCCTATGCTAACAACTTTGCCGCCAACTGCGACCTGCACGGCAATTTCCTTGAGAAACGTGTCCGAAGTCATGATTGCCTTTGCGGCCTTGCGACTATTTTTTCGAGACAAAGACTCTGGAAAAAGAGCAGCGGCGGCTTCCATTTTTTCTATCGGGAGTTCCACGCCAATGCGGCCCGTGGAGCATACTAACAATTGTCGATCTCGCAGTTTCAGCACTTGTGCGACCGCTTTCAAACTGCGCTTCGCATGCTGGATGCCAACAATGCCGTTACAAGCATTGGCATTGCCGCTATTGAGTAATACGCCACGGATATCGCCGCTGCGCAGATTGGCTTGGGATACGCGAACGGGTGCAGCCTTGATTTTGTTAGTCGTAAACGTGGCCGCTGCAACGGCTGGCACTTCGGAGAGGATCAGCGCAAAATCCCGACGGTCTTCATTCCCCGGCTTAATTCCTGCGTAAACGGCACCAGCCAGGAATCCTTGGGCAAGAGTTACGCCGCCCGGTTTGATAGGAAAGGAAGTCGGATGAGACATGATGTTAGATTAGGCCAGCCGTTTCCGAAAAACTGGCCATGAGATTGAGGCATTGCACTGCCTGACCGGCTGCGCCTTTAGTGAGATTATCCTCGGCGCTTAGAAGAATGACGCGTCCGGTGCGGGCGTCAAATTGCCATGCGAGATCGATATAATTCGTCCGCGCAACGTATTTCACATCAGGAAAATCCTTCGTTCCTAACAATCGCACAAACGGCTCGGAGCCATAGGCTTCTTCATAAGCGTCAGTAAGTGTTTCCACCGTTAGGTTTTCATCGGGTGCGGCGTGAATCGTTGTTAGAATTCCGCGTGTGATTGGAATCAAATGCGGGGCAAAACTGATTGTTAGCTGCGTGTTAGCCGCGAGCGAAAGTTCCTGCTCGATCTCGGATAAATGACGATGCTTCGGCAAGCCGTAAGCGCGCACACTTTCATTGCATTCTGCAAACAGCAGTGAGACCTCGGCTTTGCGACCAGCGCCACTCACGCCGCTCAGGGAGTTCACGATAATACTCTGCGGCTTCAGCAATTTCCGGCGCAACAACGGCACCAACGGGACTAACACACTCGTCGGATAGCAGCCGGGACAGGCGACTAACATCGCATTCACGATTTCGTCGCGGCGAATCTCTGGCGAACCGTAAACAGCTTGTTCTAACAAATGCGGCGCGGGATGTTTTCCACCGTAAAATTCCTCGAAAACAGCCGGGTCGCGCAAACGAAAGTCCGCGCTCAAATCCAATACGCGCAGACCGTTTTCCAAGAGCGGACCGGCGAATTCCCCAGCGAGGCCGTGAGGCAACGCCAGAAAAACGAATTCCGCTCCAGTCGCGGTGATTTCACTCACACTCGAATCAATAAATTT
>JAYVOE010000011.1:0-41096 GCA_043758065.1 Spartobacteria bacterium | reverse complement strand
TGTCGAGGTAGAGTTCCGGATCTTGCATCGATGGCCGGACGCCCGCGCGGGCCGCAAGGTGAACGATGGTGTCGTAGCCGCCGTCCTTGACGAGTTTTTTGATAGCGACTTGATCAAGGAGGTCGGTTTGATGGAGGGAGATCTGGTCGAGAACGTGGGCGAGATTGGATTTCTTAACGTCGGGGGAGTAGTAATCGTTGAAATTATCCAGGACGCCGACGGTGTCGCCGCGCCGCAAAGCATGCTCCACGAAATTGGAGCCAATAAAGCCGGCGCCGCCGGTCACAAGAAGTCGCATAAGGCGAGGGAGTATGCGGAGGGATTTGCCTGCGGTAAAGCACGATCCGGGTGGGAGGTTTGCCCGTTGAAAAAAGCTTCTGTTAGAACGAGGATTAATTTATTCACTGAAATGGCCGCAGGAAGATTGACAAGATTTTCGCCGGGTGCGATACCACCCGAAGCCAGCACCGGATGATTGGTTAACAATTTATTTACCCCAGAAAGCAAAAATGAGCGACGAACCTAAAAAGGAAACCGTTAGAATTACACTCCCACCACGTCCGATGGGAGGTCCTGGTGGATCCATTGTCAAACGCGAAACAGTCCGCATCAACCTGCCCCCAGCCGGTGGTTCGGCTCCGTATACCACGCCGGTCATTCCTCGCGGAGGTTTGCCGCCAGCACCGGGATTCAAGCCGCTCGATCCTCAACCCGAAGCTCCTGCTGCGGTTGCCGTCCCAACTTCTCCAATCTCAGTTCCTAGCGTAACTGCTGCCCCAGCGGCTCCGGTTAGCCCGCGGCCGATTGGTGTGGCTCCGAGTAATCCACCAGCCGTCGGCACGAATCCATTGGCCACTCCACGCGTTGCGACGCCGGGTGCTCCTGGCATGGCCACTCCCCTGAACCCATCAGCAATACCAAGACCGTTTGTCCCACCGGCTCCCCTCGGCGCGAATCTATCGTCCACACCGCCAACTGCGACGCCGTCTGTTTTTTCAACACCGACTGCGCAGCCTGCTGCTCCGACGTCCGCTTTCCCGCCACCCCCAACTACGCCGAGCGCTCCTTCCTTCCCATCGGCAACTTCGGGCGCTCCATCGTTTCCACGTCCGCCTATCGCGGGAGTTCCAAACACTCCGGGTCTTCCCGCTTCCGCCACGCCACCGCCGGGAATTCGTCCGCTGACACCCGGTGCGCCAGTGACACCGCTCATTCCTCCAGCCGGGCTCGGTAAACCACCCGTAGCTTTGAGCGCCTCGGGCGTTCCCGCAGCACCACCGCCGCCCATGGCCCGCCCAGCGGTTCCGGGAACTCCGGCGGCGCCATCCGCCCCCATTGCGCCAATGGCGAAACCCGTTTTGCCCGCCGTTTCCAACGTCGCCCGCGCCGCATCGGACGTGGCTCCGGTAGCGATGAAACCCAGCCCAAAAAAGGAAACCGCGCGCATCCAGATCCCCAACCAGCCGACCGAATTACCCAAGGCCACCGTCAAGCTCCAGCAAACGCAATTGCTCTCGAATCCAGGCGCCACGGCTTCGCTTAAACCAGCGATCTCCTCCGTCACAATCACCCCGACCTCCGACGGACTCAGCCTGCCGCTCAGCATCGCCGCATTCGTTTTTGCGCTGATCGCGTTCGGCGTCCAGCTTTGGATTTATCTCTAACATTATGGCCAGCGCAAACGTCCTCATCGTCACGGATTCTTCATTCGAGTCCGATGTTATTCAGTCCTCCGTTCCCGTCCTCGTCGATTTCTGGGCCACCTGGTGTGGACCGTGCAAAATGATCGCGCCCATCCTGGACGAAATCGCCTCGGAAAATTCCGCAATCAAGATCGCCAAAGTCGATGTGGACGCCAACCCGGCGACCTCCAGCAAGTTCGGCATCCGCGCCATCCCGACGCTCCTCATTTTCAAAGGCGGCCAGGTCGTCGACACGATCGTCGGCCTCGCCAGCAAAAAAGACCTCGTCGCCAAGCTCGCGGCCGTCGCCTGACGTCTCTGCGGCAGCAGACCGCCATGGCCGATGCGTTGACTCACCTCGATGAAACCGGCGCGGCGCGAATGGTCGATGTCGGTGGGAAATCCATTCTCCAGCGCGAAGCCGTTGCCAGTGGTCACATCTCGCTCTCGGCGGAAGTCATTTCGCTGATTCAGAACGACGCGATTGCCAAGGGAAACGTCCTGGCCACGGCGCGAATCGCTGGCATTCTAGCGGTCAAAAACACGGCGACTCTCATCCCGCTCTGCCACACATTGCCAATCGATGCGGCCAGCGTGGATTTTCAGTGGAGTTCGATTGGACTCACCATTTTCTGCACAGTCCGAACCACGGCAAAAACCGGCGTCGAAATGGAAGCGCTGACCGGTGTTTCGGTCGCTGCACTGACCATTTACGACATGTGCAAAGCGGTCGATAAATCGATGGTCGTGAATGCGATCCAACTCGTTTCAAAAACCAAAACGCCGTTATGAAAGTCGGCATCATCACCGTTTCTGATCGCGCTTCCATCGGCGTCTACGCCGATCTCGGCGGCCCCGCTCTCGCCGAAGCTTGCAAAAACTATGGCTGGACCGTCGCAGCCGACGTTCTCGTCCCGGACGAAATCGACGCCATCGCCTGCGCGGTCGAATCGCTCGAAGTCCAGGGTTGCCAGCTCATTCTCACCACCGGGGGAACGGGCGTTGCGATTCGCGACGTCACGCCGGAAGCCATTCGCAGCGTGATGCGCGTCGAGCTTCCTGGTTTCGGCGAAATCATGCGAGCCGAGTCGATGAGGATCACTCCGAACGCCATACTCTCGCGCTCCATGGCAGCCATCGTCGGCAAATCGCTCGTTATCGCGCTGCCGGGCAAACCGAGCGGCGCAGTGGAATGTCTCGGCTTCGTTCACGGAGCCCTTCCGCACGCAGTGGAAGTCGCCGCACAAGTTCCGACCAGTTGTTAGAATCGAATCGAACTCGGCTCAGTTTTTCGCAGATCGAAAAGTGAGCGGAGTTACATCAGACTCGCGCCAATTTCCGCGAGCGGACTACGCTCACCTTTCGAAAGCGTCACGTGCGCCGTGATCGCCTGACCTTTCAGCCGGTCCCGCGTGAAAACCAGTCCATTGGAACGGCTGTCCAGATTCGGGTGATCGATCTGCGCCGGGTCGCCCACCATCACGAGCTTCGAACCGCGCGACATGCGGGTGACGACCGTTTTCGCTTCGAGCGGCGTGAGTTGCTGCGCTTCGTCGAGCACGAAAAACCGATTCGGAATCGAACGTCCGCGAATGTAACAAAGCGCCTCGATTTCGACCAAACCCTGCTCGATCAACTTTTCGTAAGGCTTCATCTGCGGCGTGCCATTGGCCGCTTCCGGAATCTTTTTCACCTTGCCGTTTTTGCCGTCGCCATGGAAGGAACGTTGCGGCAGGAGAACTTCAAACGCGTCATAAATGGACTGCAGCCACGGCCGCATTTTTTCATCGAGCGTGCCCGGCAAAAAGCCGAGCGTATCGCCCATCGCGACGACGGGGCGGCTGACGGTGATTCCGTTGTAAAGGTTTTCGTAAATCGAGTAAAGCCCGGCGGCGACGGCCATCAGCGTCTTGCCCGTGCCGGCTTGTCCGTAGCAGGTGACGAGCGAAATCGTCGGGTCGAGCAGAGCGTCGAGGAGACATTGCTGGCCGGCGTTGGCAGGTTTCAATGTCACTCCCTTGGGTATTTCCAGAGCGGCAGGAATGGACAGACGCTTGAAAATGCCTTCGCCGACGTGACGCGCGGGGAGCATTTTATGTTCGTCCACGACCAGGAGAACGTATTCGTTGAGCAACAAATTGCTGGCTCGTTGGTCGGAAATCGTGAGCACCCGCGCGCTGCCGAACCGCTGCAATTCATGCGCCGCCACTTCGATGGAACTCAACTGAGAATCCACGTTCTGCGGCTCGACTTTGTCGTTTAGATAGTCCTCGGCTTCGAGCCCGATGGCAAGCGCCTTGAGGAGCATGTTGAGGTCCTTCGTAACCAGGATCGTCGGGCTGCCATCGGTGCTGCGCCGCTCGATTTCCAGCGCACTGGCGATGATGCGGTTGTCATTCACGCCGCTATCAGGAAAAAGGGTCTGAAACCGTTTCAGCTTGGTGTCGGGCTTGTTGGCGACGCGATCATTAACCGCGATGCGAATGCTGCCGCCATTCGGCAACGGCGCGCCTTGAATCACTGCGGGGTGATTCTGGCCGAAAATTTTCGACAACGTGCGATGAACGTTTCTCGCATTGGCGCCGCGCTCGCTTTGCTCGTTTTTAAACTTGTCGAGCTCGCTCAGGACTTCCACGGGAATCCAGACGTGGTTGTCCTCGAAACGATGCAGACTGCTCGGGTCGTGGAGCAGGACGTTGGTATCGAGAACGTAATTCTTGATGCGACCTGAGTTTTTTTTCGCCCGTTTAGGCAAAACGGTTGGCGGAGAGGAGGGTAATTGCAGATCGCCAGTCTGCCCATCATTGGGACCGGAAGGATATTGCATTTGGTAAGGATCTGAGCCGTAAAAACTGATTCCAGTTCCACGGAAATCTCGCGAGTTTGGCCGCGATGCAGCACGAATAAGCGGGTTTGCCGTCGTTGGCGACAACTATTTTCCGCCCATCGCGAAATAGTCGCGCGCCTTCGTGCTATCGGCGGAAATCTGCGCGCGCAACGCGTCGAGATCGGGGAATTTTTCCTCCGGCCGGAGAAATTTCGCGAAGGAAATCTCGATGTCCTGTCCGTAGAGATCGCGGTCGAAGTCGAAAAGATGGACCTCGAGCAAACGTCCGGGTGTGGCATCTTCCATTGTCGGGCGAATCCCAATATTGGCGACACCTTCATGCGAGTTAGAACCGACTCTGGCACGAATCGCATAGACGCCGTTTGGGGGGAATTGCTCGTTGTGTGCGCTGAGATTTGCCGTGGGAAAACCGATGGTGCGGCCAAGTTTTGCTCCGCTAACAACGGTGCCGAGGATGGTGTAGGGACGCCCGAGATAGTGTTCTGCTAGGTCAAGTTCGCCCGCTTCGACGGCTCGGCGAATTAATGTGCTGCTGACAATTTCACTGCCAATCTTCACCGGTGGCACCGCGATAACGCTGTAACCCAAATCACTTCCGAGCTGACGCAGAAAATCGACATTACCGCTGCGGTTTTTTCCAAAAGCCCAATCTTCGCCGACACAAATCGTCTTCACGGAATGCACCGCCAACCGACGAATAAATTCATCGGGTGACTGGCCGGCGAAAGCGGAGTTGAACTCCACCAGCAGGACGTTTTTCACTCCGGCCCCAGCGAGAAGTTGCAACTTATGGGCCGTCGAAGTGAGCAGCCTTGGCGGGTTTTCCGGGCGCAAAATACGAGCGGGGTGCGGGTCGAATGTGACAATGACCGGAGTTCCATCCGACTCACGCGCCGCGGCCAGCGTGCAGCGGATGACCGCCAAATGTCCGAGATGCACTCCGTCAAAAACTCCGATGCCAAGCGCAATCGGCCCGGTCAATTGTGCAAGATCGTCGATCTGGCGCAGCGTCTTCATTTACGCTCCGCGCATTCGGGAAACTTCGGGAAGGCTAATGACTTTCGAGAGTAACTCGTCGAGCGAGCTGTTTTTTAACTGATCGACCGTGACGGCGCGATCGAGGTTGAACTTGCCCGATTTCGTTCGGCGCAACGCCTGTAAATGCGCACCGCAGCCGAGTTCTTCGCCGATATCGTGGGCGTAGGTGCGAACGTAGAATCCTTTGGAGCAGACGACGCGGAAATCAATCACCGGCAGCGCGATGTGATTGATTTGATGCGCGTAAACATGCACGAAACGCTTCTCGCGCTCGACGGTTTTGCCCTGGCGCGCGAGTTTGTAGAGCGGCACGCCTTGTTGTTTGATCGCCGAAACCATCGGCGGCAACTGGTAAAAGTCTCCGTCAAATTTTGCGAAAGCGTTTTCGATTTGAGTTCCATCCAACTCAGGGACGGGCTTCGTTTCGAGGATTTCGCCGTCGGCGTCCTGGCTGTCGGTGGTCTCGCCGAGCTTCATGCTGCCGACGTATTCTTTGTCCTCGGCCATGAGAAGATCCTGGATTTTTGTGCCTTTGCCGAGAACGACGATGAGCAACCCGGTCGCGAGCGGATCGAGCGTGCCGCAATGGCCCACTTTGGTCATGGAAAAGGTCCGACGCGCAATGGCCACGACGTCGTGTGACGTCATTTCGGAGGATTTATCGACGAGGAGGACGCCGTCAAGCGTGGCTGCGGATTTCATGATCAGTAATTTCTAAAACTTGGCGGCGCACATCGTCGAGCGAACCGCAGACGCGGGCTCCAGCTGCCAAAATATGACCGCCCCCACCAAAATACTGGCAAATGGCGGAAGCGCTGATTTTCGCATCTTTCGAGCGCATACTGACTCGGATACGGCCTGAATCTTTGCCGGAAAGTTCCTCAAAAAAGATGGCCACGATAACGCCTTCGACGGCGCGAATGTGGTCGATGAGACCTTCGTTGTCCTCAGGAATAACGCCGATCGATTCGGCTGCGGCTTGGGTGAGCGCGAAACTGGCGACGCGGTTGTCGCTGGAAAAGGTGAGTTCGTTCAGGAGCGAACGCAAAAGCTGGATGCGGCGAACGGGATAGCTGTCGTAGAGATCGCGGGAAATGCGGCCGACGTCGGCACCGCGCTTGATCAGTTCCGCGCCGATTTCGTAGGTCCGTGCAGTAGTCGAGGGATATTGAAACGAGCCGGTGTCAGTCGAGATGGCGACGAAGAGATTTTCCGCAATGGCCGCGTCGATTTCCCAGCCAAGTGCGGTGAAAAGCTCGAATAAGATCTCACCGGTCGCTGGCGCTTTTGAGTCGATGTAACTCAGGTCGCCATATTCGGGATTGCTGTGGTGATGATCGATGTTGATCCACGTTTTTGCGCTCGCAACGCTTTTCAGCGGAGTTCCAACGCGCTCTTGCACGGCCGTGTCGAGAACGATGACGACGTCAAAATCCATCGGAGTTGCAGTTGGATGGACGACGGCATCGGAGCCGGGGAGAAAACGCAGCTTGGCAAGCATGCCATCCTCGTTCCAGGTAGTGACGTCTTTACCCAGTTTTCGCAGGGCCAAGGTCATCGCCAACTCGCAGCCGAGCGCGTCGCCGTCGGGTCGCATGTGACTCAGCACGAGGAACTTCTGATGGCGCGCAATGGCGTCACCAATGTCGGCAAAGGTGGCTTTCACGACTCCTTTTCGTCAGCAGAATCGGATGCAACTCGCATGGGATTTCCCTCGGCGTCGAGCTCTTCCAAAATGGAGAAAATCCGCGTAGCGCGTTCTGGCGTGTCGTCGAATTTGAAGTGCAGATGCGGCGTGTATTTGATGACGACGCGTTTGCTCATCTCGTGCTGGAGCATTTTCCGGTTGCCCTCCAATTTTCCAATGATGCTTTGATAATTCATCGTTTCCCCAGTGCCGCCGAGGGCGGAAATGAAGACGTGCGCCTGTTTCAAATCGGGCGTGATATCGACTTCGTTGATCGTCACGATGACGCCGTCGAAGCGAATGTGACGCTGGATGATGTCGCTAAGCTCGCGTTTGATGAGCTCCTGGACGCGCTGAAGACGATGGTTCATGAGAAAAACGGAGCCGCAGAATCGACTGCAACTCCGATGAAAAATTACAATTTCTGAGTGAACTTCTCGAGCGTGTAGCACTCGATGATGTCGCCTTCCTGATACTCGTCGTAGTTGGCGAGCTTGATACCGCACTCGAGGCCGTTGCGGACCTCTTTGACCTCGTCCTGAAACCGGCGAAGGGTGGACATCGAGCCGTCGAACACCGCTTGTTTGCGACGCAGAACGCGAGCGCGTCCGGTGCGAACCATGCGTCCATCGGTAACGATACAGCCAGCAACCGTGCCGCGGGTGAGATCGAACACTTGTTTGACTTCGGCGTGACCAACGATGGATTCGCGAGTCTCCGGGTCGAGCAGGCCGACCATGGCTTCTTTCACCTGGTCGATGAGTTCGTAAATGATGCTAAACAGCTTGATCTGAACGTTTTCGCGACGAGCCGAGTTAGCGGCGGTGTTTTCGACTTTGACGTTGAAGCCAATGATGACGGCGTTGGAAGCGGTCGCCAAAAGCACGTCGGACTCGGTAATCGGACCGACACCGCTGTGGATGATGCGAAGATTGATTTTCTTGCTCTTGATGTCGTTGAGTGAGGCAGAAACGGCTTCGAGCGAACCGTGCACGTCGCACTTCAGAATGATCTCGATGAGCTTGTGTTGCTCGTCGGCCATGGCGTCGAAAAGGTTTTCCAACGTCGCACGAGCTGGAGCCGCGAGCTTGGTCTGGCGAACAGAGTGGAGACGTTCTTCGCCGAGGGTTTTGGCGGCTTTTTCCGTGTCCATGACGAGGAATTCGTCGCCGGAAGCGGGAACGCCGGCAAACCCGAGAACCTTGACTGGAGTGGACGGACCCGCAGATTTCACTGTAGCTCCGGTGTCGGTGGTCATGGCTTTGACTTTGCCAGAGAAATTTCCGCAGATGAACGGGTCGCCCAGTTTGAGCGTGCCGACTTGCACCAGGATGGTGGCGGTTGGACCGCGACCAGTCTCGACTTGCGACTCGATGACCGTGCCGCGAGCGGCGGATTTCGGGTCTGCGCGAAGTTCGAGAACTTCGGCTTCCAGAAGCACGAGTTCGAGAAGTTCGTCAATGCCTTTGCCCTTGGTCGCAGAAACGGGAACACAAATTGTGTCACCGCCCCAGTCTTCGGGCTGGAGGCCTTTATCCTGAAGCTGCGTTTTCACCCGGTCCACATTGGCGGACGGAAGATCAATTTTGTTGATCGCGACCACGATTTTCACCTTGGCGGCCTTGGCGTGGTTGATCGCCTCGATGGTCTGCGGCATGAGGCCGTCATCGGCAGCGACGACGAGCACGACGATGTCCGTGAGATTCGCTCCGCGAGCACGCATCTGGGTAAAAGCGGCGTGGCCCGGGGTGTCGAGAAAGGTAATTTTATGGCCATTTCGTTCGACCGAATAGGCGCCGATATGCTGCGTGATTCCGCCCGCTTCACCAGCGGCGACACGGGTTTTGCGAATCGCATCCATCAGCGAGGTCTTGCCGTGATCGACGTGACCCATGAACGTAATGACCGGCGGACGCGGAACGAGTTGGTCTTCCTGGACTTCGACAGGGGCCGGAGGCGCGACGATGACAGCCTCAGCTTTATGAACGCCCCCGCCTTTTTCGCGTTTCTCGACTTCAAAAACCGCGCCGTGCAACTTACAAACTGCTCCAGCCGTGTCGGGCTCGATGGTCTGGTTGATGTTCGCAAAAATACCCATCGCCATGAGGTCTTTGATGACCTCGAACGGGCGGAGCTTCAGTTGCATCGCCAGTTCCTTGACGATGATCGGCGGCTTGATGTGGATTATGATCTCACCCGACTCAGAAAGTTCCGGTTCGGCGACTTCTTCCGCGACTGGCGCAACGGCAGCAGGAGCGACTGGCGCTGGCTGATTTCCGCCAAGGATTTTGGAAATCGGGGCAAATGGCGCATGTTTTCTGGCGGAAACGTTTTTTGCGGGCTTCGCATCAATCAACGACACCGCCTGAGCCTTGGCGACCGGCTCGGAAATGATCGGAGTTACAGTCGATTCTGCCTTGGCTTTGTGGACCTTCGCCGCGCCAATCCGGACTGCGGGCTTGATGGCTTCGACGGAAACCGCCTTCTTTTTCCGCGGTGAAATCAGGTCTTCTGCAACGGCTGCGACTTTCGGTTCAACCGGCGCGGCGGGTTCTTTCGGTTTTTCAGGAGCGCGCTTGGGCTCGTGTTTTTTGCCTACAATTGGTTTGACTGCCGACTTCGTCGGGGAGCCAGGTTTAGTGTTTGCTCGTGTTGCCATTCTGAAAAATTAGGTAAGTGCGTTTTTGCTGCCAGCCGTTGAAGTGGGAGCGATTTCATTCGCCGCGTGCTTTTTTGGCGGCTTCGAGGATCGGCGCAGCAGCTTCGGGATCGATCCCGAGGATGCCGGCAATGTCTTCGGCTTCAAGGTCGCAAAGCATTTCGAGGGTGCTAACGCCACCGGTAACCAGTTGACGCGCAACGCTTTCTTCAATGCCGAGCGGTGTGGCGAGGGCTTTTGATGCGGCTGAAACCCGATTCTCAAAAACGTCCGCAGCCGATTCGCCTTTGGAAATATTGATCTCCCAGCCAGTCAGACGTGAAGTGAGACGGGCGTTTTGCCCGCGCTTGCCGATGGCGAGAGACAGCTGGTCTTCGTCCACTGTGATCTGCATCGCTTTTTTGGTCTCGTCGATGACGATGTTTTTCACCTTCGCGGGCTTCAAAGCTTCGAGGACGAATTCCTTCGGATCGGCGCTCCAGCGGATGATGTCCACCTTCTCGTTGTTGAGTTCGCGGACAATATTTTTCACGCGACTTCCACGCATACCTACGCAGGAACCGACCGGGTCCACTTTGTCGATGCTGCTGTGAACCGCAACTTTCGCGCGGAAACCAGCTTCGCGAGCGATGGCTTTGATTTCCACGGTGCGATCGGCGATTTCGCTGACTTCCAATTCAAACAATCGGCGGATAAAATTCGGATGGCTCCGGGAAAGGATAATCTCAGGTCCGCGAACGCCGTTTTCCACTGCGACGACGTAAGCCCGAATACGGTCGCCGATGTTGTAATCTTCCGTCGTAACGCGTTCACGTTGAGGCATGATCGCCTCGAATTTGCCGAGGTCGATGATCACGTCTGAACGCTCAAAACGCCGAACAGTTCCGCTGACAATCTCGCCGGCGCGATCCTTGAATTCGTCGTAAAGATTCTCTTTTTCCGCGAGGCGAATGCGCTGCAACATCGTTTGGCGGCAAGTTTGCGCGGCGACACGACCAAAATCTTTCGGGGTGACTTCCACTTCAATGACCTCGCCGACTTGGGCATCCTTTTTGATCCGCTGCGCTTTCGTGATCGAGATTTGCTCGTGCTCGTTCATCACCGGATCAGCGACGATCAGATTGGCAAGCGCCTTAATCGCACCCGTCTTCGGATCGATGTCGATGCGCATTTCGCGCGCTGGACCGACGGAACGACGCGAAGCCGACAACAACGCCGTCTGCAACGCCTCTAAAACGACACTCCGGTTGATCCCTTTGTCGCGTTCCAGATGGTCAATATAGGCAATTAGCTCGGCGTTCATGTTGTGAAAATTTCGTGTCGAGACAAAAAAGAGTGGGAAGTCGTTCCCACTCTGCACGCTCGATCAACTGCGCTACAGATACCCGAATGCGGGCGGGGCGTCAAGCGCGTTGCTCCCATGGACGGGATTTTCCACGGGAGTTGCAGGGATATGTCGACCAGAACCTAATTTTCAGTCGAGTTCCAGTCGATTCTGCGGCTACATGTGGTCGATGATATTATCGCCAAAGGCCGAGCATTTGATCTCGGTTGCGCCTTCCATTTGACGCGCAAAATCGTAGGTCACGCGCTTGCTGGCGATCGCGCCGTTCAGTCCTTTGATGATCAAATCCGCAGCCTCATTCCAACCCATGTAGCGGAACATCATTTCGCCGGACAATATGACTGAGCCTGGGTTGACCACGTCTTTGCCGGCGTATTTCGGCGCAGTGCCGTGGGTGGCTTCGAAAATGGCGTGACCCGTGACGTCGTTGATATTTCCACCGGGAGCGATACCGATCCCACCCACTTGGGCGGCGAGCGCGTCGGACAAATAATCGCCGTTTAGATTCAGCGTTGCGATGACTTCAAAATCCGTCGCCCGCGTCAACACCTGCTGGAGCGTGATATCCGCGATCGCATCCTTAAAAAGCAGTCCGGCGCCACGTTTGCCCTCGGGGATTTTGCACCATGGACCGCCATCGACGAGCTCTGCGCCATACTCGCTGCGAGCCAGTTCGTAGCCCCAGCTCATGAATGCACCCTCGGTGTATTTCATGATGTTGCCCTTGTGAACGAAGGTCACCGATTTCCTGCCCTGAATGATGGCGTATTCAATCGCAGAACGAACCAGCCGCTGCGTGCCGGTTTTTGATACGGGTTTGATCCCGATCCCGACGACTTCCGGCGTCTCGCCAAAGCGAATCTTCTTGAACTCCTTTGGAAAATTCGTCTTCAAAAATTCGATTGTCTTCAGCGCCATTTCGCCGCCCGCTTCGAAGTCGATCCCGGCGTAAATGTCCTCCGTATTCTCACGGAAAATCGTCATGTTCACCTTCTCCGGATGCTTCACCGGACTCGGCACGCCGGTAAAATATTGCACCGGGCGCAGACAAACAAACAGATCGAGCATCTGGCGCAGCGCGACGTTCAGCGAGCGAATCCCGCCGCCGGTGGGCGTCGTCAGCGGGCCCTTGATGCCGACGAGATATTCCTTAAACGCCTCGACGGTGTCGTCCGGGAGCCAGTTGTTAAATTTCTTGAAAGATTCCTCCCCGGCAAAAACCTCGAACCACGCAATTTTCTTCGCGCCGCCGTAAGCTTTTTCCACCGCTGCATCGAGCACGCGGACGCTTGAAGCCCAGATATCGGGACCGGTGCCGTCGCCACGGATAAATGGAATAACGGGGTTCGCCGGAACGGTCAGTTTGCCGTTGGCGATGGTGATTTTTTCCCCGGCTGGAGGAGTGATATCGGTGTAACTCATATGGATTTTTTAAAGATTGGGAACGCGCATTATAGGAATGCCGCTGCTCGGTGCAATTCCGATCTAACTCGGATGAAAATTTACTGTGGCGCCGCCGATGCAGCCGCTGCGTTTTTGCTTTCGCGCAGCTTGATCGCTTTGCGCAAAACGTCGATGTCCTGCGGCGTGAGCCCGGTCGGGATGACCGCAATGCCGTCGCTGATCCGTTTATCGATCATCAGATCGGTGACGTGTCGACCATTGACGAGGCCCATCAGGATCTTGCCACGCGATTCCATGCTCAGCGTCTCGAGGACGAGCTTGCCGTGGTCATCGAGGAAAAAATACGTGCCAATCGATCCGTCGGCGTTTTGAAATGGCGTAAACGCCACCATGTCCTGCTCTGAGACGGTGGCGATTTTCGAGATACGGATGTTACCCGAACCATCGAGCAACGGAACTTCCGTGCCGAAGGTGGCGCCATTGTTTTCCGCGACTTCGGCGTAGAAACGCACGGTGACCAGCGGTTTCTTTTTCGCGCCAGCGATGGAGGCTAGACCGCAGAGGAGAATCGCAAAAACCGCCAGGGAACGTCGCATCCCGCCTTTGTCCGCGAAATCGAAGTCCATTGCAACCCTCAACCGGTTTGTGTATCCCGATACGTATGCAACTCCGCTCTGTTTTTTCCGCCGTCCTCCTCCTCTCGCTCGCCGCTTGTTCCAGCGAACCCAAAGCGCCGAAATATCAGCCTCCGAGCGAACATGGCCTCGGCTGGCGCGTCTTGCATCCGTTCGCAAAATCCGAGAAACCCACTCCCGCAACTTCAGCACCCGTTGCCAATTCCGCTGCCGCAGCCGCCTTTACTCCCGCTCCTCGACACGGCGTATTCTGGCACGTAATCCATCCTTTTGGTCTTTTTGGCGGGGGCCAGTCGAAGGGCAAAAAATACTCCGGCGTCCAAGTCACCGTCGAGCCCGAGACCCTCGCGCCTTCACTCGGCTCAACCCGCCAGCTCGGCGTCCGCGTTCTGGTGACAAACTATACCAGCACCATGGTCGCCCTCACATTTCCCTCGGCGCAACGCATCGAAATCACCGGCCGCTCGATTGACGGCAAGATTTTTTACACCTACTCGACCGACCGCAATTTCGCTCAGGAAATCAGCGTCCTCACGATCAATCCCGGCGAGCACCTCGAATACAACGAAGCCGTCCCGACGCGTTCCATGACAGTCGGCAACGCCTACCTCATCACCGCGTCCGTCATTGGCCAGCCCGGACTCCAGGGCAGCGCCACGATCACGCCGGTCCCTTGATCCACCGAGAAGACCCGCAAGCACCGAGTGAAAAATGAGGCTCCCCACGTGAATGTAGCGTCGAGGCTGTGCCTCGATCCCGTTGCCATTGCTCCAGTCACAGACGATTTCTCCATATCGTTCTAACTCCGATGAACCGAGTCCGACGAGATAGATCATCCGATCTACCTTTCTCTCCATGATCAAAAAACTCCTCCTCATCGACGGGCACTACTACGTTTACCGCTCGTTTTTCGCCATTCGCGGACTGACCAACTCCGCCGGCACCCCGACCAACGCCATCTACGGCTTCGTTAAAACCGTCCGGAAAATGCTGAAAGACCTCCAGCCGGATTTGGCCGCCGTCATTTGGGATGAAGGCCTCCCCGAACGCCGCACCGCCCTCCAGCCCGACTACAAAGCCCAGCGCACCGAGATGCCCGGCGACATGATTCCCCAGCTCGGGGCCATCCGCGATCTCATGCCCATGATGGGCCTCGCCAGCCTTGGCCTCCCCGGCCACGAAGCCGACGACCTCATGGCCAGCTACGCCGTCGCCGCGCGGGATCGGAGTTACAACGTAATCTTAGCCACGAACGACAAAGACCTTTTCCAGCTCGTCGGCCCGCAAGTCCACATCTACTCCACCAACAAAACCGACCTCGCCCAACCCACCGATCCGCACGCCCTCCTTGGCCCCGAAGCCGTCGAGCGGAAATGGGGCGTCGCACCCCAGCAAATCGGCGACATATTGGCCCTCATCGGCGACAGCGTGGACAACATCCCCGGCGTCCCCGGCATCGGCCCGAAGACCGCCACCCAGCTCATCCAGCAATTTGGCAGCCTCGGCAAAATGCTCGCTGCAGTCACAGAAAGCCCCGCCGCCATCGTCAGCGAAAAAGTCCGCGAGAAAATCATCAACTCCCGCGCCCAGATCGAGCAAAACTGCGAAATGGTCCGCCTCGACCTCGACCTCCCCCTCCCCCAGCCGCTCGACGCCCTCACCATTTCCCCACGCTACGAGGACTGGATCGCCGAAATGCGCCGCTGCGAATTCAAAGGCCTCACCACCGAAATCGAAGCCGAATTCGCCAAACAACTTCGTCCCATTTCCGCAGATACGACTGCAACTCCGCTGAAAAAAACCCAGGGCGAGTTCTCGTTCTGAGCTTTTGATCTTGAAAGACCATCAAGGCCGTGACGTCCGACTTACGGACGAACGCAAACTCCATATTTTGGAGCATCCAGAAATGGCGAATCTGGAAGCCGCACTGGAGCAAACGCTTCTCCATCCAACGTTTGTCGTTCAATCCAAAAGCGACTCGGCTGCGGAGTTACTTTACCGGTATTATATCGGCACCAAAGTGGGCGACAAATGGCTCTGCATCGTGGTAAAGTATGGTGCTGACGATGCATTTGTCGTCACGGCTTATCTCACCAATCAACCCAAGAAAGGCATCCTATTATGGCCCAACCCATAAAAGTCTGGTTTGACGCAGAGGCGGATTTTCTGGAGGTCCTCTTTTCGGAAGGAGCAGGCTACATGCGGGAGACGAATAACGACGCCGTCATGGAGCGCGTCGATAAAGATGGCAAAGTCCTCGGCTTTTCCATCATGCAAGTGAGCCACCTGGCCAAGGAAAAGCCATTGGTTGCTGAGTTAGTTTAGCTCTCTACCCGCAAGCCATCAGAAATGCCGTGGCGACAGGCTTGATTGCCGGGAAAAGTGATTCAACTTCCAGTCGTGTCTGACGATTCCTCCTCCCCTCACCGCCGCCGGGTGCGTTATAGCGGCAAGAATCCGCGGCGATTCGACCTGAAATACAAAGAGCATCAGGGCGATGCGGAGACGCTGGCGAAGGTGCTCGACGCGGGCAAGACGCCGGCCGGGGCGCACCGTCCGATTTTGGTGGAGGAGATTCTCGAGGTGTTGCGGCCGCAGCCGGGCGAGCGTTTTGTGGATGCGACGTTGGGGTTTGGCGGTCATGCCGGGGAGATTTTGCCGAGGTTGCAACCCGGCGGGGTGTTGCTCGGGCTGGATGTCGATCCGTTGGAGCAGCCGAAAACGGAGGCGCGGTTGCGGGCGCTGGGGTTTCCGGCGGAAAGCCTCATCGTGCGCCAGAGCAATTATGCGGGCCTGGCGAAAATCACAACGGAGTTAGGGTGGAATGGTATCGATGGCGTGCTGGCAGATTTGGGATTGTCGTCGATGCAGATTGACGATCCGACGCGTGGTTTTTCCGTCAAGTTCGACGGCCCGCTCGATATGCGGATGAATCCGAAACGCGGGTTGTCGGCGGCACAATGGCTGGAAAAGGTGGACGCGACGAAGCTGGCAACGGCGCTGCGCGAGAATGCCGATGAGCCGCTGGCGGAATTGATTGCGAGTCGATTGGCTGGGCGCCGTCTGCAGACTACGATGCAACTCCGCTCAGAAATCGAGCGGGCGGTGCAGGACGAAAAACGAGTCGAGTTAGAGCCGACTCTACGGCGGGTTTTCCAGGCGATCCGCGTGGCGGTGAATGAGGAATTTTCCGCGCTGGAGACGTTTCTGCGGAATCTACCGTTTGTGCTGAATCCCGGAGCCCGCGTGGCGATCCTGACGTTTCACTCAGGCGAAGATCGGCGAGTGAAGCAGGCGTTCAAGGCGGGCTTTTCTGATGGGAGTTACAGTGAAATCTGCCGCACGGTGATTCGTGCGAGCCCGGCGGAACAGCACGCCAATCCACGCTCCACGTCGGCCAAGCTCCGCTGGGCGATTTTTCGTTAAACGAGGACAGCTTCCGGCTTTTCTATCGGATTGTAGACGCTGTCGCGCTGAAACGGCTCGAAGCCAGCTTCGCGGATGGTTTTTTCGAGGGTGTTGACGGTCTGCGATTGCGGCGTGGTGGCGCCGGCCATGTGGAAGATTTTTTCTTCCATGATCGTCCCGTGGAGGTCATCGACGCCGTAGTTCAGCGAGAGCTGGGCGAGCGGGAGTCCCATGGCGATCCAGTAGCCGGTGAGGTGGTCGAAGTTATCGAGGTAAATGCGGCTGACGGCGAGGTTGCGGAGTTCGTCGAACGCGGTGGCCGGGGGAATATGGGCCATTTCCGTGGTTTCCGGGACGAAGGCGAACGGGACGAAGCCGGTGAAACCGCTGGTGTCGTCCTGGAGTTCGCGCAGTTGGCGGAGGTGATCGACGCGGTGCGCGGACGTTTCGATGTGGCCGAAGAGCATGGTGGAGGTGCTGCGGCCGCCCATTTCGTGCCAGGTCCGATGAACTTCCAGCCATTCGGCGCCGGATTCTTTGCCGCGGCAGATTTGGTCGCGAATCTCGGGGTCGAAGATTTCTGCGCCGCCGCCGGTGAGCGAGCCGAGACCGGCTTCGCGGAGGAGTTCCAGTGTTTCGCGGATGGATTTCTTGAAAACCCGCTGGGCCAAGTGCCGGATCTCGATCGCGGTGAACGTTTTTAGATGCAAGTCAGGGTCTAATGCACGGAGCGATCTGAGGAGTTCGAGATACCAGTCGCCCTTCAAAGTTGGATGCAACCCGCCGACCATGTGAATCTCGGTGATGCCTTGGGCGAGCGCTTCCTGTGTTTTTGCGACGACTTCGGGAATGGCCATCTCGAAGGCGTGCGCGTCGCGTTTCCGAGCGGCAAACGCGCAAAACTGGCACGAGAGAATGCACAAATTCGAGTAATTGATGTAACGATTGAGAATGTAGGAAGCGCGGTTGCCGTTTTTCTGACGGCGCACATGGTCGGCGATCATGCCGACGGCCTGGAGGTCGTTTGACGCGTAAAGAGTGAGCGCGTCCTGGTCGCTGATGCGAACGCCTTCGACGACTTTGGCAAAGATCGGCCGGAGATTGGCGGGCAGGAGTCGGTCGAAGGAGGCGTGCATTGACTTTGTGAAAGTTTTCACAATCTCGGCCAATTACAAGTTTCCATCGGAGTTGCAGTGAACTCACGGCGCAACTTCCCGAAATCGGGGCAGTTCATTCCGGGGAATGACTTGTGCCGTGGCGATATTCGGAACTACCGTGATCGAGTTGAGTGCCCCCCTTGATGTCGAAAATGAGCGCGACCTCGCCCTGATGCGGCTGATTGCAGGTGGGGAAGAATCCGCGATGCGTGAACTGATCGAGCGTCATCAAAACCGCGTTTACGGGGCGATCGTTCGCATGCTCGGCTCGGAGCGCGAAGCGGAAGATCTGGCGCAACAAGTCTTTGTCCGCATCTGGAAATCGGCGGGGCGTTATCAGCCGAGTGCGAAGTTTACCACCTGGCTTTATACGATTGTGCGGAATCTGGTTTTCAATGAAAGCCGCCGTCGCAGCCGCGCGGATCGGAGCGATCCCGTTGATGACGAAATGCGCGACGAGCACCAAAAAACGCCGTCCGCGGAGATGCTCGACACGGAGAAATTCGCGGCGATCCAGGCGGCAATCGATGCACTTCCTGAGCAGCAGCGGATGGCGATCGTTTTGCGGCGTTACGAAGAAATGCCGTATGAGGAAATGGCGGTCGTTCTCAAACAGACCGTGCCTGGAGTAAAAAGTCTGCTCTTCCGTGCGCGAACCGCCCTCCGCGAATCGCTGGCGAAGTATCTCGATTAAATTTCTATTTCCGAATCCCGCGGAGAAGCGCAAAGTCAGCGGCGTGCGCAAAGCGATTTACCCCGGCAGCTTCGATCCACTGACGTTTGGCCACCTCGACGTGCTGGAGCGGGCGGCGCAGCTTTTCGACGAGATCATCATCGCGGTCGCGTTCAACCGCTCGAAAGGGCCGCTTTTTTCCATGGAAGAACGCGCGGCGCTTTTACAGTCGAGTTGCAGTCATATCAAAAACGTCCGCGTCGTGCGTTTCGACGGATTGCTCGTCGATCTGGTGCGCGAGGAAAAAGCCGTCGCCGTGGTGAGGGGACTTAGGGCGGTATCGGACTTCGAATTCGAGTTCCAAATGGCTCTCATGAATCGGAAACTGGAAGCCTCGTTTGAGACGATTTTCCTGACGCCGAAAGAGGATTACACCTACATCAGCTCGCGCATCGTCAAGGAAGTCGCCCGGCTCGGTGGCGATGTCTCAAGTTTCGTTCCGCCAGTCGTTTTGCAAGCGCTGAAGGATAAATTTTCCCACTCGTCCACGGCCTAAATCAGGTTGGCATTTCGGGATTTCTGCCAGAATTTGCACCATGAAAGTCCATCTCAACCAAATCCCGCCCACCGGCCTGCATCTCGAGGGAGATGAGGATCACGACATTTTAGAGTTGAGTTCGAACGAACTCATTTCTCCCGTTTCGCCGGTCCACTACTCGGTCGATATCGGCCTTTCCGAGGGCGGATTGTTCGCCACCGGCCAGCTTTCCGTCGGCTTGGAAATGGAATGTGTCCGCTGTTTGCAGAAATTCGAGCGGACATTTCATTTCGATGAATTTGCCATGCAAATCGAGCTCACCGGACCCGAAATGATCGACTTGACGCCTGCCATGAGGGAGGACATATTGCTGGCCCTTCCGACCCATCCGCATTGCGATTGGGATGGCCAGACGAGTTGCCCCGGCGCTCGTGTGACTACGGTGGAGGTCAATTTAGAAAACAGCCCGTCCGACGCTCCCAAGGCGTGGGACGCTTTAGACCAATTAGAGATCAAACCGTAGAATTTAGGAGTTAAAATGGGAGTCCCAAAACGTAAAACCTCGAAAATGCGCCTCCGCACCCGTCGTGCGGCCAATCGTTGGCATGCACCTCAATTCGGCAAATGCGGCCAATGCGGCAGCCGGAAACCGTCTCACGTCGCCTGCGCTTCCTGCGGCTACTACAACGGTCGCCAGGTCCTCACCATCGAGGGCTAAAAACAGCACCCATTCAAAACTTGCGAGATGCCACTGTGATTTGGTTCACTGGCATCTCGTTTTGTTTATGCCGATGATTAGGATGGAACTCGAATGAAAGTCGCCCTCGACGCAATGGGTGGCGATTTTGCCCCGAAAAATGAAGTCGCTGGCGCCATCGAAGCGCTTCGCGAATTTCCCGAAATCGAAAAACTTTATCTCGTTGGCGACGAAGCCGCCATTCGACTGGAACTCGATTCAAAAAAGTTCTCCGACCCTCGCATCGCGTTTTTGCACACTACGGAAGTCGTTCTGATGACCGACGCCGCGCTGGATGCGGTTCGTAAAAAGAAAGATTCCTCTCTCGCGAGAGCGATGGAACTCGTAAAATCCGGCGACGCCGACGCGTTCGTCTCTGCCGGTCACACCGGGGCGGTTGTCACGGCGGCCCAGATCAAACTCCGCACGCTTCCGGGCGTCGATCGTCCGGGCATCGCCACTGTCATGCCGACGGAAACGAATCTTTTCCTGATCATCGATGCCGGTGCGAATCCCGATCCGAAGGCGATCCATCTCCTCCAATACGGCATCATGGGCTCGGTTTATTCCAAGCACGTTCTCGGCTACGCCAACCCTTCCGTCGGCCTCATGTCGATCGGCGGCGAAGAAACGAAAGGCACCGGTTTCACCAAGGAAGTTTTCCCATTGCTCAAACAATCGAGCCTCAATTTTCGCGGTAACGTCGAGGGCCACGATCTCTTTGAAGACCCGGTCGAAGTCGTCGTTTGCGACGGTTTTGTCGGCAACGTCGTCCTGAAAACCTGCGAATCCATCGCCGTCGCGATCATGTCGTGGCTGAAGCACGAACTCGTGAAAAACCCGATCCGCATGGCTGGCGCTTACCTCGCCAAAGGTGCGTTCCGCGCGCTGAAAAAACGCATCGACCCCGATGAATACGGCGGCAGTCCCCTGCTCGGCGTCAATGGCATCGTCATCATCGCCCACGGATCGAGCAGCCCGCGCGCGATCAAAAATGCCATTCGAGTTGCAGTCGAATCTGTTTCCCACCAGGTGAATCCGCACATCGTCGAGGAGATCGCCGCCTACGACGCCCAGTTTTCCACACCATCCGCCGATGAAACTCCGACCCATTCAGCCGCGTAGGCCCGTCTCGATCATCGGGACCGGCTCCTACGTTCCCGAGAAAATCCTGACCAATACCGAGTTGGAAAAACTCGTCGAAACGTCCGACGAATGGATCGTTTCCCGCACCGGAATCAAGGAACGCCGCATCGCCGCCGTCGGCGAACAGACCAGCGACATGTGCGTTTCCGCCGCGCTCCGAGCCATGGAACAGGCCGAAATCACTGCTGAAGACATCGACATGATCATCGTGGCCACCGTCACGCCCGATACATTTTTCCCCGCAACCGCCTGCTGGGTGCAAAAGAAACTCGGCGCGAAAAACGCCGCTTGCTTCGATCTTTCCGCTGCCTGCTCCGGCTTCCTCTACGGCATCGAAGTCGCCCAACAATTCATCTGCAACCACACTTACGAGACCATCCTCGTCATCGGCGCGGACAAGCTCAGCTCGTGCGTCGATTGGACCGATCGCAACACCTGCGTGCTCTTCGGCGACGGCGCCGGAGCGGCCATTTTGCAATCCCGCGAAGGCACCCACGGCATCCTCAGCACCGACATGGGCAGCGACGGGAACTACTCCGACATCCTCATCATGCCCGGCGGCGGCTCGGCCTGCCCGGTCACACTCGAGAACATCGACGCCCACTTGAACACCATCAAGATGAACGGCAAAGAGACCTACAAACAAGCCGTCACCGCCATGCTCCGCGCCGCGACCACCGCGCTGGATGAAGCCGGCATCACCACGGACCAAATCGCCTGCGTCATCCCGCATCAGGCCAACATTCGCATCATCGAAGCCATCGCCGAGCGCATGAAAGTCTCCATGGACCGCTTTTTCGTCAACCTCGACAAATACGGCAACACCTCCGCCGCAGCCGTCGCCATCGCCCTCGACGAAGCCAACCGCTCCGGCCGCATCAAGGAAGGCGACTACGTTCTCCTGGTCGTCTTCGGCGGCGGATTGACCTGGGCCAGCTCGGTCATCCAGTGGTGAAATATTGAGCGTCTCTGCTTCCGGAGCGCGCCCTCCTCTGTGTCCTCTGTGCTCTCTGTGGCAAATCCCATGCTGATCGACACCCACGCGCACCTCGATTACCCGGAGTTTGCGCCGGATTTCGCCGAGATTCTTCAGCGTGCGGCTGAATCGGATGTCACTCGGATCATCACTATCGCCACCGGCCTCGAGAGCAGCCAGAGAAGCCTGGAACTCGCCTCAAAATTTCCCCAGATCTCCGCCGTCATCGGCGTTCACCCGAACAACGTGGACGAAGAACCCGACGATTTTCAGTCGAGTTTGAGGGAAATGGCCCGCACCCATCGCGTCGCAGCCATTGGCGAAACCGGGCTCGACTACTACCGAAACGAGACCGACGCCCAAAAGGCGCGACAAGCCCGATTTTTCCGTGCCCAACTCGAAATTGCAGCGGAGTTTCATTTGAATGTGGTCATCCATCAACGCGCCGCCTGGGACGACACCGTCGCCATTCTCGCCGAATACGGCAGCCGGGTTCGGGGCGTTTTCCACTGCTTCGGCGAAGACCTCGACCGGCTTCGCCAAGTCATCGACATGGGCCACCTCGTCTCCTTCACCGGCATCGCCACCTTTAAAAACGGCGAAAACATGCGCGCCGCCGCCCGCGTTTTACAGCCGGGCCAATTCATGGTCGAAACCGATTGCCCCTACCTCGCGCCCGTCCCCTTTCGCGGGAAACGCTGCGAACCCGCCCACACCCGACTCGTCGCCGAAACCCTCGCCGCCGCCCGTGGCGAATCGTTGGAAACTTTCGCCGCCCACACCACCGCGACCGCCCAGAGTTTCTTCCAACTCGACTGAAAAATCCAGAACGCGTGCGTTGGCACTGGATGAACCCATTGGTTGTAAAAAAGCTTAAAACATTTTCTTGACCCGTTTTCTTGAAGCGGATTGGCTGTGTTCTGTGTTGTTGATTGCGCATTGCAAGAACGCCGGAACGCCTGCTCTTTTTCTGAAAAGCAAGCCTGCAGGTATCTTGGATTAGGCGGCGGGTTATTTCCGACCCATACGGGGTTATCCTGGGCGGATGCGAGGTTGGGGAATTCAGGTGCGGGGTTGTCTGCCTCTGCTCGAAGGTTATCCGGTTCTCCTGCGAGGTGGTCCGAGGCGGCTGCGGGGTTGTCTGCCGTTGATGCAGGGTTTTCCATCGGAGTTGCAGGGTTATGTGCCCCCGATGCGGGGTTGGGCGAGGCAACTGCGAGGTTATCCGCGACAGATTACCTCATTTTTTCGGCTTTTAGCCCCGTGCGGCCTCAAAAACCCGCCTATTTGCTCTTTCACCCGTCCCCGCATCCTAAAACCCAACAAAACAACACCCATGGCTAATCAACCCTACTATCCACTCCGCGAAGGCGATCAGATCACTTTCTTTAACAATCTGAAGAGCAAAATCGCGTCGTATTACTTGGCGCTCGACATCAGTGCGGCGCGACAAGCGCGTCTCCAGCTCACGCTCGACTGGCTCATCTGGGCTTGGTCCATTTACCTCCCGGCACGTCGCAACGATGGCCCCGCTGCCACCGCTTGGCGCAACAGCCTCGCCACCGGCACGTCGGACGCCAGCACGGTGGCCACTCCGCCCGTGCCTGCGGTGCTTACGCCTCCGGCCGGCACCCCTTCCTATGGATTGCTGAATTGGCTGTTTGAAGACATCGCCCGCTGGAAAAAAGCGGAAGGTTACACCGACACCATCGGTAAAGGCCTCGGCATCGTTGGAGCCGGACAGACAGCGCCCGATTTCACCATCGTTCAGCCGGTGATTACTGCGGATGTCTCTGGTAATCACGTCACAATAGGATGGAACTGGAATGGAAATAGCGCCTTCCTCGATGCCTGCCAGATCGAAGTGGATCGCGGCGACGGTAAAGGTTTTATCCCGCTGACCATTGATACAACGCCGAACGACAACGACACCGCGCCGTTCCCCGCCACTCCTACAAAATGGACCTACCGAGCCATCTACCGGGTAGGCGATGCCCAAGTCGGCCTCTGGAGCAATGAGGTGAGTCTGAACGTGGGGTAACATTAAAGTCGTTTTACAAGATGCGTATCTTCCAGTTGGTGCTGTTGTTTGGGATTTTGGGTTACTTCGGCTATGTGGCTTGGAAAAAAGCCCATCCACCGGCTCCCATCGTAATGGTTATGCCGACACCACCTCCGCCCACTCCTACTCCTACTCCTACTCCTACTCCTACACCGGCACCAACTCCAACACCGGCACCTACTCCCATTCCTCGAAGATTAGCGGCAGAAGGCGTTTATTTTATTTTGCACCGCGTATCCATTACGTCTGCCAGTGGGATTACCGCTTTTCCGCCAGGCGTGCAGGTCAAGCGTATCAAGAACAATGGAAGCAAATGGCGGGTCACTGATGGGAAAACGGAATTTGACGTAGCCCCAGCGCAAGTCACCAATGATCTGGATATCGCAAGCTCTGTAGCCAACCGTTATGTCGAGGAAGTCAATGCGGATCTGAGTGCTAGAACCGCCACGGGCGGAGTGGCAATTATGAAGGCCACTTACGGCTCGAAGGATAAAACAGTTGATGTTACCGGCCGAGTGCGATCCCTCTTGGCGGCAGGTAAAAGGAGCGTCCAGAGTAGCACTGAGATGGCCGGCTTTGATCCCGCACCATTTAAGGTGAAAGAATTGGTAATATTCTACAGTGTGGGAGCAAGCACCGGCGTCACAGCGAAAGTAATAGAAGGCGACGAGTTCTATTTCCCGGTGCAACCACCCCCTCCACCCCCAACGTTAGAGACACAGGCGGCAGTCCCCATTACGAGTAACCGTTTTCAAAAGTCGGCAAGTCGGTTGGATGAGGGGCCTTATAATAAAGCGCGAGCCGTCAACGGAACGCCTTTTTATTTATACTCCCTGATTTGTTTCTGACCGGAGTTTCATGGGATTGTTAGAGGAAGGCTCGGAAGGAGTGAACGTGTGTCTGGTGCGAGCCGACTGCTAGCTTCGCCGATGATCTTAAAACGTCGCAAGATCTGCGATGGAGTTTTTTCAAACTCGGCTGAATTTGCCCGCTCGTTCAGCGAACTTTGCGCAGGAGAAAGCGCTCGTGGAATCGGCCGCGATTGTGCGTCCGGCAACATTTTAGACAGGCCACTTTCCGCCGAATCGGGCGCACGCGCGGATACGTTTCGCGGCAATGGATGCAGGCGTAAACGTGCTTCCGCTCGACGACGCGACGCGGCAATGGCAGGTCGTGACACCGCTTTTCATCGACGAGCCCAAGGTCGCGGCAGGCTTGTTGCCATTCCGCGCCATGCGGGGCGATGCGGCGACGACGAAAGCGGGCGTGAGCCAGCAAATGGGCCAGTTCGTGACGCAACGTGCGGTCCACTTCACTGGAACTGAACTCAGAAAGTCGCGGATTCAGCACGACAAGATTTTCTCGAAAACGGGCTATGCCAGCGGTGGTGGTGAGTCGGGAATTCCACGCGACGCGGACTTTTTGCGCAACGTCGTCGGCACCAGCATTGGCGAGCAGCGCGGCGGATTGTGCCGTGAGCGCGGCGTCGATTTGCAACCCGCCGGGGCCACGTTTCCGCGAGGGTTTTTGCACCGGAGTGCGAAACAAATCGAGGAAAAGCTGACCGGCTAGCTGGATGCTTTTTTTCATCGGAGTTAGAGCGAACTCATCGCCCGCAATCGTCGAACGACCTCGTCGAGTCGTCCAATGGTTTCGTCGATCTCGGCAGGGGTGTTTTCTCGTCCGAGTGAGAATCGAATCGTTGCCGCCGCGGTCGATTCCGCCACGCCCATCGCCATCAAGACGTGCGATGGCAACACGCTGCCGACCATGCAGGCCGACCCGCTGGAAACGCAGACGCCCGCCAGATCGAGCCCGAAAAGGAGCGCTTCGCCGTCGAGTCCGGGAAAGCTGACGTTCAGTGTATTGGCGAGCCGTTGCGTGGGATGGCCGTTGAGCTGCGCGCCGAGGGGTTCGATGCCGGACCAGAGTCGATCGCGCAATTTCCGCTCGTGTTCCTGCTCGGCAGATCGTTTTTCCTCTGCCTCGCGTGCCGCCGCCGCCATGCCGACGATCGCCGCCACATTTTCGGTGCCGGGCCGCCGCTGATTTTCGTGCGCACCGCCGTGATGCAACGCCCGAATCGACACGCCAGCTTTCAAAAAAAGACATCCCGCTCCAAGTGGACCGTAAAATTTATGGGCGGCAAACGACGCCGCATCGACGAGCGCGAGATCGACCGGTTCCTTGCCGAGCGATTGGATCATGTCGCTGTGAAGGAGGACGCCGCGCTCCCTGCAAATTCGGCTGATCTCGGCGAGCGGTTGCAGGACGCCGGTTTCGTTGTTCGCGGTCATCACGGAGCAAAGCGTCGTGTCGGGTCGAATCGCTGCGGCGAGTTCGTTCGGGTCGAGAATCCCCTGGAAGTCGACTGGTAAAAACGTCACTTCAAAGCCCTCGAATCGGGCGAGATGTTCAAACGCCTGGAGCACCGCGTGATGCTCGGTCTGGACGGTGATGAGGTGTTTTCCATTCGACTGCAACTCGCGTGCAAGCCCGAGAATGGCGAGGTTGTCCGCCTCCGTGCCGCCGCCGGTGAAGATCAACTCGTGTGGCTTCACGCCCCATTGTCGGGCCAGCGCATCGCGGGCGTCGTCGAGCGCCGCGCGAGTGGTCCGGCCCGCCGCGTGAATGCTCGATGGGTTGCCGTGATGTTGCTCGAGATACGGCCGCATCGCCGCCAGCGCCACGGGTGAAAGCGGCGTCGTGGCGTTGTGGTCGAGGTAAATCATGGAACCACTTCCGCGTTCTTCAGCGGCAAGGCAAATCCGTATTTTTGCAAAATGATCCGAGTTGCATCGGATTCTAACCAGGCTTTGAACTTCCGCGCTTCCTCGATGTTAGCCGTGGCCAAAACCACGCCGCCTTGCTCGAGTTTCGGATACGAATCGAGCGGCACCTCGACGTATTTTCCTTCCGATTGCAAACGTGGCGCGAGCGCGATGGACAATCCGATCACGCCGATGTCCGCCGCTCCGGTTTCGACGAATTGCGCCGCCTGGACGACGTTTTCGCCGAGAACGAGCTTGTCTTTGACCGCGTCGTAGAGGCCGAGTTTTTGTAACGCCGCGACCGCCGCTCGTCCGTAGGGCGCGTGTTCCGGATTCGCGATCGCGATTTTTTTCACCGCAGAATCGACTGCAACTCCGATGCCTTTTTTCCCGAGGTCGAGCGTCGAGGTTTTCGGCACCCAAACGACGAGACGCCCGATGCCGTAGAGAAAGAAATCCGCTTCCGCTGCCTTGCCATCGCCGATCAATTTCTGCGGGAACGCCGCGTCCGCCGAGAGAAACAAATCGAACGGCGCGCCATTGCGAATCTGCTCGTAGAATTTGCCGGATGAACCGTAGGTCGCGCCGATTTTCACATCGGGATGCGCCGCCTCGTATTGGGCGATCAATTCAGGAAAAACGAATTGCAAATCGGACGCCGCCGCGACGAGCACTTTGGTTTCCGCGTGAGCGAAATGGCAGACAGCTAACACTAACAAGAGGACTAGTTTTTTCATCGGAGTTAGAACGAAATGTAAGCCGCGGAGGGTCAGTCGAAAAGACTTGGTTCGAGTTCGATTTCACTCTACAAAACTCGCACCATGATTGCTGCCGGCCTCTTTTTCGGATTCGTCCTTTGGTTCCTCGTCCGCTATCTCGCCGCTGGCGTTTATACTGTCAACCAAGGCGAGCGCGCCGTGAAAACCAGCTTTGGCCGCGCCCAGCGAATCGGCGGTTCCACCCTCGACGATCCGATGTCCGGCGGGCTGAATCCCGAGGAGCGCGAGCGTTATAACTACCCGCAATTGCGCGTCATTCAGCCCGGCGGCCCGTATTTCAAATGGCCTTGGGAGCGTGTTTACAAAGTGCCGATCGCGACGCAAACGATCAGCATGGCCTACGATCTGGAAACGCCGGAAGCGAATCAAAACGGCACCATTCTTGACGCGGTGACGAAGGATCAACTGAACACGGGATTGACCGGCCAGATTCGTTACAAAGCCGACGAACGCAACCTCTACGCGTATCTGTTTGCCGTGCGCAATCCGATCATTCACGTGATGGGTTATTTCATCAGCATCTTGCGCGAACGCATCGCGAATTTCGAGGCGCCGCCAATCATTATCGCGGAGGAAGGCGGTGGTGCCAATACGCTCAGCATCGCGGGTGTTTCCATCAACGATTTGCGCAAAAACCTGCGCGACCTGAACGACCGGATGGAGCAGGAATGCAGCTCGTCTGCGGCGCGTTATGGCATTCAACTGGAGGCGTCGCTGATCACCGGAATTGATCCGCCGCCCGAGGTAGAATCGGCTCTAGCCGCGATCAATACCGCTCACAATCACGTGTCGTCGGACATCAGTTTGGCCCATGCTTCGGCGGACCAAAAAATCGTGCTTTCCAAGCGCGCAGTGGAAATCGAAACGCTCAAAGTGCAAGCCGAACTCGAGCCGCTGATTGCCCTCGCGGATCAACTCGAAGGCTTGAAATCAAAAGGCGAAAACGTCCTCGAAGCTTATCGAAAGAGCGTTCGGTTGCGGCTCTTTGACGGTGCGAAACGCGCCATTCTGGAGGTGGACCAATGAGCGCTATCACCTCTTTTTTCATCGCAGTTGCAGTCGCCTTTTTCGGGATGTTTATCCTGATTCCGATGGTGCTGGCGTTTCTCCGTTTGTTAGGAGGCTACGTCATCGTCGAGGAACGGCGCGCCCACGTTTACGTGCTCTTTGGCAAGGTCATCGGCATCATCGACGAACCCGGATTTCATATCCTGATCTTCAAGCTAGGCCCTGCCGCGCTCATCGTGCATTGGCTGGGAAAATGCCACGTGCTCGACCTGCGACTCGACCAGGTTTATCTGCGCAGTCAGCCGGTGAATTCCGAGGAAGGCGCACCGATGGGCATCGGCATTTGGTATGAAATGTTCATCAGCGATCCGGTCGCGTATCTGTTCCGCAATGCGAATCCGCGTGGCTCGCTCGCTGCCAATGTGAGCAGCGCCACGGTGCGTTGCCTGAGCAATATGAAGCTCGGCGACATGCTGGAAAATCGCCACGCGATGAGTCTCACGGTGCGCGAAGAAGTCACCGCCTCGTCGCAAGAATGGGGCTACAAACTCGGCTCGGTCTATATTAGGAAAGTCCATTTTCGCGACTTGGAAATGATCCGTCAAATTGAGAGCAAAGTGGTTAATCGCCTGCGCCAGGTCACGTCAGCAATCAAGCAGGACGGCGCGAATCAAGTGAGCGTCATTACAAGCACGGCCGAGCGTCAGGCTGCGATCGAATTTGCCAAGGCGGCAGCCATCCGGCCTCAGATTGTCGGCGGCGCATTGGAACATATTTCGCGCGATGCACGTGTGGCCCAAGTCTTGTTCGACGTTCTGGAAGTGGAGCGCGTGCTCTCTGGCAAAGCCGAAGTCACGCTCGTTCCTGCCGGCAGCGGCATGCTTCCGCAATTGTTAGCCACCGATTCGCGCACGACGCCGCCGCCAGTGTAGCATTCGACAGACGATTGCTTTCGAGTAGTTTTAGGTCATGAGCATCACCTATCCGGTCATTCTGAAGGAATCCGAAGAGGGGTTTTCGGTGGGATGCGCTGCGTTGCCGGGTTGCTGGTCTCAAGGCAGCACGGAGTCTGAAGCGTTGGAAAACATTCGCATCGCAATCAGCGAATACCTCTCAGTTCTGAAAGAAATGAACCGCGAAGAGAATATCCGCGAAGTGGAAGTCACCTTCTAACCATGCCGAAAATCGCTGGTGTGCATCATCAGAACGCAATCCGAGCACTACAAAAAGTAGGTTTCCACTTGGTTAGAGAAGGCAAGCACACGATTCTGTCAGATGGCTCCAGAATTCTAACTATTCCCAGGCATAACCCGATCAACGCTTTCACCATGGGCGGCATCGCTCGCGACGCCGGACTAACAGTGGACGAATTTCACGCGCTTTTGTAGCAGCACTCATGAACGCACTCGATCCCGCTCGCACGATTGCTGAACTAAAGGAACTTCGCGCGCTGACGGGCGATGAAAATGGCGCACAACGTGTGGCGTTCACGCCGACGTGGGTCAAGGCGCGGCAGTTTCTCAGGGAAAAACTGAGCGGAGTTCCAGTCGAATCTCACCAGGATGCGGCGGGCAATCTGTGGTTCACATTGCGCGGAGCTTCGCCAAAAACGTTGCTCATTGGCGGTCATATCGACTCCGTTCCAAATGGCGGCTGGCTCGATGGTTGCTTGAATGTTTTCGCCGGAGCGGAAATTCTGCGGCGTCTCCATGCCGAGGGAGTGCCGCCGGTTACGGTCCGTCTGGTCGATTGGGCCGATGAAGAAGGCGCGCGTTTTGGAAAGAGTCTTTTCGGCTCGTCCGCCTGTTCCGGTTCGCTCGATATGGATGAAGCTCGCGTCTTAAAAGACAAGGCCGGCATTCGACTTCCGACCGCGATTGCCGAGCACGGTATCGATTTTGAAAAAGTGAAAGACTCCGCCAGCGAACGTCAAAACGCTGCCGCCTATCTCGAGCTCCACATCGAGCAAGGTCCCGTTTTGTTAGATCTCGATCTAGCTTTAGGAACCGTCCTTGGAACCTTCGGCGTCGAGCGTCATGCAGTCACCTTTCACGGACAGGCCGCACATTCGGGTTCAACTCCGATGAAAAAACGCCGCGACGCATTTCTCGCTGCCGCGAAAATGAGCCCGGAAATTTACGCGATCGCGGAAAAACACGGCGGCGTCTGCACGATTGGAAGTTGCACGACCGCGCCGGGGATTGTCACCAGCGTCGTGGAAACGTGCCGCATCACGCTCGATCAACGTCACCTCGATGCCGCCGCGTTGGCCGCGATGTTAGCAGATGCGAAAGACGCCAGTGAAAAATTCGCCGCCGAAGGCAACGTCCGCGTCACTTGGGAACGTCTCTGGCAGATCGAGCCGATGCCTTTTCATCCGAGTTTGATCGCACTCTGCGACGACGCGATTTCGGAAACGACCGGCCAAATTTATCGCCTGCCATCGGGTCCGCTGCACGACGCCGCCGAGGTCGCGCGCACCGGCATTCCCACGATCATGATGTTCGTCCAAAGCCTCCACGGCATCAGCCACAACAAAATCGAGGACACCAAAGAAGAGCACTTGGAAGCAGCCATCATCGCCTTCGACAAACTCGCCGATAAAACGATCTCCTGGATTCTCACGCACTGAAAACGCTGGCCTTTTTTTCATCCGAGTTCCATCGCACTCTGGTTTTTCTTGCCAGAAGTCCACTCCGCTTTCCAAAATGAAAAATGCTTTCGCCTGAAGAACAACTTGCCCAACTCCGCGTTGGTTCCGCCAAGATTTTATCCGACGAGGAATTGCTGAAAAAGCTAAACCTCGGTCGCCCGTTGCGCGTGAAGCTAGGCGTCGATCCCACCGCGCCGGATATTCATCTAGGCCACAGCGTTTCCTTGTCGAAGCTGCGTCAATTTCAAGACCTCGGGCATCAGGCGATTTTGATCATTGGCGATTTCACCTCGATGATCGGCGACCCGAGCGGACGTTCCACCACCCGCCCGCAACTCACACACGATGAGGTGATGGCGAATGCGAAAACTTACACGGAACAAGCGTTCAAAATCCTGGATCGTGAGCGGACTACGATCGCATTCAACGGCGAATGGTTTGAAATGATGTCATTTCAAGAAGTGATCAAGTTGAACAGTCGCGTGACGCTCCAGCAAATGTTGCAGCGCGAAGATTTTAAAGAGCGCATGGAGAAAAATCAGCCCGTGCGCGCGCACGAAATTCAATATCCGATCATGCAGGGCTGGGATTCGGTGAAGGTTCAGGCCGACGTGGAAATCGGCGGCACGGATCAGTTGTTCAACATTTTGGTTGGTCGCGATTTGCAAAAAGAAGAAGGCCAGCCGCAACAAGTCGCGCTCATGGTTCCAATTCTGGAAGGTCTCGATGGCGTGCAAAAAATGAGCAAGAGCCTGAACAATTACATCGGCGTCAGTGAAGACCCGGTGACGATGTTGGGGAAAGTGATGAGCATTTCCGACGAGCTGATGGCGCGTTGGTATGAGCTGCTCTTCCAAGAAAAACTTGATTCGAGTTCGCACCCAATGGACGCCAAGAAATCGCTGGCACGGCGTCTGGTCGAGCGATTCCACACAGCGGACGAAGCCGAACACGCGTTGCAAGATTTCAACACGCGTTTCAGCGCCCGCAAGCTAGCCGACAGCGACACGTTGCCCGTGCTCGATCTTTCCGATGTTAGCACCGACATTATCGCGATCGTGGTCGCGGCTTACGAACGCGGTTTCCAACTCACCAAATCGAAAAGCGACGCGCGCCGACTCATCGAAGGCGGCAGCGTGCAATTGGCCGGACAGAAAATTGCCGACCTAAAAATCCCAGTCGAGTTAGAGTCGAATCAGGTGCTCAAACTCGACAAAACGCGCGCGATTCGAATTAGATAAAAGTGCCATGCATCTCTCGCCTCGCGAAACGGAAAAACTGCTCATCGTCGTCGCTGCGGACCTAGCCCGACGCCGCCAAAAGCGCGGATTAAAACTGAATTATCCCGAGTCCATCGCCATCATCACCTACGAGATTTTTGAAGGTGCGCGCGATGGAAAATCCGTCGCCGAACTTATGAGCTACGGCACGACGATCTTAAAACGCGCCGACGTCATGGACGGCATCCCCGAGATGATCCACGAAGTGCAAGCCGAGGCCACCTTTCCCGATGGCACGAAGCTCGTGACCGTCCACAATCCCATTCGATGATGGACTATAATGAAGAGCCGCGGATGGACGCGGATGAAACGCGGATACAGGAGTTGGAAGTGGATGAACCGCATCCCAAAAAACTGGTTCATCGCGAGGTTACTGAGGCGATTATTGGTGCGGCTTTTGAAGTGCATAATCACCTCGGCTACGGATTTCTGGAGCGGGTTTATCAGCGGGCGCTTCAGGTCGAGTTGGTGAAGCATGGGCACCATGCCGAACTTGAGCAAAAGATTCGCGTTCAGTACAAAGGCGTCATTGTCAGCGAATACGACGCAGACCTTGTGGTCGATAAGAAAGTAATCATCGAAATTAAGGTCGCACCTCAGTATTCACGTGCCGATGAAGCACAATTGATCAACGAGCTAAAAGCCACCGGGTTCGAAGTAGGCATGCTCATAAATTTTGGACGCACACGAGTTGAATACAAAAGAATTGTCTGCCAATCCGCGTTTCATCCGCGTCCATCCGCGGCTCAAAACTTATGATCCCCGGAGAAATCATCGTTGCCAACGCTCCTAACATCGAGGCGAATGTCGGCCTCGAAACAAAAACGATCATGGTTTCCAACACCGGTGATCGCCCAATCCAAGTGGGTAGCCATTACCACTTTTACGAGACCAATTCTTCATTGGAGTTCCAACGAAATGAGGCTCGCGGATTCCGTCTGAACATTCCCGCTGGCACCGCCGTTCGCTTCGAGCCCGGCGACACGCGCGAAGTCGTGTTAGTAGCTCTCGCCGGCACACGCGAAGTCTTTGGCCTTAACGCAAAAATCAACGGCAAACTATGAGCCTCTCACTTTCACGACGGCAATACGCAGAAATGTTTGGCCCGACCATTGGCGACCAAGTCCGGCTGGCTGACACCGAGATATTTATCGAAGTCGAACGGGATTTGATCGCGGAGGCGGGCGCTTACGGCGACGAAGTGAAATTCGGCGGAGGTAAAGTCATTCGCGATGGAATGGGCCAATCGCCGACTGCACTGGACGCAGATTGCCTTGATCTAGTCATCACCAACGCGCTCATTCTGGACGCGCTCCAAGGCGTCATCAAGGCCGACATCGGCATCAAGAGCGGCCGCATTGTTAGCATTGGACACGCCGGAAACCCGGGCATCCAGCAAGGCATTTCTCCTAACATGACGATCGGAGCTGCGACCGAAGTCATCGCTGGCGAAGGTTGTATCGTCACCGCGGGCGGCATCGACACGCACATTCATTTCATCTGTCCGCAACAAATCGAGCACGCGCTCGCGAGCGGCATTACCACGATGTTAGGAGGCGGCACTGGCCCGGCGCATGGCACTTACGCGACGACTTGCACACCGGGAAAATGGAACATCCATCGCATGTTAGAAGCGGCCGACGAATACCCGATGAATCTTGGATTTCTCGGCAAAGGCAACTGCTCCACGCCCGAGCCATTGCGCGAACAAATTCATGCGGGTGCCATCGGACTCAAACTCCACGAAGATTGGGGCACGACTCCAGCGGCGATTGATTGCTGTCTCGGCGTCGCCGACGAACTCGATGTGCAGGTCGCGATTCACACCGACACGCTGAATGAATCCGGGTTTGTTGAGGACACCATCGCCGCGTTCAAGGGCCGCACAATCCACACCTTTCATAGCGAAGGCGCAGGCGGCGGTCACGCGCCGGATATTATCCGAGTCTGCGGCGAACCGAACGTTTTGCCCGCTTCGACGAATCCGACGCGGCCGTTCACGGTCAACACCATCGACGAGCATCTCGATATGCTGATGGTCTGCCATCACCTCGATTCGAAAATCCCTGAGGACGTCGCGTTTGCCGAATCGCGCATCCGCCCGGAGACCATCGCGGCTGAGGATTTGCTGCAAGATTTGGGCGCGTTTTCCATCATGTCGAGCGACTCGCAGGCGATGGGCCGTGTCGGCGAAGTCATCACGCGCACGTGGCAAACGGCGCACAAAATGAAAACGCAATTCGGCAGATTGGAGTCTAACTCGCATGAAAAAGCCGACAACTTCCGCGCCCTGCGTTACATCGCGAAATACACCATCAACCCCGCGATCGCGTCCGGGATTGCGCACGAAGTCGGCTCCATCGAAGTCGGAAAACTAGCGGATCTCGTCGTTTGGAAACCGGCGTTTTTCGGAGTGAAACCTGAGGTCATTTTAAAAGGTGGCCTCATCGCAATGGCTAACATGGGCGACCCGAACGCCTCCATTCCCACGCCGCAACCGACGTTCTACCGTCCGCAATTCGCCGCCCACGGCCGCGCCAAATTTTCGACATCGGTCACGTTTGTCAGTCGAGTTGCATTGGAATCTGGCAACTTGCCGAAGCTCAACAAAAGGTTAGTCGCCGTGACTAACACCCGCAATATTTCCAAGCGCGACATGGTGCTCAACGACTATCTTCCTAACATCGAAGTCGATCCCGAGACTTACACCGTGAAAGCCGACGGACGCGAACTCCGCTGCGAACCCGCCAGCGTTTTGCCGATGGCGCAGCGCTATTTCCTTTTCTAAAGCAGGGAAACGCGGTAGTGATCTCCCATGACTGATGAAATCCGGAAACTCATGCACACGGTGCCTTTTCAGCCGTTTATCGTGAAAACATCTGACGGCAAACAATACCGCGTAAAGCACGAGGATTATGTCGCCATCAGCCCAAAAGGCGGACGAGTCACGTTGTATGCGGACGAAGAAACCAGCACCACGCTCAGCGCGATGCACATCGTTGCGGTAGAACCTCAAAAGGTAAAATCCAAGGCGCGTTAAATTCGTGCCGCTGCTTACGTGTTGATGCAACTCATCCACGACCATCTGCACGATTGGGATGCAACTCGCATGGAAATTCGACTGTTAGCAGATCGACTAACACTCGCGAAACGGCGCTGGCGTGGCACGGCCGAAAACGGAGCGGAGTTCGGTTTCGATCTGGAACATCACTTGCATGACGGTGATGCGTTTTTCGAATCGGATACTAACATCTTCCGCATCGCGCAAACGCCGGAGCCAGTGTTAGTGGTTACGCTCAACACCGATGCGCCCATTGCGGCGCGACTCGGTTGGCTCGTGGGAAACTTGCACTTCCAAATTGGGATCGATGGGACTTCGATGTTAGTCGCTGATGATCCAGCTCTCCGACAACTCTTCGAGCGCGAACAGATTGCGTTCGAACTCGACTCAAAAGTTTTTCATCCGCTCTCCGGCGGGCATCATCACTAACATTGAGCGAGTTTCCCTGGCTGCCATTTCTTTTGCAGACCTCGGATGCGCTTTTTCCGACGGGAGCCTACGCGCATTCGCTCGGGTTTGAGGAAATTGTGCGTCTCGAAGTTGTGAAAGATGAAGCGAGTCTGAGCGAATTCTTGCATCGACAACTACTCCCGAATCTCGCCCAGTTAGAACTTCCCTACCTGCGTTTTTCATTCGAGTTAGAGGCTAATCTTGCGGAGATCGATCAGGAGATCAGCGCGTGGAAACTAGCCAGGGAAACTCGCGATGCTAGTAGGCAGCTAGGCATCCGCCGTTTAAAAGCGCTCCAATCGATCCACGACTCGCCGTTGTTAGGAAACTATGCCGCCGACATTGCGGACGGCCGCGCGGTGGGACATCACCTAGTCGTCTGCGCGATCCAGGCGCGACTCGAATCGATCCCGCTTTCAGCGGCGTTGACGGTTTACGCTTATCAATCGCTCGCAGCGTGTTGCGGCGCGGCTTTGAAACTCATCCGCATCGGACAGGACGCGTGTCAGCGAGCCTTGCGCGAAGCCTCGGCTCGCATTCCTGAGATTGTCGCCATTTCACTGGAAGTCGAACGTGAAAACGCCGGCTGCTTTAACCCGCTGCTGGAGATCGCCTCGATGCGTCACGCCTTCGCCGGTGAACGGCTTTTCATTTCCTGACTCCACTCGGCGATGGCACGTTTGTAGCTTTAAGACGAGCGCCTAAACATGAACTTCTTCGACGATAGCATCCTCACTTTTGTTAACCATTTCTCCCATAAATCCGTGGTGTTCGATCAGGTCGTGGTGTTTCTGGAAAATACCAACCTGCTGAAGGGCGCCGGATTTCTCGCTTTTTTTTGGGGCTGCTGGCTGCAACCGGTGCCTGACCTGACGCGGCGGAGAAAAATCATTCTTTCCACGTTGGTCGGCTGCGCAGTGGCGATTCTTGCGGCGCGTTTGCTGGCGCTGAATCTCCCGTTTCGCGGGCGTCCGTTGAACGATGACAGTATCCATTTTCTACATCCGTTCGGCACCTCGCAGCATACGTTGGAAACGTGGAGTTCGTTTCCAAGCGATCATGCAGCGTTGTTTTTCGGACTGGCGACGGGCTGTTTCATGCTGAATCGGCGGGTCGGGATTTTGGCGGCGACCTATGCGTTTGTGTGTGTGATGTTGCCGCGCGTGTATCTGGGGTTCCATTATCCGACGGACATTCTGGCTGGAGGAATGATCGGAGTTGCAGCGGTATCGTTGGCCCATGCGGGTTGGGTCCGCGAGAAGGTTGCCGGGCTCGGGATGGTCTGGATGGAGAAGCATCCGTTGTCTTTTTACGCGTGCCTGTTTCTCGCGACCTACCAGTTTGTGGTGTTGTTTGAGGACATCCGGGCGGGCGGACATTTTGCCGCGCACCTCTACCATTATTTGCGCGCCGGGACGCCGTTTCCCGAGGCGGGTTAGAACCGAATCAGAGCAAGCGGCGGCAGGCAGCTTTTAACTGGCGCGGCACCCATTTTTCCTGGAAGGCGAGCCAGCGATATTGACGCCGCAGCCGCCGCAGGTCGCTCCAGAGGACGGCATCGGAAACGCCTTCGCTTTGGAAATAATCTGCGATCCAACTGAGGAATTGGAGGTGATTGGAAAACAGCCGACGATCGCTATCGGTGCGCGCGCTGGTGGAGGCGTCATGCTGCCGGTATTTCACCTGCCAGCCGGGGAGAAGGAGACATTTGTATCGAAGTCCGATCTTGTAGGAAATCGTCTGGTCTTCGGCCCAGCGCAGACTTTCCTCGAAGCCGCCCACGGAGCGAAACGCCTCGCGCCGGACCATCACCGAACTCATCCCGGGGACGCATTCGTTGCGGAGGAAACTGCGGAGTATTTCCCGGGGTTGAAACGATTCCAGAGTCTCGGTGTGCACTTCGGCGACGTCGAAGCTGGCTCGATTATACCAACGCAGGATGCCGCCGTAGGACAAGGCGGCAGTCGGATGCGACTCCATCGCCTGCACTTGTTGAGACAATTTTTCGGGCAGCCAGAAATCGTCGGCGTCGAGAAATGCAATCAATTCGCCGGAAGCGATCTGCACGGCCTGGTTGCGCGCGGACGCCGGACCGCAATGGCCGCCGGCCGTTTTTGCGTAGCGGATCTGCGGGGAAGTGGCGTAGTTGCGCGCGAGTTTTTCAGCGCCGTTCGTCGTGCCGTCATCGAGCAAAAGTAATTCCCATTTGGGATAGGTTTGATTCTGCAAGCTCTCGACGGCTTCTTGAAAATAAGCGGGCTCCGGATCAAGAAAACACATCACCACCGAAACGAGCGGCGCGAGCGCAACGGGGGGATTGGTCAAATTCATTGGGGGGACAATGGATGGCGGGGAGGAAGCCAAAAGAATCATGTGCCTTTAAAAGCCCATTCCGTGCCAAGTGTGACTTGGTTCTTAGTCGAATGAAAAACTTTTATGCGGATCAAGGAATCTTTCCGGGCTGCCGGGAGGTTCCTGGGCGAATGGCATGGCATTAGCTCTCTTGGAGAAATGATCTTCTCCCGGAAGAGCACTGTCCTCAGTCAATTTACAAAAAAAATCGCCGCCTTCAGCTTGCTGGAAGTGATGATCGGCATCGGCGTGATCTCGACCGGATTTATCGGCGCACTAGCCATGGTGGTGCAAAGTGGAAAAATGGTGTCCGCCGCTGAGGAAGACGCGCTCGCTTCCACCGGGCTCGAGCAGCGCGTGGACCAATTGCGCACCCTGCCTTGGAACACCTTGACCGACGGCACGGGCATCACCAGCTCCGTTTTTAACGCGCGGCCCGATTCCATGAGCGGCATCACCGTTACCCAGGAAACGATCAATCTTTCCGCCTACGACATCACCTCGGCGCAGACGCTTTCCGCGACTTGGAATGGCACCTCCACACCGAGCGCATCGCTCTCCACCGCCACAAATAATTTGAACACCGCTCTCGCCGTGAAAGTGGTGGAAACCGTCACCTGGACTGCGCGCCGGACCGGGCGTTCGCAAGTGCGCAGTCTCGTCACGGTCATTTCGAGAGGAGGCATTTCTGCAAGCATACTTCCCTAACTCGACTGGAAAAAACGCCTTCACCCTGGTGGAAACCATGGTCGCGCTGGTGGTCTTTTCGCTCTTCAGCACCGTGTTGGTGACGAGTTGGACCGCGCTCCAGACCGACGCGATGAACACGACTTCGTTCTCCGTTCGCCAGAACGACCAGATGCGTGTGATGGATTATTTGAAACGCGACATTCGCCGGGCGAGCACGGTGGCCATTTACAACGGCGCGACGCTCATCACCACCGCCGGCACTTACGGCAGCACGCTGCAACTCACCATCCCGGGCTATTACTCCGACACGCGGCTGGAGGATGATTCGCATGGAACTCGCGTGGCAAATTCCCCTACTTACACCAGCGGTAAACTCGGCTACGGCACGGCGATGACGGTGCGCTATTACACGCTGAACGGCGCGGTGATGCGGAGTGAAGCGAGCACCTCGAGCACGACTCGCATCATCGCCGACGCAGCGGGCAACTTCACCGTTTCGTTCGCCACGGACACGAGCAATTTCCTTCACAGCAAAATCGATTTCGCCCAGCGTATGCGGAGCGGCTCCAATCGGTCCTTGAGTCGGCAACTCAACTTCGTCTCGAACAACCACTCGCAATTCGCCCAGTGATAACGCTGCAACTCCCCTGTAAAAAAAGTGATCCGGGTTCGGTTCTACTCGCGGCCTTGATCATTCTCGCGGTGACCTTCGCCGCCGTCAGCGCCACGCTTTTCGAGGCGTCCGGGCGTTACAAAATCAGCCATCAATCCTCGCGCTGGGCCCAAGCCGGGCAAGCCGCCGAGGGCGGTTGCGAGATCGGCCTGGTCACCGGGCAAAACAGCTCGTGGGTCGCCGATGGCTGGTCGGGCGCGCCCGGTGCCGTCGGGTCCGCCGCTGTAACCAAAACGGTCGTCCTCGACACCGGCATGGTCGCCACGGGCGCGATCAATGCGTCGATCGCTGCGGATCAGGTGAACGTCAACGGCGTCCCCTGGCTGCGCATTCGCTCCACGGGCACGGCGGATCTCGCCGCTGGAAAACAATCCGGCATCGACACGGCGGATAATCTTCTTCGCAAAGTCGCCCTCCTCAGAAATCGCTACACGAACACCACGCTGACCACGCCCCAAGCCACGCGGACGTTTGAGATGATGGCCGAGCCAAAGTCGCCGTTTGGCATGGCGATTTTGCTGAGCAAAAGCATCGACATGACCGGCGGTTCGCTGGTGGATAGTTTCGATTCCAGCGATCCCACGAAATCAACGGGCAGCCAATACGATTCCAGCAAACGCCAGTCGAACGGCAACATTGGTCTGAACAAATCCGACGGCTCGAATCTCCAGGGCAGCTACGTTTACGGCAAACTGGATTACACTGGAACTCCGGTGCAAAACACCTACAACGTCCAGGGCGCGATTTCCACGCCATTCAAGAAACCCATTCCCACCGTCAGCGCGCCGACGTGGTCCAGCTACAACCCCACGCCCACCATTATTTCGTCGAGCAAGACCCTCACGGGCGGCCCGCAAGGTTCTCCCGCCTATTACAAAGTGACCTCGCTCTCGCTATCCGGCGGCAACATTCTCGACCTCGCGCCCCACTCCGCCGGTCAGCAGAGTTACATCGAAATCTGGGTCACCGGCGACGTCACGACCACGGGCAGCGCTTTTATCCAGATCGAAAACGGCGTCCATGCCACCTTCCACGTCGGCGGCGACATGAAGATCACTGGCTCGGCAATCGTGAACGCCAATAACATCTCCACGAATGCCATCGTCAACGTCATCACCCCCGCTCCCGGCGTCGCCCAAGCCGTCACCATCAATGGTGGCGCATCCATGATCGCAGCGATCAACGCTCCCGGCGCGGACTTCACCCTCACCGGCGGCGCGGTGATTTACGGGGCGTTGATCGGGCAATCGCTCAAGACCACTGGCACCGCGATGATCCATTACGACGAGGCGCTCGCGAAACTTCACGGAACAGGATATGGCTACAAGTTCTCCGGCTTCGCGGAAGCGGTCCGCTAAAAAACCAGCGCCGAAAGTCGCCAAAAA
>JAYVOE010000010.1:0-7093 GCA_043758065.1 Spartobacteria bacterium | reverse complement strand
CAGGTCTGAATCCCGCCCTCCTAACTATTCTTCCTGAACACGTCGAAGCGGCTCGTCGTGCCATCGACAGCGGCGTAGATAAAGTTGTCTTCACCGGTTCATCCGAGAATGGTCGCGACGTTCTAGCTCATCTTGCGGAAACGAATACGCCCTCCGTCATGGAGCTTTCTGGCGAAGATCCCGTGCTAGTACTAGCAGACGCCGATCTCGACCTCGTCGTTCGTTCGCTCACCTTTGGCACTTGCTTAAATAACGGAGAAACCTGCATCGCTCCGCGTCGGCTCATCGTTGTGGAAAGTGTCGCTGATATACTTCTAACTCGGATGAAAAAAACGCGAATTCCCATCGAGCGCGTTCCAGATTTAGACGCAGGCGTCGCGCTCATCAACCAGGCGGAATTTGCCCTCGGCGCATCCATCTTTTCCGCAGATATCGGTCTAGCTCAAATCGCTGCGGCGCGCATCCAAAACGGCGTCGTCATCATCAACGATCTCATCGCTCCCACGGCTGACCCACGCCTCCCATTTGGCGGGGCGCGTGCCAGCGGTTTCGGCAGCACGCGCGGCGCGGAAGGCCTGCTGGAAATGACCCGTCCGCACAGCGTGATCGTTCGTCGCGGTCGCGGCCGTCCACATCTCGATGCACCCACCAAGGAAGACGCCGCTCTTTTTATAAATTACATTCGAGTTACACACGGATCACGGCCATTCGCAGCCGTGTGTCAACTTATCCAGGCGATCATCAAAGTTGCCAACGAACGAAAGAAAAAATCATGAAACCTATTGGCATTATCGGCGGCGGACTCGGCGGTCTTTCCGCAGCCTGCGTCCTCGCAGCACGCGGACATCAAGTCACACTTTTTGAGCGCAACGAATGGCTGGGAGGCAAAGCTGCGCAGCTCAATGAGAACGGCTTCCGCTTCGACATGGGACCGACGATTGTTACCATTCCATCGGTGCTGCGCCGCATCTTCGAAGAAGCCGGCAAACGCATGGAGGACTATCTTGAAATGGTTCGCCTCGATCCTCAATGGCGTTGTTTTTTCGACGATGGTTCTTCACTCGACTTGCAGCAAAATCCCGCCGCCATGGCGCAAACCCTCGATGCCTTTGCACCCGGTACTAACTCCGGTCAGCGTTACCGCGATTTCATCGATTATAGCAAGCGACTGGATGGCATTTCGCAACGTCAATTTTTTTACAAACCCATCGGCGGCATTAGCGACATGTTTGAATGGAAAGCTTCCTTCGATCCAAAGATGTTAGGTGACGTCCTTGCGATGCGCATGGGACGTTCCGTGGCTTCTACAGTTAGATCTTTTACGCCCGATTCGCGTGTGGCCCAAATGATGGACCACTTCACGCAATACGTCGGCTCGTCGCCTTACGGATCGCCCGCGATTCTGTGTGGCATCGCTCACATGCAAACCAACGAAGGCATCTGGTATCCGATGGGTGGAACGCGCGCTGTTCCGCTTGCCTTGGAAAAACTAGCCCGCGAGCTAGGTGTGCAATTTCACCTCAGCACCAAAGTCGAAAAAATCCTCTCACAAGGTGGAAAAGTGACTGGAGTTAGAACCGACTCTGGCGAAGACTTCGCTCTTAGTCAGGTCATATCCAACTGCGACTCCGTGCGCACCCATCGCGAACTCATCAACGGCCAGATTGGTGCGAAATTTGAGCGTCGCCGCAAATACGAACCCGCCTGCTCGGGCGTGGTTCTCTACCTCGGACTCAACAAACGCTACGAGCATCTCGCTCATCACGATTTCGTCTTCAGCCGCGACCCGAAAGAGGAGTTCGACTACATCTACAAGAAGGGCGAACCCGCACCCGATCCTAGCTGTTATCTAGCGGCCACATCGGGCACGGAACCCGGCACGGCGCCCGCTGGCGGCGAAGCGCTCGACGTGTTAGTCCACACGCCATTTCTACGCTCGCATCATGACTGGAAAAAAATGTTTCCTAGCTATCGCCAGGTCATTCTCGACAAGCTGAAAACCACCGGAAAAATGCCCGACATCGAGTCGCGTATCGTTTACGAAAGCGCGCTCACGCCGCAGGACATCCACGAGCGTTATCACGTTCTCAACGGCGCGATTTACGGACTAGCCAGCCACGGGAAATTTCTCGGCGCCTTCAAGCCCGGCAATCGCAGCCCAGATCTGAAAGGCCTCTATCTAGCAGGCGGCGCGGCTCATCCCGGACCCGGCATGCCGATGGTGCTCATGTCTGGTTGGATCGCCGCCGACACGCTTCATCAAGACCTTGCCGAATCGGAAAAACCGGAGTTGGTCGCATGAAAAATCCCGGCTTTGTTCATGCCGGGACGCCGAAAATCTCCCCGAAAATCCTGCACGTTTTCACAGCCTACTGCCGTCGTCATCTGCGGAAAAATTTCCATGGATTTCGCATCTTAAAAAATGGCCTGCCCACCGACGACCCCACGCGCCCGCTGGTGGTCTATTTCAACCATCCATCATGGTGGGACCCGCTGATCTGCCTGCAACTCGCTTCGAAACTTTTTCCCAAGCGCGCGTCTTTTGGCCCCATCGAAGCAGCCATGTTGCAACGCTACGGCATCTTTAAACATCTTGGTTTTTTTCCAGTCGAGTTGGATTCTATTCGCGGCGCACGTCACTTTCTAGCCACCGCCCATTCCGTTCTAACTCCGATGAAAAACGCACTCTGGATCACTCCGCAGGGTCGCTTCGTCGATGTCCGCGAACGTCCGCTCGATCTGCGTTCCGGTCTGGGCGCTCTCGCCCGTCGCGAGCCTCATGCGACTTACATTCCACTAGCTATCGAATACGCCTTCTGGACTGAGTCGCGTCCTGAGATTCTCGCGTCATTTGGTGAACCCACTTGTCCCGAAACCGAACCACCGCGTTCCACCGATGAATGGACGCAGCACTTCTCCGAATCGATGGAACGCACACAAAGCTTGGTTGCCGCCGCATCCTGCCGCCGCGATTCCGCCGAGTGGCTCAATCTTGCGGACGGTCGCTCCGGAACGATCCCAATCTATGACGCCTGGCGCTGGTTGCGAGCACGATGGCAGGGCGAAACTTTTTCCACGGAACACGGACGATGATTTTAGCTATCGTTTCGTGCCTTTTCGCAGTCGGCCCCGCGCTATTGTTTTGGCGAAACCTCTCGCTCTACCAGCCATTGCCGCAGGTAAAAACTTCACCTACAGCCTGCTCTATTCTCATCCCGGCACGCAATGAAGAAGCTAACATTGCCGCCGCTTTGGAATCTGTTTTACTATGCAGTCAGATCGAATTCGAGGTCATTGTGTTAGATGACGGTTCGACCGATCTTACCGCTGAGATAGTTAGAAAAATGATGGCGTCCGATCCCCGGGTGCGACTCGAAACCGCCCAGCCATTGCCGCCTAACTGGTGTGGAAAAAACTTTGCCTGCCAGCAGTTGGCCGACCTCGCGCAGCATCCAGTTCTCATTTTCATGGACGCCGACGTGCGCGTATCGCGGACCGATGCTCTGGCGCGTTTGACAGGGTTTTTAGAGCGGTCTGCACTCGTCAGCGGCGTTCCGCGTGAGATCACTGGAAGTCCGATGGAAAAACTCATCATTCCGCTGATCCATTTCGTATTGTTAGGATTTCTTCCGCTTCAGCGAATGCGAGCCAGCCATGACCCGCGATTTGCCGCTGCGTGTGGTCAGATTCTAGCGATTCGCAAAGACGTTTATCAGAGCACCGGCGGCCACTCGGCGGTGGCAGATCGCATTCACGATGCCGTGGCCCTCACGCGACATTTTCGCAACGAAGGTTTCTCCACGGATATCTTCGATGCGACCGATACTTTTCATTGCCGGATGTATCACCGCGCCTCCGAGGTCTGGCACGGCTTCGCCAAAAACGCCCACGAAGGTCTCGGCTCGCCACGTCTGATTTTCCCGGCCACCATCCTCCTGCTAACCGGCCAGATCCTCCCGCTGATATGCCTCTTACTCGCCTCTTCTTTTTCGGAAAAAGTGATCGCTCTGGTCGCTGTGATCGCCAGCTTTCTCCCCCGCTGGATCGGCATATTTCGATTCCGCCAATCCATTTTCGGAGCCATCCTGCATCCCGTGGGAATCATCCTGTTGCTAGGCATTCAATGGTCCGCATTCTTCCGTTCGCTCTTCCGCAAACCAGCTCATTGGAAAGGTCGTTCCTACTCTCCAGCGGTCTCGGCGCCATGAGACTTCTGTTAGTCGGTTTTTTGCTGCTAGCGAGCACATCGTTAGGTGCCACGGTTACCGATTTTGAATTGAGCGATCAGAATGCAACGCCGCGAGTTTATCATTTTCCAAAATCCAAAGTAACCGTGATGACAGTGGCTGATCACAAAGGTTCGGACCAACTGACTCCGTGGATCCAGAGCTTTTACGATCGCTATGGAACTCGCATCGATATCGATGGGATCGCCGACGTTTCGATGATCCCGAAGCTATTCCAAAATATGTTTCGCGAGGCGTTTCGCAAAAAACTAACCCGCTCCGTGATGCTCGATTGGAATGGCGCGGCGGTGAAGCAATTCGGCTACAAAAAGGGCATCGCGAATATCTACATAATTGATCAGCGCGGAAACATCCTGAGCCAGGCCAGCGGACCGCTTTCCAAACGGATCTTCGACGAGATGGCTTCGGAAATCGACCGCGTCACCCGGCCCTAAGTATTCCCGCACCTGGTTACGCCTGTTTTGCAAAGTCCTTTGATGGCGAAACAACCCGGTTTTCGTTTGATTCGATTCGACAAGAAAACGGGAAAAAAGTCTTGCATGGAGGTGTCAGTGTCGGTTGTCATCGCCTGATCCCCGATGCTTGTAGCTCAGGCCACCTGAGTGGCATTCGGAGCGCAGCGAAATAACACTTAGATAAAAAATATGGCAGCACTCAATGACTCACTGACGGACAGCTACATCGGCAAGGTTGGCAACGCTCTCGGGCCTTACACCACCGAACTCACCACCGCCGGATTCGATCCGGCCAGCCGCATCGAACAATTAAGCGGGGCTGGTGCCCTGATCGAAGGCGCGATTAAAGTTCGCAAAGCCGCCGAGAAAGCGGCCAGCGCCGCTGCCGATGCGGAGCAGAAGATTCGGAATCAATTCTACAAACTCTCCACCGACACCGTCAGCCTGGTCGAGGGTTTGCTCAGCAAAGATCACGAACTGACCGTAAAATTGCGCGGCCTGCGTGCGGACTTGATCGGCAACCAAAATCCCGGCGGCACGCCCCCGCCTCCGACGAATCCGACCTAACTCCCCTGAAAATCTGGCGTGGGTTCCAGACGAATCCACCGGCTCTTTGAATCAAGAAACCGAGGTCGCTCCAGCAGCGGCCCCGGTTTCTTTTCGGCCGCACTTTACCTCCGCAGCGAAAACCCACTTCCCTGTGGGAAACGCCTGCTCCCTTGTCGCTGCGGCCCATTCCTCCGCGCGGACGGCCCGCTTCCTTCTTCCTTCGCGACGATTGTGGTGTTGGGAACTCAGGGATTCGGACAAAATACCCAGCTCGTTTGTCCAAGAACCAGCTCTTAAAGCTTCCCGATCGTCTGAATCTTCGGTTTCTCATGGTTGTATAACCGAGGAGAGTTTCACAACGCGACTGCTAAAATCTCCCATCAAATTCTGATATTTCAATTCCTGCACATGGTGCAGGTATTTAAAAATTGACAGTAGTTCAAAAAAATAATCAACTACGGAATGACGCATGAAAATCTCATACGCCGTTTTTCTGCCTGCTTCGTGGCTTTCCTTAACGCGCTTCTTTTGACTCCCTGTCCAGCCCAGTCGTCTCCTTCACAACTCGACCGCAATATTGCTTTCATAAAACCATATCCGTGGTCTAGCGCAGCTGAAATCACCGATGTCATCACATACGCTTCGTGCCAAGCCGGTCCTAAATATACGACATTTGTAAGTTCGACCGGAAAATCAGTGCAGTATGACAGCAGTCGTGTAGTCGAACTAGTTCCTGCACCTCGGCCAGCGGATTACACCAGAATTGCTTCACAAGATGATCTTGCGGCGATTTCTAGCGTTGTCCTGGAATATAAAGAAAAATGTGAAAAGATACCTTCCGCTCGCACAGCATTGGAGCCAGTGATTTCGTCGTTGCAAGGAGAGTTGAATCACTTTGCTTCTGGTGCTGTTAAGATTGACGGCGAGTGGATGCCGAGATCCGTCTGGGAACGCAAGCAATCCGAACTAGTCGCCTCACAACTGCGTGCAAATGCTTTTTCCGCTTCTGAGAAGGCGAAACGAGACGCGGATGCAGCAGCCGCCAACGAGAAGACACGGGTTGAGAAGGCGAAATTAGATGCGGATGTAGCAGCCGCCAACGAGAAGACACGGGTTGCGAGCGAGTTCACTGCACTGATAACTGCGTTCAGATCAGCCGATAGCAACATTGCAAGATGTGAGTCGATCCTGCGCCGTTTACAAGATCCAAAATTCTCCGATGCAAAGGTTAACGAAATCACGCGCGAATGGACTGAGAAAAAATCTTTAGCCGAGGAAATTAAGAAGGAATCTCATAAGCTCCTGGAGGGAGTCGTCATACCAAAGGTAGAAGGACTGAAGAAATTAGCTGAGCTACCTCTAATTACCGACCCGGTGGAATCTCAAATCGAGAAAGTCTTCGAACGTTATTCTTCCTTTGAAAGTGATTCTAATATAGCGGCTCTTCATCAATTTCTTTTACCTGAATGTGAAGGTCTCAAACGACTCCACCTGCTTATTCTGATGAAGAAAAAGATTGCTGACGCTGAGTTGTTGGCGGCTCGTTCGTTGGCTGAAACGTGTTCTGAGCCTCAAGGATTAGGGAAAAAATACGCGGAAATCCAAATGTATGCTCAACAGTGTTCGGCAAGCCTCGACCAGACGATAGCCGTTTATTCAGCCTGCCTGCAAACAGCAAAGGAGCTCGAAGTTAGCGGCAAACCCGGCGCTGCACTTAAGAAGTATCAAGAGGCCTATTTGCTAGTGAAGACCCCGGAGATCGCTGCCAAAGTTAGTTCGATACGGGAGGAAAGTTTAGGCCTATGAGAAGTTATTTTTTTGGATATCTGTTTGTCAGACTGA
>JAYVOE010000009.1:0-41346 GCA_043758065.1 Spartobacteria bacterium | reverse complement strand
CCGATGTCAACGGGTTCATCTACGCGCCTGAAGTAGGTTTCTACGCGGCTCATATGCGGAGCAATGGCTTGCTAAGTATCACTTCTGCCAGCCTAAAGAAGCTCTTGGCGAGTGCCAAGCTCGGCACTGCCCTTGTCCCCGTAATTAGCCGTGCCACCCCGACAAGTTTCCATCTTACCGTTACCGGATCGACTTTTGTCGAAGGCGTCCAACTTGATAACATTGTCGCCATAGGCACTGTGAAACTTAGGAATCGTACTATCCAAGGCGCGCTCAACATCACCGGGGACGTGAGTGGCATCCCTGTCGCCGGAACGATGAACGTCGTTCTTCGGAAGAAATAGAGTAAACAGTAATAGATCAGGGAAAGGCAGGTCTCGAATCGGTTTCCGACTTTAGTAGATTCGGATGGAACCCCGATGGAAATTACTCGAACGTTTGTCTAATGGATTGAGACGGGGACGCCGGCTTTTACTTTGGCGGCTAGGCGGACGATGTCCCAGTTGGCGAGGCGGATGCAGCCGTAATCGGCTCCGTAGTTTGACGGCAGAAAAATTGTTTGAAGGATTTCCTATGTATCAAGTGCGGTCGGTTGGAACCCAGCCTGAGGCTCGTATCGTGGTCACTGAGGGACACATTGGATGGGCGGATGAGATTTTCGTGATGGAGAAATCCCATTTCCTTCAGTGGTTGTGGTTGTGTGCAGTTGCCCCCCTTTTTGCCCCCCTCGTCAAAAATTTTTAGTCACTGACAGGCACTATCAGTCCCTCATCCACACTAGACGGTAACGATTGCATGCCATTGGAATAGCTGCCTAAGTCCACAACTGTCCCGCTCAGTCTTTTTCAGTCATAAACCACGTTAAAAACCCTTGCGAACGACGCGCTCTACCAACTGAGCTAACTCCCCGAAAATGAGCATTCCAATAACGGTAGCAATTATGGTCGTTATGGTGTCGGTGGCAAGCTGATTAGGTTTAGTCATCAAACGCGCCAAAAAGCTATGGGGTGAGTTCATTTGCAAATCTGCGGAATGCGAGGCAGACGTTTGCGCCGCCAAAGCCGCTGGAATTACTGATTGCTACATTGGGTTGTAACTCGACTGGGTTTTGAATGACACCGAGGCCTGCAGCGGCGGGATCGAGGTCCTGGATGTTAGCGGAAACTGGGACAAATCCTTCTTTCACCGAGAGCACGCTGAAGGCTGCTTCCATGGCGCCGGCGAGGGATAACCCGTGGCCGGTGAGACTTTTGGTGCTGCTGATTAACGGACGGCCAGTTCTCCCGAAAACTCGCGAGACGGCTTCCATTTCGGCCACATCGCCGGCCAATGTGGCGGTGGCGTGGGCATTGATGTAATCGACCTCTTGATGAGTGATTCCGGAGTCGGCTAATGCGAGTTCCATGGCGCGGGAGAGTCCGGTTCCAGACGGATCAGGCGCCACGATGTCGTAGCCATCGGAGGCCTGGCCCCAGCCGATGACTTCCGCTTCGATGGGGGCGTTGCGAGCCAGGGCGTGATCGAGTTCTTCCAAGACCAAAACGGTGGCGCCGCCAGTGATGACGAAGCCGTCGCGATTGGCGTCGAATGCCCGTGGTGCCAAGCGCGGATCGGTTTGCGGACTGAGCGCACGCAGTGAGGCAAAAGGAAGAATATTGTAGGGATGACAATCTTCCGCACCGACGACGAAGATGATATTTTGGCGGCCGAGTCGAATCTGATCGAGCGCGTGCCCCAAGGCGTGCGACGACGATGCGCAGGCACTGGAAAACGCCAGCGAAACGCCTTTGATTCCGTAGCGCGCGACCAGATTTAAGTGCAACGAGTTCGGCATCCCTGCGATGACGGCAGGCGGTGAACAACGGGCCGGGCCACGCTCCAGAATGATGCTGAGATTATGGTGAGTCAGCCACGGAGAACCGGCGGAAGCGCAGTGCAATCCGGTCTGCGCGTGGGAGACGAGTTCCGGTGTGAGTTGGGCGGCGGCAATGGCTTCCTGCATGGCCGCGTAGGCGAAAAGCACATTGGGAGTGGTTGCGCGCAGTTCGGAACGACTGAGTTGGAGTGTTTCCGGCAACACCCAATCCTGCGGATCAGGCTCGGGAAATTCGAAGCCCTTGATGGTGCCGGCCAGTTTGACGGGGGATTTGATCTCGGCCAGTTTTGAGTCGAGTTCCACACCACTCAGGCCTTGCTGCAGGCTGCGGAGGACTTCAGCCCGACTATTGCCGATACTGGTGATCAGGCCCAGCCCACTAACGACGACACGTTTCAAGGAATCGTCCCGAGTTTTTCCTGCACAAATTGTTCGAGATCGCCAAATGTCCGAATGGTTTTTAGCTCACTATTTTCAATGGTGATTCCAAAAATATCCTCGGCACTCATCACGACTTCGGTAAGTGCGAGAGAGTCCAGCCCGAGATCGTCGATCAAGCGTGTCTCGTTGTCGGCACTGGCCAAAATGGGCAATTTATCCTCGTCCATCTCGCGCTCCAGGATGCCGCGAACGACGGTGGTGACGTCGGAAGCCATGCGAGTTTCATGGAAATGAAACGCAGCGGCGATGGTGTCGCTGCTACATCTCTTGAGTGCTCGTCGCAGGTCTTGACCCTGTTGTTCAGTAAGTGCCATGAGGCTAAATTATCAGACTGAAACGAGATCGGAAAGCGTCTCGTCGGCTACGACTGGCGATTTGGAAGTCACGATATTTGTTCTTCCCGATGGTGCGCCCAATTCCGCTTTGGCTTGAATAATAAGCATCTCCAAAAGGCGGTGCGCCAGGTTCATTTCGTCGTAACTGATTTCCAGCGAAGGAGCCAGCGTCACGACATTTTTGAAATATCCGCCGATGTCCAGAATGACGCCCAACTCGCGTCCATCAACCATCAATCCGCCTTCCAATCCGAGTTGGAACATCTTGTCCGCCAAGGCGCGGCTCGGGGTGCGCCCGTCGGCCTCACACATCTCCATGCGCAGGGCGAGTCCGAGTCCATCGACGTCGCCGACTTCGGGGTGGCGCGTCTGCAAATCGGTGATGAGTTTGAGAAAATGCGCGCCTTTTTCTGCCACAGAACGCTCGTAATCGCCTTCCGCAAAAATACGCATGACTTCCAGTGCAGTCGCAGTTCCAAGCGAGTTAGAGGAGAATGTGGAATGCGTCGAACCCGGGCCGAAAGCCTTGGGATTGATGAGTTCCTCGCGAGCCCAGATGCCGGAGATCGGGTTCATTCCATTGGTCAGCGCTTTGCCAAAAACGATGATGTCCGGCTGAATTTCAAAGTGCTCCATGGCCCACATTTTCCCCGTGCGATGGAAGCCCATTTGGATTTCGTCATCGACGATGAGAATCCCGTGTTCGCGGCAAATTTTTTCAAGTCGTTTGAAATAGCCCTTGGGCGGAACGACATAGCCGCCGGTGCCTTGGACGGCTTCGACGAAGAATCCGCCAAACTCGCATTTGTTAGTCCGAGGATTCCACGCGCCGGTGTATTCGTGGGAAAATTTTCGTTCCATCAGCTCGATGCAGTAATCGGCGCACTTCTGCGGGTCGTTTGGGAACTGGGAGCGGAAGGTATATGGATAAGGAATAAACTCTGCCCGATCGGCAAATTCGCCAAATGCTTCCCGATACCGGTAAGACGATGTGATGGCGGACGCGCCCAACGTCCGCCCGTGATACCCGCCTTCAAAGGCGAGCATCCGTTGGCGGCCGGTGGTTTTACGGACGAGTTTCAGTGCATCCTCGACCGCCTGAGAGCCGCCGACATTGAAATGAACTCGGCCAGTCATTCCAAAACCGCTTTTCACACTGTCCACGATCATCTCGGAAAGCTCGATTTTCTCCCGATGCAAATATTGACAGGCGAGTTGGGGTAAAGTGTCGATCTGGCGTTTGAGAGCGTCGGAAATGCGTTGATTCGCGTAGCCCAGATTCACGGCCGAATACCACATTTGCAGATCGAGGTAGGGATTTTCCTCGATGTCGTAGAGGTAACTTCCTGAACAACGCCCGAAAATTTTCGGCTTCTCGGCGTAATGAACGGTGTCGCCGTAGGAACATACGCGGCTTTCGAGTTCCAGGAGAATCTCCTCTTCAGAGCGGTTTTCGGCGGTTTGATTTTGTGAAGGATGCAGCATGATTTTAGACGTGAACAGTAACAGTCGTGACGGTGGCGACACAAGCTGCTTTAAAATGACAAGTTTGTCATTTACAGACCCAAGAGTTGACTTAGTTCGCTATCGGACGAAGAAGCTGGCCTACCTTGAGCCCTAAATGGCCGTAATTTTTTCATTACAACGCGCACCTAAGACCCACTGCTCCCCAAAACTCGACGACGGTATTTACCTCGCGGGAAAAGGCTCAAAAGCAATCTTGCTCATTCATGGACTCACCGGCTCTCCGTCTGAAATGGCATTTATCGCCCGGTCATTTCACAAGCAGGGTTATACCGTTTATATCCCGCGCATCGTGGGTCATGGTGACTCCATTTTTGTTCTCAAAAAAAGAAAATGGCAGGATTTCTACGAGTCGATGCGCGTCGCTTTTGAAAAGCTGCGTGCTGATTGCGGCCCAGAAACGAGCCTATTTGTGGGAGGTTTATCCATGGGTGCTCTGCTCGCGCTACTGTTAGCCGAAGAATATGGCGAAGCCGTCAGCGGCGTCATTTCATTTTCCGCGACGTTGTTTTTCGACGGCTGGAACGTGCCATGGACGCACCGTCTGCTCCCGATCGCCTTTTACACTCCACTAAAGCACTGCTTCTATTTTCAGGAAGAATCGCCTTACGGATTGAAAAATGAAACGGTGCGCCGGCATGTTCATGCGAGTTACAGTGATATGAAGCTGGGCGACTACTCCGATGTAGCGAAAAATGGTTATGCATTTTTTCCCGTGGCTTTATTCTGCGAACTTCAAAAACTCATCCGACACTTCCTGCCACGCTTGTCCCGACTTTCCACACCTATCCTTCTCCTTCAAGCGAGAGAAGATGATATGACCAGCCCCAGGAACTCAGATTACATTCACAAGAGAGTCGCGTCGAAAATCAACAAACTAGTTCTCCTCGACAATTGTTTCCACGTCATCACCGCCGATCAGGAGCGGTATCTCGTCGCAGAAACATCCATCGATTTCTGCGAACGTATAGCCGAGACCCTTAGCGTTTCTGCAAACGCCTGCTAACATTTATGCCCGAAATAGAACGCCTCTTAACTCCCGACAATGTTATTATCTATTTCGATTTTGATAACACGATCACCGATTTCGATGTGCTCGATTCGGTCATCGCCAAATTCGCGACCGGGACCGCCTGGCAAGAAGCCGAAAAACGATGGGAGTTAGGTAGCATTGGGGCGCGCGATTGCCTCGACGTGCAGATGCGCTCCCTCCGGACGACGCCGAAAGCACTCGCGGATTTTCTAGCTCCAATTAAATTGGACCCAGCATTTTCCGACATCCTCAGATGGCTTCGGATGACAGGAATCGAGCACGGCATACTTAGTGACAATTTCTCCCCCATCATCGAGGAAATACTAACTAATAACCAGATCGAAGACGTCCCAGTATTTGCTAACTCGATGCACTTCCAAGGCAATTCCATAAAACCATCTTTTCCTTACTACAACGAGGAATGTCCGCGTTGCGCACACTGCAAAAAAGTTCATCTGCTGGAGCGTCCCGATGCTTACATCATCTATGTCGGAGATGGACGTTCGGACATCTGCCCCGCTGAAATCGCGGACCGGGTCTATGCTAGAAGTTTTCTCCTTACTTACCTTACAGAGTTGGGTCAGACTCCGATCTCTTTTAATATCTTATCAGATGTGTTGAATGACTTGCAAAAGTGGTGGATTACAAAAAGAAATCCGGCGAGCTACAGTGAGCTGCTAGCCTAGTAAGTTAATGTCGGCTTTTACCGCGAAATGCGAAGCGGGAGAACTGCAGGTTTTTCTAACTTGTGACGAAATTCCGGAAGCGGTTTGGCAGAAGTTCTATGGGAACGATTGGAAAGACCATCGTTTTCTGGAGATTGTCGAAGAAACGTTAATCGGTTTCGAGTATTTCTATTTGACCCTCTGTGACAACTCCGGAAAAGTTGTCGGCCTTCAGCCTGGCTTCATTACGAAACAAGATTTAGCTATTGGGTTTCCCTCTGTTCTGCGAAGGGGAGTCTTGGCGATCAGACACATCTACACGTCATTTTTAAATCCACAAATGGCCTTCCTCGGTTCGCCCGCTGCCAATGGTCAACATACGACTGAAACTCCGATGGATTTTTTAGCAGAAAGCTTTTTAGCCTATGCAAAACATCGCAAAGTTTCCTTCCTAACATTTAAGGAATTTCCTTTTCAACAACGGGCTAGTCTAAGAAATTTGCAACGTCACGGTTATACCGCGTTGGCTAGCTATCCTGGCGTAAGTATGAAGCTGGACTTCTCGGATTATGAAACCTACTTAGCTAAAAAAGTCGGTCATTCTACGCGAAAATCTTTGCGTAGAAAATTTCGCGACTTGGAGAAACAGCCAGCAATCCGAATGGAGTGCGTGACCGACATTTCCCCGAATCTCGACCGCATTGAATCCTTATACTTGGAAGTCTTTGAACGTTCATCCGAGAAATTCGAGAAGCTAACTAAAAACTTTTTTACGTCCGTCGCTGAACGTCTCGGCGATCGCGCCAAATTTTTCTTTTGGTGGCAGAATGAAACCCTTATTGCATTTAGTCTTTGCTGGGTGCATGACGGCATCTTTTACGACGACTACCTAGGCATGGACTACACGGCGGCTCACGATCTGCATCTCTACTACGTCACTTTTCGCGATCAAATAACGTGGGCTTTGTCGCAGGGTTTGCGCCATTACTATAGCACTCCGATGAACTTCGAACCTAAGCTACGCCTCGGTTTTGAACTGGTGCCGCTCGACCTTTACGTTCGACATACATCACCAATCCTCAACCGAATTTTCGGCCCTCTTGCCAAAGCTTTCGCTCCCACGTTGAAGGACCCGGTCTTAAAACAATTCTCCAACTATTCCCTACTCAATCCATCCTAATGAAAACGGGACTCTGGCATAACGCGATTTTTCACGTTTTCCTCAGTGCAGCGTTTGTAACTGTCTCGGAAATTTTTCTGAAAATTGGAGCGGATGAGTCGAGTCACATTGCTATGCCCTTCGCATGGTTGGGACTGAACGGGCTTCATTCCATTTGGGTCTGGCTCGGCATTTTTGGGACACTCGCAAGTCTAGGTAGCTGGCTTTATGCGTTGCGCTCGGTGCCTTTGAACGTGGCATTTCTTTTTTCTAACATCGTCCATGTTACTGTCCCGATAGCTTCCTGGATTTTCCTCCACGAAACAATCTCCGGACGGCGTTGGGCAGGTATCGTGCTAGTGATGATTGGCATTCTAGTCGTCGCAAGACCATTTGCCAAAATCGAGGATCGGCTATGACGCAGCACTGGAAACTATTGATGTTAGTCCTTCTGTCGCAGGTGAGTTATGTCGTCGGCGAGTTTTTTTATAAACAAGGAATGACGCGACCAGATGGGTTCTCTCGTGGACCTTTTTTGGTTAGCGGTTTTCTTTGCCAGGCCCTCTCATTTTTTCTTTGGTTAGGACTGCTGAACGAAGCGGACTTGAGCTATCTCTTTCCGTTTCAAAGTCTGAATGTCATCGTTATCACACTTGGTGCTGCGGTCATTTTAAAAGAGAAACTTAGCGCTCAACTCGTCATCGGCATGATCTGTATTGCGTCCGGCGTAGCTCTAGTATTTGGGAGTTAGCGCTGGCCAGATGATTTGGAAGGCTTCCATGTTATTTTTTCGGATGGTCTCCGGAGGCGGCAAGATATGCCGATCATGATCAATGGCTGACGCAATACGTTGGAGCGGACGCTCGAAAATTGGTTCCGACCAAGCCCCGCAGAGATCACCGCCAATGACTTTTGTTTCAGCGTGCAAAAGAGCTAGAGCCTCTGCGATTTCTTTTGCGCTGACTTTTCCTTGGTCCCAATTGGTCACGGCATTCTCCGGACTGAGACAGTCCATATCCACGGTGACGTAAACAGATTCGCCTCTAAGTCGCATGACTTTTTCTGTGAAGGTTTTCAACCAGTTGCCCTCGTGAGGAAAGACCTGTAGCCGACCAGATCTTAGAGCCCGGCGGTTAGCCATGAGCCGTCCAAAGCCGGCAACATCGGGACTGGTTGGCGTCCAGATTTGCGCTCGGACCAAGTTCGGCAATTCCAAGGCGCGATTGATCCATGCGCCACATTGCCAGATCGGCGGACGGCGATCCCAATCGGGATGGTTGTCGAATGAAAGCAATGTGAACGGCTCTTTTAGCGACCTCAGCCACAGCGCGCTGAGGTGATGAAAATCGCCGGAGCCGTAGAGTAAAAATGATGGGAGTTCCATTCCTATCTGCCGGGAGAAAGTGTCGATCCGCCCGGCAGTTGTGCAATAACGCAGTCGCGGTCCCCATTCTCGAAGATTCAGCGTTGGCATCGGCAAGGATTCGACCGGCCACGCTCCGTCGAGATCGAGATGCAAGCTCATCGGGTCATCGTTTCCAGCCGCCGCCGAGCGCTTTGTAAACGGCGACTAAATCGGTGGCGGTTTCCGTCTCGCTTTCGGCGAGTTGCCTTTCGGCAATGAACCGGGCTTGTTCCGCTTCAATGACATTTGGCAGAGTGAGAATGCCCGCGTCCATGCGTTTCCTCGATTGCTGATTTAAGTTGCGGCTCAATGCCACGGCGTAGCGAAGTTGATCGCGCCGATCGCGCTGATGTTGCCACGCGGAGAGTGCGGTCGTGGCTTCCTCTGCGGCCTTCAGAACCGTTTGCTGGTAGCGCGCGAGTGCGCCATCAGCGCGGGCTTGAGCCGCAGCGATATGAGTGCGAACACGCGGAATATCGAACGCCGCCCAGGAAAGATTCGGGCCGCCATTCCAAAGGAAGCCGCTTGGTTTTCCGACGGAATAACTGAGCGTGCCGCCCAGCGAAAGACGCGGATAAAGGTCGGCCGTTTCGATGCCGATCGCGGCGACGGCGGCGGCGAGTTCGCGTTCGGCGGCTCGCACGTCGGGGCGATTTCGCAGCAAGTCCGATGGAAGTCCACTCGCTACCGAATCGGGAACGAAAGGCACGGGCGCCGGGTGGGAAAGTTCGCGGTCGAGCGCGCCGGGAGGTTGACCGGTGAGGACGGCGAGTCGGGCGAGAGCGGTTTCCTGAGCCTGGCGCAATGGTGGGAGTGCGGCCCGGTTTTCCGCAAGTTGAGTTTCCATGCGAGTTGCATCGAATTCAGTGGCGCGACCGAGTTGAATGGACTTCCGGGAAAGGTCGAGCGTCCGCGACGAACCTTCGATCATGCGCGTCGCCCAGAGGTAGGCCTGTTGGCTGCCGCGCAGTTCGAGATACGCCGTGGCCACCTCGGCGGAAACGCTCACCAAAGCCGCGTCGCGCAAGGCTTCCGCGGATTCGACGTTGGCGTTGGCGGCTTCTTCGCCGCGACGATATTTTCCAAAGAGATCGAGCTCCCATCCGACGACGGCGGCGCTGTTGACCAATTGCGCGCTGACATCGCCCAACTCGGCGGACTGGGCGAGTGCTCTGGACTCCCGAATGTGCGCCTCGGCCTGCGCGAGGTCGAAGTTCGCGCGGCGAGCTTGCTGGATGAGTCGAGTGAGAGTGGAATCGCGGAAGTTTTTCCACCATTCCGCGTCAATGGAAGCTTGCGATTTCCCATAGCGAAATGTGGGCGAGAGACCGGGCGAATTTGGACGCTGATAATCGGGTCCGACCGCACGGCAGCCGCCGAGAATGAGCAACAGCCCGGCCATTGGGATGAAACTCGAATGAAAAACCCGCTTCATTTTCGCGAGCGCGTGTCGTCGTTGGCGGAAAAAAATCGGACTAACACGCGTTGTCCGAGCAAGAGAGTGGAGTCGTTTTCCAATGTGAGGATGCATTCGACGATGTGCCGGTCCTGACGTTGCGAAGGTTCGTCCACGGTGGTTTTCACGGGACCGAAAACGAGACCGATGCGTTGCACTCTGGCCGACACTGGAGCGGCTTTACGATTTTCTCCCACGACTTCGGCTTTTTGGCCGACCTTGATTTCGGCGAGTGAATCTTCCTCCACTTCGGCGCGGACGATGCGATGGGCGTCGGGTGCGATTGAGAAAATCGGCGAGAACGTGACGCTGTTGATGGCTTCACCCGGCTGGATCATTTGACGAACGATCACGCCGTCCACTGGGGAACGAATTGTGCGGAGGGAGTCTTCGTATTTTGCGGATTCGAGTTTGATCCGATTCGTGGCAATCGCAGCTTGTTGGGCCACGAGTCGGGCGCGAATCTCGGCCACGGTGTCGCGCGCCTGATCGAGTTCCTGAGCGGTGGCGAGATGGCTCGCGGCGAGGTTTTCAATGCGGTGCGCTTCGCGTTCGGCGGCGGTGATCTGGACTTGGCTGAGCGGAATGGCGGCTTCGGCGGCGGAGAGTTCGCTGGTGGCGGCATCGATGGCTAGTTGGGAGGCGCGGCGATCTTGCGTGGCCAGGGTTTCTCCTTGTTTGACTGGCTGTCCTTCGTGGACTTCCACGCTTTCGATCACGCCGTCGCGAGCCGCGCTGATTTGGATGAGACCGCCGGGAACGTCCACCGTGCCCCGAGCCAGAGCGGCCCAGCGTTTTTGATTCGACTTAGATGCGTATGGGGTGGTGCCAGGAGAGAAAAATTTCCATGCGAGTAACAGGCCTATGCAGACGACGAGAATGAGAGCGCCGATCTTTTTCATGAGATGAGCGTTCCCTCGGAGGCCACAGTGGGTGACAGGCCCGCGCCGGGTTCGTCTTTGAAAATAATGCCGTCCTGCAAATGCAAAACGCGATCCGCATAGGCTTGCAAGCGCGTGTCGTGCGTCACGCAGAGGACGGTGGCCTTGCGTTCGTGGGCGAGTTTTTGCAGCATTTGCGTGACCACGACGGCGCTGGCCGTGTCGAGCGCACTCGTCGGCTCGTCGGCAAAGAGGAGCGCGGGATGTTTGACCATGCCCCTTGCTATGGCGACGCGCTGTTTTTCGCCACCAGAAAGAGCGGCTGGCCGCAAATGGGCTTTATCCGCCAGGCCGACTTCTTCGAGCGCGTGGAGTGCGGCGGCGTGCGGTTTTTCAGGCGGGTTAGGTAGATATCGGAGCGGCAGGAGGACTTGTTCGAGGGCGGTGAGCGATGGAAATAAGTTGAAGCCCTGGAAGATGAAGCCTGCGTTGCGAAGACGAAATTGCTCACGTTCCTCGTCGCTCATTCGACCAATGGCGCTGCCCAGAGCGTTGACTTCACCCGCATCGGGTCGGAGCAAGCCACCGAGGAGGGCCAGGAGTGTCGTTTTTCCAGAGCCGGACGGGCCCATGACGAGCGTGAGTTGTCCGCTGAAGAGCTCGACGTTGAGATTTTTCAAAATTTCCTGACGCACATGACCCGTCGTGTAGCTGCGGCAAAGCTGGAGAGCGGACAAGGTCAACATTATCGAAGCAATTCCGCCGGCTCAGCCTGATAAAGAGTTCGCAAAGCTAGTAATGCTGCGCCGAACGATAGCGCGAAAATAAAAACAACCGTCGCAAGAATGGCCCACGCGGGAAAATACACGCTGATTTGTCCGATTCTAGCAATGGCGATCACGACAACTAGAGAAACGCCGGTCACGACCAACCCAACGAGTCCGATCCAAAAAGCCTGCTCCAAAACGACTGCTCGCAACGCACTCACGGGCACTCCCAACGCCCGCAACGTGGCGTATTCCCGGAGCGAACTGAGCACCGCCGCTCGTAAAGTCTGGCTCGTAATCACAAGGCCCACGAGTAAGCAGAGTGCCGCCGAAAAAAGAAATCCCACGCCCGTGCCGGACTCGAGCAACCAATAAAGCTGCGACTTCCGTGAAAGTTCTTCCGCCGTCCATAGATGGCTTGATGCGTTCTCACCTGGGACTTGAAGCGAATCGCGCACGGCGTCTGCATTCGCGGAATCTTCCAAAGTCGCTGCCGTATAACTCACCGTTCCATGTCCGGGCGAGAGTCGATCCACAAATTCCCGCGAGGCAATCACGTAAACACCACCGATGGCACGGAAGCCTTTGACCAGCGCAACCACCCGCGCCGTGTGACCATTAATTTCCACCACCGAACCGATGCCGACGCCCAATTTTCCCTTGTCCGCATCGTCTACCGCGATGGCATCCGGCTCACGCAAAGCCAGCCGCACGCTCTCAGGGAAACCTCGCGGCCACATCACACTGCCCGGACGCAGGCTGTAACCAAGCACCGTCACATCCAGCCGCGCACCGTCCGCAGTTCGCAAATCGCCCCCGACATTTCGCAAAGTATCCGTCGCTTTTACCGAGGAAGAATTCATCAGGCGCAACTCCGTCCGCGAAGGAATATCCTGCGGCAGATCCACGCTTTGCAGCCCCGGTGAAGTCGCCCAAATTTCAGCCGGCGCTTGATCCACAACCAGCGTCGCCGTCCGAAACATCCCGAGTAACAGCCCGATCTGCACGATGACCAATAACCCGGCGAAAGCCACAGAGAGCACCGCAGGCAAATATTGTTTGCTCTGATATAGCAAACTGGAGCGTGCAAGTGAAACCATCGACCCCGCATATACCACGCCCGCGCTGGCCCCTCAACCACGCGCGCGATGGCCTCTCAAAACAGGTGAATTATTTGTGACAGAATCCTATCGAACTCGATTGCGTTTTCTACGCTCCCAAGAAACTATCGTCGATATGAGCGACATCTCCGAGACGATTCAGGAAGCCGTCAACCAGGCATCCGAAGGCCGGCTAAATTCCCGCATTGCGCTGCTTGTGGCGATGACGGCCACCTTCATGGCGCTCTGCAACGTGAAAGATGGCAACGTTGTTCAGGCCATGTCCCAAGCCCAGGCGCACGGAATCGATGCGTGGTCGTATTTCCAGGCGAAGAGCACCAAGGAATCCATTGCCGAGAACGCTCTGGAAATGATTCGAGCCAGACCCGATTCAGGGACCGACGCGTTGGTGAAAAAATACGAAGAGAAAATCGCCCGCTACGAGCAGGAAAAAGCGGAGATCAAAGCGAAAGCAGAAGGCTTTCAAAAGGAATATGACGACATCAATGTCTTCGACGACCAATTTGATATGACGGAGGCCTTCCTCTCCATCGCCATCGCCATGTTTGGGATCACCGCGCTGACGCAGAATCCGTGGCTGTTCTATTTCTCCTGCCTGATCAGCCTGAGCGGCTGCATCCTGGGACTCGCTGCGTTTCTGCACATCAGCCTGCACTCAGATTTGATCTCCAAAATTTTGGGTTGAGCTACGGTAAACTCCGTCCGCTCTTTCCTCACGCTGATCATTCAGATAAACGAGGTGCGTGAGCCTTGCTTCTGCTGATTCCATTGCCGGAATACACCCGCCCGTGACCCGGCTTGGGGCGTTAACGTCGCTCCGTTTTGTGGCGGCGCTGCTCATCGTCGTTCTGCACCTCCACGGGAATTTTGCCATCCCCGACGGCTTGGAAGCGTGGGGTTTCGCCACCGGCGTCTCCTTCTTTTTCGTCCTCTCCGGGTTCATTCTCACATACGTCTATGCCTCGCGCAGAAACGTCGGAAAATGGGACTTCATCGTCACTCGATTCGCGCGCCTTTGGCCAGCGCACATGGCCGCTTTTGGCCTTCTTTTCGCTCTCACTCCGCAGAAAGTTTTTTTTCAATGGAGTTGGAGCAAACTCTTCGCCTTCATCACGCTCACGCAATCGTGGATTCCCCAAATCGCGCTGAACACCGCCTTCAACACCCCCGCCTGGAGCATCTCCACGGAAATGGGATTCTACATCTGCTTCCTGTTTTTCCTCCCCGTCTGGCGCGAACGCTGGCTGCCCATCACCCTCGGCACATTGGGCTTGGTTTGCACCCTCATCTGGCTCGTCAATACGCAGCCCTTTTTTAACTATCCGACCGCTCATTTTTCCTGGATCTACGTTTTCCCCCTGGCGCGATTGTTCGAGTTTAGCCTGGGGATGGCAGCCGCGCAGATCTGGCTGGTTCATCACGACCGCGCGTCATTTGGAAAAACCACAGGCACTCTGCTGGAGATCGCCGCCCTGGGCTTCGCCGCGTATCTGATGATCCACTCCGAATCCTGGGCAAACCATGCGAGCCGATTCATCGGAGCAGCCGGCTCGGGCTGGCTCCAAAGCGGCGGATTTGCCTGCATCGGATTCGCGCTCTTGATCTACGTGATGGCCTTGGAGCGCGGTGCCATCTCGAAAATACTCGCCGCGCGACCGCTCCTCCTTCTGGGCGAAATCAGCTTCTCGATCTACCTCATCCACGCACCATTGCTCTGGGCACTGGAACGCTTCGCAAACCGCTTCGCCGACGTGCCCGTTTTTCTGCAAGCGGCAGCGTTCGGCGTCACGTTACTACTCCTTTCCTATATCATTTGGAGCGGAATCGAAATGCCTTGCCGTCGGCTGATCGTCCAGGCGCTGCTGAGAAAAAGAGAGCGGAGTTCCAGTGGTATCACGTCGAAATCCATCCTCGAAGGTTCGCTTCGAGGACTCATCAGTGCCTCGCTCCTTCTAGCATTTCTAGCCATCCCGATCGTCTGGATCGTCAACACTCCGCGACGTCCACATTTCATCAGCTCCGAACAGGCCCAGGAAAAAATCACCACCGCCGCAAACGACCTGCGCGACATCAACTTCGGCAGCCGATTCCTTCTCCGCGGAGTCACGATTGATTCCCTCCGAAACTCCGTCGCGCTTCACCTCATTTGGATGGGCGTCGGACGTGAAAAACTCGAATACACCCTGCTCGTGCAATTACTCGATCGCGACCGGAAAACGCTCTGGCGCACCAGCCTTCCCCAATCCGAAGTGCCTCTCAAAGTGACGGCTGGCCAACATTGGGAAAACGTGATCTCCATCCCGAAAGACCGTTTTCCCCAAGGCACGCACCTCGCAATCAGCCTCTTGAATACGAACCAAAAACGCCTCGTCCCGGATCGCGGTCCACTCGATTCCGAAAAACGCCGCGTGCTCATCCCGATCCCGTAGCGGAGAGAAAATTTCTCAGCGAACCTCCCATGCGCCTCCCCATATGGCTCTAACTCCGATGAAGTTTCTCGCTCGTCTCCTCGCCGCCGCCGTTTACATTGGCGCACCGATGCTTTCCGCCGCAGAAACCACGCCGCCACACACGTTTGCCATCGGCGAAAAAGAGTTTCTGCTAGACGGCAAACACTTCCAGATTCGTTGCGGCGAGATCCATTTCGCTCGTGTGCCGCGCGAATATTGGGAGCACCGGCTGAAGATGGCCTCTGGGTGCTGCTGCGGCCGGGCCCGTATTCCTGCGCCGAATGGGAAATGGGCGGCCTGCCGTGGTGGCTCCTCAACCAGGAAAAAGTCGCTCTTCGCACAACCGACCCGAGTTTCCTCAAACCCGCCCGTAAATTTCTCCTCGAAGTCGGCCGCGTTCTCGCTCCGCAACAAATCACCCACGGCGGCCCGCTCCTCATGGTCCAGGTCGAAAACGAATACGACTCCTACGGCCACGACGCCGAATACATGGGCGCGCTGCGTCAGGCGCTGATCGACGGCGGATTCGACGTGCCGCTTTTCGCCTGCAATCCCGCCTGGAACCATTGGCAGCGGTCTGCGCGCCGATCTTTTTCAAGTCGTCAACTTCGGCTCCGATCCCACGGGCGCCTTCGAGACCCTGCGGAAATTCCGCACCCACAAAAAGGACGCTTTCTCTGCCTCGAAGCGCTCAATTCCATCGACGGAAAGGACGCCGCCGCCATCGCTGAAATCGACGCGATCGACGCAAACGGTGAAATCATTTCCAAAGCAGGCTGGAGCATTTTTTGGGTCAGCAGCGAATCCGGCCACGCCGAGAACGTTCTCGATGGCCAGCCCGCGACCTTCTGGCACTCCGCTTACAATGAAAAACCGGTGGGCGATCCGCATCACTAGTTATTGATTTGGGTGCGAGTGAAATCATCGGCGGCATTCGTTATCTCCCGCGGGCCGGCGACCCGAAATTACCGGGTCGCATCAAAGATTTCCGCGTCTATCTCAGCGCCCAACCTTCCAGCTTTCGCCTCCCTGAAAAACTCAGTCGAGTTGCAGTGAACTCACGGCTTGAAGGGCGCGACAGCCGCCTCGGCCTGGCTGAAATAACGGTCGAACGGTTTCCCTAGGAGTCCCTTCAAACCGGCAATGGCACAACGCGCATTGAAGTCCGCTCCCGCTGGATTCGCGTGTAATTTTTTATCAGCGTAAAGCGCGTCCGATCTTTCCTGACCGAGCTTTTCCTGAGCTTGCGCGATGATTTCGTTGTGATCGATAAACGTGGTTTGCGTCGCCGCCGCCGCTTGTTTCGCCCAATCGACGTAACCGTTCGGCGTCGCGCCTTTCGCCTTCGTATCGGTGGCGTATTTCCGCATATACCAGCCGAAACTGTGCACAACTTCGTGCTGGTTCGTGAGAATATTATCCACCTCCTGCGTCGCCTCGCCATTACCCTTGATCATGCCGCGAGCGCGCGTCGATGGCGTAACCGGCGGCGCTTCATTGATCGGGCCGCTGTCGTTGTGTCCGAACTCGAGAATCACCCAATCGCCCTTGGAAATCATGCTCGCGACAGCGGCCCAGCGACCTTCGTTTTGAAACGTCCGACTGCTGCGTCCGCCAATCGCTTCGTTGACGATATTGATCTGACTCGGATCAAAAAACTTGGCCATTTCCTCGCCCCAACCGCGTTGGCCGGGAGAGCCGACTTTCATCGTGGAATCGCCAACGAGAAAGAGCGTCGGCAATTTTGGATTCGCCTTGGTTTGGAGTTTGAACTTCGCGGCATCCTCGACCGGATGGTCCTCTATCTGACAAAAGCCAATGGACAAAAACAGTGTGGAAAGCAGGAAGAGAAGAACTCGCATACTCGGTATCCCTCGAACTCGACTGAAATTAGCACGCCGTCTTTGTAAGCAAAACGCCCGGCGGAAAGTCCAGCCGGGCGTTTGCAGATTAGACTCTAACTCGGATCACTTTTTCTTCACAGCGCGCTTCTCTTCGATCGCAGCTTGAGCGGCCGCGAGACGCGCAACGGGCACGCGGTAAGGCGAGCAACTGACGTAGTTTAATCCGACTTTATGGAAGAACTTCACGCTCTCTGGATCGCCGCCGTGTTCGCCGCAAATGCCCAGCTTGATGTCGGGCCGAGTCTTGCGGCCTTTTTCGATGGCAATTTTGACGAGTTCGCCCACGCCGACTTGATCGAGGCTGGCGAACGGGTTCTTCTTGAAGACTTCATTCTCGATGTAAGGCATCATGAAGTTGCCCATGTCGTCGCGGGAAATTCCCAACGCAGTCTGAGTCAAATCATTCGTGCCGAAGCTGAAGAATTGCGCCGAAGTGGCGATCTCATCAGCGGTCAAAGCGCCACGCGGAACTTCGATCATCGTGCCGACCTGATAGCTGAGCTTGACCTTCTTTTCCTTCTGCACCTCGGCTGCAATGCGATGGACGATTTCGGCCTGGAGATCGAATTCCTTTTTGAAGCCGACGAGCGGGATCATGACTTCTGGTTTGACTTTGATCCCTTTCTTCTGGACCTCGGCAGCGGCCTCAAAAATCGCGCGTGCCTGCGTTTCCGTGATCTCCGGATAAGCGATGCCGAGACGGCAGCCGCGATGTCCGAGCATCGGGTTAAACTCATGGAGCGAGTTCACGCGGGACGCGACTTTCTCAGCGGAAATCCCGAGTTTTTCTGCAAGGGCGGATTGAGCTGCGTAATCGTGCGGCACGAACTCGTGGAGCGGCGGATCGAGCAGGCGGATGGTGGCTGGGAAGCCTTTCAGCGCCTTGAAGATGCCGATGAAATCTTCGCGTTGATACGGGAGGATTTTTGCGAGCGCGGCGCGGCGACCTTCGACGTTTTCCGCGAGAATCATTTCGCGAACAGCGTCAATACGGTCGCCCTCGAAGAACATGTGCTCGGTGCGGGTGAGCCCAATGCCAGTCGCACCGAAAGCCATCGCGATCTCGGTCTGCTCCGGCGTGTCGGCGTTCGTGCGAACGGCGAGGCGCGTAGCTTGCGAAGTCCACTTCATGAGTTGCTGGAAGTTTTTGAATTTCTCGGTTTTTTGCGCGGCTTTGTTTCCGCTGACGGTGCCAGTGATGATTTCACTCGGACTCGTCGCAATTTCTCCGGCATACACGGTGCCGGCAGTGCCATCGATGGAAAGATAGTCGCCTTCGCTAAAGGTCTGGCCGGAAGCGGTGACCGTCTTCTTGTCGTAGTCGATCTGCAATGCCGAGGCGCCGCAGATACAGACTTTGCCCATCTGACGCGCCACGAGTGCGGCGTGCGAGCTAACTCCGCCTTTCGCGGTAAGAATGCCCTCGGCGGCGATCATGCCGCGAAGATCTTCCGGGGAAGTTTCGTTACGAACGAGAAGGACCTTTTCGCCACGTTCCGCAGCGGCAGCGGCGCGGTCGGCATTGAGATAAATCTTGCCCGAAGCAGCGCCGGGGCCAGCGGGAAGTCCGCCGGCGATGGACTTCGCCTTTTTAACTTCGGCGAGATCGAAAACTGGAGCGAGTAATTGATCGAGCTGATCGGCCGGATTGCGCAAAACAGCAGTCTCCCAATCGATGAGGCGCTCCTTGTGCATATCGATGGAGAACTTCAGCGCTGCGGCGGCGGTGCGCTTGCCGTTGCGAGTCTGCAACATGAACAACTTGCCTTCCTGAATCGTAAATTCGACGTCCTGCACGTCCTTGAAATGCTTCTCCAGCGTGGCGCGAACTTTCATCAACTCGGCGTAGCTTTTCGGCAGCACTTTTTTCAGTTTCAAGACCGGCTCCGGAGTGCGAACGCCTCCGACGACATCTTCGCCTTGGGCGTTGATCAGGAATTCACCGTAGAATTCGTTGACGCCATTCGCCGGGTTGCGCGTAAAAGCGACTCCACTTCCAGACGTATCGCCGGTATTTCCGTAAACCATCGCCTGCACATTGACGGCCGTGCCCCACTCAGTCGGGATGTTGTATTTGCGACGATAAACAATGGCGCGGTCGTTCATCCAGGAGCCGAAAACGGCTCCAGCGGCACCCTTGAGCTGCTCCCAAGGATCGTTCGGAAACACGCGACCCGTGCGGTCTTTCACGAGCTTTTTGAAACGGCGAACGAGCTCCTGTTGATCTTCCGCGGAAAGGTCGGAATCAACAATGTCGCGATGATATTTCGCGTGTTTAAATTCTTCGATGACGACTTCAAACGGCTCGTGATCTTCGCCTTCGCGCTTCTGCACGCCGAGGACGACGTCGCCATACATCTGGATGAAACGACGATAGCAGTCCCAGGCAAATCGCTCGTTTTTTGTGGCGAGTCCGAGTGAAATGACGGTGTCGTCATTCAGGCCCAGGTTCAAAATTGTGTCCATCATGCCGGGCATGGAATCGCGCGCGCCGGAACGAACCGCGACAAGCAGCGGGAATCCGTTTGAATCGCCGAATTTGTAGCCCATGATCTTTTCCATGTTGCGAACGCCGGCCTCGACCTGCGCCTGTAACTCGGGTGGATAGGTTTTCTTGTTCGCGTAAAAGTAGGTGCAAACTTCCGTCGTAATCGTGAACCCCGGAGGCACCGGAAGGCCGATTCGGGTCATCTCGGCGAGGTTCGCGCCTTTGCCACCGAGAAGAGGTTTTTGAGAACCGTCGCCGTCCGCCTTGCCCTCGCCCCACGTATATACGTATTTACCTTTTTTCGATTTCGCAGGAGCTTTCGCGACAGTCTTCGGAGCGGGCTTGGTGGATTTTTTGGCTACCTTCGCAGGAGGGGTTTTTTTAAGGATGGGTGTGGGCATAAAAGTGGAATGACCGCCGGTCAGCGGGGAGTCGAAAGTAGCAAAAGGCCACGGGGTGTCAACGCAGCGTTTCTGGCTCGCAACAGCATGGAAACCCGATCGCCGGAATCCGATGTAACTCCGATGAAAATTACCGCAAATCAGGCGTTGGCCGGAGCGTCGCTGCTGAGAACGTCATTCAGCAATCCGCTAAACGCATCGAGCCCCGTGCTTGGAATAATGATCGTATTTCTCCGACCATGCGCCTCCTCCGTGATCCGCAAAAAACGGCCGCGATCATTCTCTCGAAACTCGATAAAAAAATGCTTTCGCTCCACCTGTAATTCCCTTGATGCAATGACGTTATCCATTAAAAAAAGACTTTCTTCGTTCCTTGTTTCCCTTCCGGTCTATGTGCCACCAATTTGCACGCCGATCACGCCGGGCTCGCATCGTTGATGGCGTTGATCAACAAACGCAGCCGTCCGAAATTCCGCCGGTGCGGAGAAAAAATCAGCCGCGGCATATCGATCAAACTCGGCTCATTTTTTTCCACCTCCAACGCCGGCCCTTGAGTGATTTTCTCCCCTTGCAACAAATCAACGAACTCGCCCTCCATCCGCTCGATCTCCGCCTGCGAAATAGCCCGTTGCAACCGCAGAACGAGTCGATCCCCCACCCACCGCGACGAATGGAAGTTACTGTAAAATCTGACGATTTCAGTGACAGCCGTATCGACGTTATCCGTGACCGAGAACAGGTGAAAATCGTCCGCCGAAACGAGCCCCTGCCGCAGCAGATGATTCCGCATAAACTCGACCATCGTCTGCCAGAAATCGCTCCCCGGTTTATTAATCAGCACAACCGGCAGCAACCGCGCCTTCCCGGTCTGCATCAGCGTCAAACATTCAAACGTCTCATCCAGCGTCCCCAGCCCTCCCGGGAAACACGCCAGCGCGTGAGTTTCCTTTAAGAAATTCAGCTTCCGCGTGAAGAAATAATTGAAATTGATTAGCTTGCTATCGCCATCGATAAACCGATTCGCCCGCTGCTCGAATGGCAGCCGGATATTCAATCCAAAACTGTGCTCGCGCCCGGCGCCCTCGTTCGCCGCGCCCATGATTCCGTCGCCACCGCCAGTGATCACCATGAAGTTTTGCGCGACCATTTTGTGGGCAAAATCCACCGCCGCCAGATAATCCTCCGCCGTGGACGGAGTGCGGGCGGAACCAAAAACCGCGATCTTGCGAATGCCATGATACGGCGCAAAAACCTTCGCCGCGTAGCGCAATTCCTTCAGCGAACGATTGAAAAGTTTCAGGTCGGCCTCGGACACTTCCGGGTCGGCCATGCGCAACGCCGTGCCGATCATTTCTTCGACCAGCGACGGATTTTTTCCGCCACCCCAATCCGCCACCAAGTCGCGAATCCGGGCGTCGAACTCCGCTTTTCCCGTCGTATTACGAATCCGTGGATGGCTTTGACCTGAGGCTCCGATAAAATCCTGCACGGCTCCGAATCAATCGCGGCTTCCACCTCAATGCACGGAAAATCCGCAGAGTCCGATGCAACTCCGCTCAAAAAATTGGACCGTCCCCGAAGAACTGTTACGCTGCCAGCCCATGAAAATTGTTCGCTTCGAAAATGAGTCGGGTCAGATCGCACTCGGCGCGCAGCAGCCCGATGGCCGCGTTACGCGTATCGAAGGTGATCTTTTCGGCGAATTTCGCGACTCGGGCGAGCCCGTTTCCGTGGCAAAAATCCTCATGCCGATCGTGCCAACCTCGATCCTTTGCATCGGCCTGAACTACCGCAAACACGCCGAGGAAACCAACGCGCCCTTTCCAAAATTCCCCATCCTTTTCACCAAAGGACTCGGCGCAGCGCAGAACCCCAACGACCCGATTCTCATCCCGACGCATCTCGCAAGTCACCAGGTCGATTACGAATGCGAACTCGCCATCGTCATCGGCAAGAAAGCCAAAAACGTCACTCGCGAAAACGCCCTCGACCACGTCCTCGGCTACACCTGCGCCAACGACGTCAGCGCTCGCGATTGGCAGAAACAATTCGGCGGCAGCCAATGGTCGCGCGGCAAATTTTTCGACACATTTTGCCCGCTCGGCCCAGTGTTAGTCACCACGGACGAAATACCGAATCCTAACAGTCTAGCTATTCGCACCATTCTCAACGGCGAAGTCGTTCAGGAATCAAACACCAGCGACATGATTTTCGACGTCCCGGCGTTGATCGAATTTCTCAGCGGCAGCACGACGCTTTTCCCCGGCACCGTCATTCTCACCGGCACGCCCAGCGGCGTTGGCATGGCGCGCAACCCGCCGCGCTGGCTCAAGCCCGGCGACGAAGTCATCATCGACATCGAAAAAATCGGGCAGCTCCGCAACCCCATTGCGTTGGAAGTCGCATGAAAATCCTAACATGCGGCGCGGCAGTTTTACTAACATCCATCGCGCAACTAACATTCGCACTGGAACCGCTGCCACTGCCGAGAAACCAGATTAGTGTGGAACTCGCCTCACCTCCGCTCGACGGCACGGTGAGCATCGGCGTTTTCGACGCGACTAACCAATGTATCCGCGTGCTTTTTAAGAGCGAAGACCAGGAGAAAATTCCCGCCGCGCTCAACGGTTTCTCCATCGTTTGGGACGGAAAAACAGATTCGGGTAAGAGTGCAATCCAAGGTCAATACGAAATCCGCGGCGTCACCGTTGGCGACGTTCGCGTCGAGGGCGAGGCCTACCATTTCAACGATTGGATCGACCCGGAAAAACCAGACTTTTCCCCGATCTCCACGCAGTTCGTTCGCTGGATTCCGGGAAAAAGTGATGGGAGTTTCATCGCATTCCAAACCCTCGCAAACGGCTTCAATCAACTCGCGCGTTACGACGCCAAAGGTCAGCGTCAATGGAGCGCAACCACGCGTTTCCAGCCCATCGATCTCACGATCGCCAATGGAAAAATCTGTCTCGCCAGCGCCGACTATCTCCAACAATTCGATCTCGAAAAAGGCACGCTCAGCGAACCTAACAAATCGCTAGCTAACATCCGCTCATTAGCCTCTAACTCCGATGAAATTTTTGCCGCAGTCAACAATCAACTCGTCCGCCTCGATCCCGCCACCTTGGAACCAACGCGAATCTCTGACCTGCCGCCTCAGATATCGATGTTAGTCGCATCAGAAAAAACGTTTCTCGCCAGTGACGGCACGAACATTTTCCAGCTAACCAATGGCACTTTTGAAAAGCTGAATCTGCCGCCGATGAAGATTCAAAATCTAGCTCGCGGTAAAGCCGGAGCCTTCTGGGTGATCGCCGATAACACGCTCACCGAATTTAATTTTTCAGGCGAGCCCCAACGCTATCTGGAACGCGAAGGCGAAGACGCATTTCTAACATTCGACGTCACCAGTGATGACTGCGGCATTGCAATGGTTAGTACTCGTGCCGATCGTCAACGTTTCCGCACGTTGCAATGGACGGAAACTCCCACCAAAGAACTTTCACTCTGGAAAACCTTGCTGCAAAAAGACACGCAGCCGAGCACGGACTTCGGCATCGATTCCGCAACGACAAAACTGGTTCCAAAAGGTGCGTTGCCGCCGGAACGTTCGCTCTCCGTCGCCCTCGTCGAAAACCCGCTCACGCCGGGTCAAAAAGCCAGCCTCAGAGTGCGATCTAACTCGATTGAAAATCAACTCTGGCTGACGACCGACGATGGATTGCCGCTGGTGCTCATCGCAGATTCGCCTGCAACTCGCATGGCGCTAATTCGCGGTCGCAAGTCAGGTTCGCTCACTTTCTATGCCGCCGTCCCCGGTTCCGTGGCGGAGTTTTCCATCGACGGATTGCAAAACATGATGCAATTCAGCAGCGACAAAATCCAATGGCCGCCCGGTCCGCGCCAAGCACCGGACGAATCTAACATTCCTAACAACGCGCCCGCTCCAACACCCGAATAGATGTCCGAGATTTCCAAAACGTATGAGCCTCAAGCGATTGAGGAAAAATGGTATGCCGACTGGCTGGCCAAAGGTTGTTTTACAGCAAATCCAGAGTCGGAAAAGCCGGCGTATTCGATTGTCATTCCGCCGCCGAACGTCACGGGAGTTCTAACACTCGGCCACGTTCTCAACAACACGATCCAGGACATTCTAGCTCGACGCGCGCGGATGTTAGGAAAGGAAGTTCTTTGGCTGCCAGGAACGGATCACGCTGGCATCGCCACGCAAAATGTCGTCGAGAAATCGCTCCGCAAAGCCGGGGAAATGAAGCATCGCGACGATCTCGGACGCGAGAAGCTCGTCGAGAAAATCTGGCAGTGGAAAGACGAATACGGCGGTAAGATTTTGAAGCAACTCCGCGCGCTCGGAGCGTCTTGTGATTGGAGTCGCACTCGATTCACGATGGACCCCGAGTATTCCGCCTGCGTCCAGCGTGTGTTCGTCGATCTCTATCAAAAAGGAAAAATTTATCGCGGAAAGCGCATGGTGAATTGGTGCCCGGTCGCGCTGACGGCGTTAAGCGACGAGGAAGTAATCATGAAGCCGACGAACGGTTTTCTCTACTACTTCAAAGTCGAAGTCGTGGGCGTTCCTAACACTTTCCTAACTATCGCCACGACGCGCCCAGAAACAATACCTGGCGACACGGCGATCGCGGTGAATCCGAACGATGTTAGATACGCGCATTTCATCGGGAAATTTGCCCGCCGTCCGTTGCCCTTGACTCATCAGGCACTCATCCCAATCGTAGCCGAGGAAAGCATCGATATCGCATTCGGCACGGGCGTTTTAAAAGTCACTCCGGCGCACGACAAAACCGACTTTGAAATCGGTCAGCGGCATCAGTTGGAGACCATCGAAGTGATTGATCCGCGCGGTGTGATGAATGAGTTGGCCGGTGCAGACCTCGCGGGGCTGGATCGTTTTGAAGCCCGCAAGATTGCAGTGGAACTCCTATCAAAAATCGGCGCATTGGAGAAGTCGGAGCCGTATCAAAACAACGTCGGCTACAGCGAGCGCGCCGATGTTCCCATTGAGCCGCGCCTCAGCGAGCAATGGTTTTTGAAATACCCGAGCGTCGAGGAATCCCGCGCCGTCGTCGCCGAGGGCCGGATGAAATTTCATCCCGAGCGCTGGGCGAAAGTTTACGATCACTGGCTCGGCGGCCTTCAAGATTGGTGCATCAGCCGCCAGCTTTGGTGGGGCCATCGGATTCCCGTGTGGAATCGCGGGGACGAAGTTTATTGCGGAATGGAAGCACCCGAGGGTGATGGATGGGTGCAGGATTCGGATGTTTTGGACACGTGGTTTTCGTCCTGGCTCTGGCCGTTTGCGACGATGGGCTGGCCAGATACGACTGCAACTCGACTGAAATTTTACCCGACGACAGACCTCGTCACGGGGCCGGACATTATCTTTTTCTGGGTCGCCCGAATGATCATGGCCGGCTACGAATGGATGGGCGAAATGCCGTTTCGCAACGTCTATTTCACTGGCATTATCCGCGACAAACAGGGCCGAAAGATGTCGAAGTCGCTGGGAAATTCGCCCGACCCGCTGGACATCATTGCGAAGTATGGAGCCGATGCGCTGCGTTTCGGCGTCATGCGTTCCGCGCCTCTCGGGCAGGACGTGTTATTCGACGAGAAAAACGTGGAACTCGGACGTAATTTTTGCACGAAGCTCTGGAATGCCGCTCGCTTCCGTCAAATGTATGAGGGCGCGACCGAGGGCGAAATCCAGCCCGGGTTGCTAACGAGCGACGACCGCTGGATTCTGCTCCGGCTCGATGAGGCGATTCGCGAGGTTTCTGCGGCGCTCGATGAATACCGTTTCAGCGATGCAGCGCAGGCGCTCTATCGGTTTTTCTGGAGTGAATATTGCGATTGGTATCTGGAAGCGAGCAAAGCCGCGCTCGGCCGAGTGCCGTTGCCGACGGAAACGCCGATGTCGCTGGAGGAAGCGGCAGCGGCCTATCCGTTGCGGGCCAATACGCTGGCGGTGCTCGATTTCATCCTCGCGCACACGCTGCGGCTGATGCATCCGTTTCTGCCGTTCATCACGGAGGAACTCTGGGAAAGCCTCGGTTTCCGCGAGGAATTGCCCGCCAATCAAGGCGGCGCGACGATCATGTTTGCGCGCTGGCCGGAGGCTTTCGATGACGAATTTACGGCTCATTACGGTCTAACTCCGATGGAAAACGACGCAGCGACAGCGAAATACGATACCGTGCTCGCCGGGCGCAATCTGCGTTCGACTTACAACATTCCGAGCAACAAACGCGTCCGTTTCGTCCTCGATCCGACCACGCCGCTCCAGCCGCATGACGTGGAAGTTTTGAAGATCCTGCTCAACGCCGAATCGCTGGACATTTCGAACGCCGTCGCGAAAGGAACCCCGATGAATTTAACCCCACTCGGCTCACTTTTCCTGCCCTTGGATGGCCTGATCGATGTCGCCGCCGAACGCGAACGGCTCGGCAAGGAAATTGCCAAAGTCACCGACGAACTCGCCAAGGTTCGCGCCAAGCTGGCCAATCCTGGTTTCACCGAAAAGGTCCCGCAATCCGTCCTCGACGAACATCGCCAGCGCGAAACCACCTGGCAGGAAAAGCTCGGCCAGCTCGAAAAAATGCAGTCGAGTTTGAGTTGATTCTGCTAGTTTCTCCGCATGACGAACGAACTCCAAATCGGCGATGTCGCCCCCACTTTCACAGCCGAAGCCGTCGGCGGAACTTTTGGCAGTGGCCAGACTGTCAGTTTGAGCGACTTCGCCGGGCAAAATGTCGTCCTCTATTTCTATCCAAAAGACGATACGCCCGGTTGCACGACGCAGGCGTGCGGATTGCGCGACGCGTGGCCTGAGTTCGCTGGAACCGGGATCGTTTTTGGCGTCAGCATCGACCCTGTGAAAAGCCATGCGAAGTTTATCGAAAAATTCTCCCTCCCCTTCCCGCTCCTGAGCGATCCGGAGAAAAAAATCGTCGCCGACTACGGCGTCTGGGTCGAGAAAAGCATGTATGGCAAGAAATACATGGGCACCGAACGCAGCACATTCGTCATCGGACCCGACGGCAAAATCAAGGCCATCTTCCGCAAAGTCCAGCCGGCCGAACACGTCGATTTACTTCTGAAAGCCCTCGCCTAAATGAAACAAGACACGCTGCTCGGCTGGTACGACAAGCTGGAAAAACTCGTTTCCAAGCTGCCCGGACCGCTGCAAAAAGCGATTCTCAGCGAGTTGCATCCTGTTCGCGAAATCTTCCTCGAACAACGCCCAGCCCGCATCCTTCTCACCGGCACGAGCGACGTTTCGCGCGTCGAGATCGTCAATTCGCTCTTCCGCGAGCAAATCATCCCGCTCAATGACGAGCATCATTTGCCGGTCGTGCCGGGCTGGGAAACTTTTCAGCGCGTCGCGGGCGGCTCGGTTTTGCTGCTCGACGCGCGCGAACAAAAAAACGTTCACTGGGGCAGCGGACGCGACTTTTTCCCGCCGGACATCGTCATTTTTTCCAGTCGAGTTGCAGTGAAATCTGCTGAATTGCAGACGGCCATGGAGCCGCTTGTCCAGGCGTTGGTCGAGATCGAAGCGAAGTTTGAAAAACGTCCCGCCGTCTTTGGCGTCATTGACGGCGTCATGGGCGACCGCAGCCCCGAGTCATTCGCGATTGAATCGGCCTTGCGGGCCAATCCGACGATCAACAAAAGTCTCGCTCGAGTTCTGCCAATCGCCCGGTGGAGCCGGTTCCGCGCCGACGGCACGCCCGACGAAAGCAGCGGCCTTGATACGCTTCTGACTCAACTCGTCGATGAGCTGCCCGCTCAGGCCAAGCTCGAAATGGCCCGCATTTCCGGTGTTCGTCCGGCTCAGAAACGGATCGCCGAGACGCTCATCAAAGCCACCACCGCCGTTTCTGCCGCTATCGGAGCGCAGCCCATTCCGCTGGCGGATATGCCGATCCTGACTGCGCTCCAGGCCAGCATGGCGGCGGGGATTATTTACATCAGCGGCGGCGAACTGAATGTCCGTTCCGGGCTGAAATTTCTGGGATCGCTCGGAGTTTCCATCGGAGTTGGATTGATATTGCGCGAGACCGCCCGGAGTGCCGCCAAGCTGGTGCCGGGATTCGGTTATGCCGTTTCCGGAGCCGTCGCTGCCGGCGGAACCATGGCCGTCGGACGCGCCGCCACGGCGTTTTTTATCGATGGATTTTCGCTGAAAGAGACGCGGCAGATTTTCCGGAGGCGACCGAAATCCGACGCGGCAAAGTCGCTCGAGAATTGATGACTCGTGTTCGCGTTAGGCCTGTCGATAACTTGTGCATAAACCTCGCGCTTCGACTCAATTTGTTGTGAAAAACCTGTGACTCTGACCGAGATTAAGCGCCACTTGGCAGAGTTGAATGCAACTCCGGTGAAAAGTTTGGGCCAGAACTTTTTGCACGATCAAAACCTCGCGCAATGGATGATTCGTCAGCTCGATTGCCAGCCAGAGGATCGCTTTTTAGAAATCGGGCCGGGTCTGGGAGCACTCACGGAATGGCTCGTGACACGGGTTTCGCATGTCACTGCCATAGAAAAAGATGCCAAGATGGTTGCGTTTTTACGTGAGCGGTTTTCGGAGAATTCACGTATCCAGATTCTTCATGAGGACGCCTGCGAGAGCGACTTACGTCGGTTTTTACCATTTGGCCCACATAAGCTGATTGGCAATCTACCGTATTATGTGTCAACAGCCATCCTACTCAATTTTCTGTCGTCGCCGACGCCCATCACTCAGGCGCTCTTCACGATTCAGCGCGAAGTGGCCGAACGATTGACCGCTGCACCGGGCACGCCTGAATATGGCTCGCTGACGATCGCTGTTCAGCGGCGTTGGAAGGTGAAATATCTCCGAACGCTGCCGCCGACGGTGTTTTATCCAGAGCCGCACGTGGATTCGGCCGTTGTATTACTAACCGCACGTGCGCCAGAGGAAATATCTCCGGTGGATAGTGTGCGGTTTGAAAAAACGGTGCGTCAGGGTTTTTCCCAGAGGCGGAAGCAATTGCGCAAAATGCTGGGCGTCGATGTAGATGAATGGTCAACGCTGGCAAAATTGATCGGAGTTCCAGTGCAATGTCGTGCAGAGGAACTTTCCATCGAGCAATGGGTGAGTCTGGTGCAGGCACTGCATCCGGTTGCGAACGCCCTTGCGCAGCAGCCAGAGGAAGAGATTTTTGATGTCGTGAACGAGCGGGACGAAGTGGTTTCTCAAGCGACTCGGGGCGAAGTCCACGCGCAGGATTTGAAGCATCGGGCGGTCCATATTTTTGTTTTCAATCAGGCGGGCGAACTGTTTTTGCAGAAACGTTCGCATCGCAAAGACCGCGAACCCGGCAAATGGGATTCCAGCGCGGCGGGTCATTTGGATGCGGGCGAAACGTATCTCGCGGCGGCCCAGCGGGAGATTCAGGAGGAACTCGGCGTGGCTGCGGCGGTCGAATTCGCCGCGAAGATTGCTTCGTCGTCGCAGACGGGCTTTGAGTTCATCGAAGTCTATCGCGCCCAATCGGACGGGCCATTTCACTTGCACCCGCTGGAGATTGAAACCGGTGCGTTTTTTCCGTTGCCGCTTCTCGCAGAATGGACTGCAACTCGACCCAAAGATTTTGCGCCCGGTTTTCTGGAGTGTTTGCGGGTGTTAAACTGTCTGCCAGAAAGTCCGTCGGCGTAAACGCAAACCCGCGTGCAAATTGCCGCCCGAGCACTAGTCTTCGTTCGATGAACAAATCCTTCCCGCTCTTTCTTTCGCTGATCCTGCTTTTCTCCGTCGCGTTGCCGCTCTCGGCGATCACTGTCGAGGAAGCGGCAAAACAAGAGGAAGGCGCCAAAGTCACCGTCACGGGCGAGGTCAGCAACGCCAGGAAAACGAAGAGCGGCACTTTATTTATCAACTTCGGCGGAGAATACCCGAACCAACTCTTCACGGTTTTCGTTTTTAAAGGTGACGCAGAAGCCTTTGGCGATCCGGCGGAATTTGCGGGAAAGACTTACTCTGTCACGGGCACGATTCGCCTGAAGAACGGCAAGGCCGAAATGCAGATCAAAACGCTTGCGGAACTGGTCGCCGCCGATGCCGCTTCGGCAGTCTCGCCAACGCCGGCTGCGAAGTAGAGTTCACTGAAACTCCGCTGAAAAAGACGGCAGGCCGTGCGACTCGGCCACTTGCTGATTCGTCAGCCGACCTGCCTGCACATTAATCCCGCCGACGAGCGCCGGTTGTTTCTGGCAAGCATCGGCGAGGCCATATTCGGCGATGAATTCGATGTAGCGATAGGTGACGTTTGTCAGAGCCTGAGTGGCGGTTCTGGCGTAGGCACCGGGCATATTGGCGACGCAATAATGGATGACGCCTTCCTCGGTAAAAACGGGATCGTGATGCGTCGTGGGCCGCGACGTTTCCGCGCAACCGCCTTGGTCGATGGCGATATCGACAAAAACTGAGCCGGGTTTCATTTGTCTCAGCATCTCGCGGTTGATGAGTTTCGGCGCGCGTGCGCCAGGCACCAAGACGGCACCGATGAGCAGGTCCGCATTGGGTAAAAGCTCCGCCAGATGCGCTTCGCTCGAGTAAAACGTGTGCACCGCGTGCATCGTGATATCGAGGAAACGCATTCGCTCGACGTCGACTTCGAGAATGGTGACGTCCGCTCCGAGTCCCATGCCCATGCGAGCGGCGTTGACCCCCGATGTGCCGCCACCGATGACGACCACTTTCCCCGGCAATACGCCTGGAACTCCGCCCAAAAGCACGCCGCTGCCGGCACAATGTTTCGCGAGAAAATAGCCGCCGACGATGATCGACATGCGCCCGGCGATTTCGCTCATCGGCTCGAGGAGTGGCAGACGTTTGTTCACCTCGATCGTCTCGTAAGCGATCGCGGTCACACCCGATTGAAGCAGCGCGTCGGTCAATGTCCGATTGGCCGCGAGATGCAGGTAGGTGAAAAGAAGTTGGCCCCGGCGCAGCAGCGGATACTCCGATGGAAGCGGTTCCTTCACCTTCACAATCAGATCCGCTTCGGCGAAGACCGCCTCGTGAGTTTCAGCGATCCTGGCCCCGGAACGGATGTAGTCGTCGTCCAAATAACCCGCTCCGAGGCCGGCTCCGCGCTCCACGTAAACCGTGTGGCCGTGTCGGGTTAATTGATAGGCCCCGGAGGGCAGCAAGGCGACGCGATGCTCCTGTTCTTTGATCTCCCGGGGAACGCCGATCTTCATATCAGTGCGGGAACATCGGGTAGACGCCGCGGGGTGTCCAGCAACTGTTCAAAGCCGTCAGCGCGGCGTCGGAGCGGGCGGCAAATTTTCCGAAACCGGAGTGGGAGCGGATTCAGCAGGCTGATCGACGACGGGTTCGGGAATCAGTTCCGCTGATTTCACTGGAACTGGGATGGGAAGTTTTTCGGTTTCTTCCGCTGGCAACGCACGGGACGTCGAGGCCGCAGAGTTCGATGGAACTCGACTGGAAATCTCGGTCGCGTCAGATGAATTTGCACGGCCGGACGAAGATTGCGACCGCAGTTTCCATGAATAGACCAAAGATCCTATCGCGACGGCAGCAATGAGGACCAGCAACATGCGCTGGTGATTTTTCATCAGCGCGGAGCCGCCACGCCGTATCCGACCGGCACTCGCGGACCGAAGTTGCTCGACACAAACCGGGCGCGATTCATCGTCCAGAAATAGGTGCGGCCGGTGCTCGGCGCGATGATCAGCAGGTCAGCAAATCCGTCGCGGTTATAATCGCCGACGGCTGTGAGTTGATAACCAGCGGGGACGGTCGGACCGCGCCGGGTTTCCGTGACGCGCTGGCCGCTCCAGAGCCAAAAAGCGGTGCGTCCGGTGGATTTCTGATAGACGACGAAGTCGGGATTGCCATCGATATTGATGTCGGCGGCACCGGCGACTTCCCAGCCCGAGGGCAGACGCGGACCATAAAAGGCATCGACGAAAATGCCTGCGTTGAGGGTCCAGACGACGGTGCGTCCGGTGTAGGGATTGGCAATGAGGTAATCGTCTTCGCCATCGTCGTTAAAGTCGTCCACGGCGGCGAGATAGTAGTTCACCGGAAGCGTCGGGCCGTTGTAGGCCGAGGCGAATTGGCTGCCAACCATCAACCAAAGGACGGTCCGGTTGTTTTCGAAATTGCGAAGCACGATGTCGGGATTGCCATCGAAATTAAAGTCGCCCGTGTCGGCAACTTCATACGGATCGGGCACGGTGGGGCCGAAGAGCCTGCCGAGATAACGGCGGTCGCTGAGACGAAGCACACGGGTGTTGCCGGTCGATGGCGCGAAGAGGAGAAGGTCGTTGCGATCATCGCCGTCGAAGTCCGCTTGGGGCGGGTTGATCTGTTCCCAAGTCAGCTGCGTGGCTCCGATATCGATGGAACTCCCATCATTAAAACCGTCCACGGCGATCTCGTATTCCAGCCCGGCTGAGACGCGAAATACGGTGGAACTCGTCACGCGGCTGCCGTCCTGATCGTTCTCGGCGACGAGCGAAAGTGTGTCCACGGATGGCCCGCGATAAATGCCAAGAAGCGTGTCGAAGTTGCTGCCGAGCGTGTCGAACCGATAGAGGCCCTGGCGCGGGGCATTCCAAAAATACCAGATCGACGCACCGCCAGCATTTCCTGCGTGAGTCGGCTCGCCAAATTCGACCGTGGCTCCGATGTTGTCGCCGCTGATGGTGCCAAAATTGCCGGCGACTTGGAAGGCGTTGGCGAAGTCGTCGTTCGCCGGAGCGGCCGATGAGGGAAGAATGGAAGCTGACAACAAAACGGCTGAAAGAAGGGTGCGCTGGATCATAAGAAATCTTTCTAAATGGACTCGCGTCGGCACGTTCTATTCACGCAATTCGTGTCGCCAGAATCGACTGGAACTCGAATGAAAAACGGCTGCCTTATGGCTTTAGTTCTACGTTGGCGTTGGCGTCGTTGATCGTAAATTGCTCGTGGTGAAACGTCGGGTCGCCACGGAAACTGAGGCGCCCGGCGTATTTGCGTTCGATGTCGACGAGCAAATCTTCGTCTTCGTTTCGCAGGCGTTTGAGGACTTCCGGATTTACCACCACGCGGATTTCGTGGATGTCGTCCTGGTATTTCCGCATCACGAGATGGAGCTGGCGTTGGAGTTCGACGCTCATCGTCATGGCGCTTTTCACTTTGCCGCGGCCATTGCAATACGGGCAGTTGATGAAGACGGAGCCGCTGAGACTTTCCTGAGCGCGCTGGCGGGTCATTTCCAAAAGGCCGAGGGGCGAAATGGGCAGGACGTGGGTCTTCGATTTGTCGCGTTTCAGACGATCTTTCATCCGCTGATAGACCATTTGCTGGTCTTTGCGGCTTTTCATGTCGATGAAATCGCCAATAACGAGCCCGCCGATGTTGCGGAGGCGAAGCTGGCGGGCGATCTCGTCCGCAGCCTCCATGTTGGTGGTGAAAATGGTTTTATCCATTTCCTTGGAGCCTTTGTTTCGCCCGGTATTGACGTCGATGGCGATGAGCGCCTCGGTCTCGTCGATGACGATGTAGCCGCCACATTTCAACCAGACTTGCCTGTGAAAAGCGTCGTCGATCTGCTTTTGCACTCCGAAACGCTCGAAGATCGGATACGGCTCGGTGTAGTGCTCGATGCGGTTGCGGGCGCGCCGCGAAATCTGGCCGACGAGATCTTTCATCCGATTGGTCGCATTCAGATCGTCGCAAATGACGGAGTCGATTTCGTCGGTGAGAAAGTCGCGCACGGTGCGGTCGATGAGGTCCGGTTCGCGGAAGAGACACGTGCCGCCGGGTTGATCGTGCATGGCCTGCTCGATTTTGCGCCATTGCTCAACGAGAATGCTCAAGTCGCGAACGAAATAACGCGCGCGCTGGCCTTCCCCGACGGTGCGCATGATGACGCCCATGCCTTCGGGGACTTCGAGTTCCTGGAGGATCTTGCGGAGACGTTCGCGTTCTTTCGGGTCGTCGACTTTGCGCGAGATGCCGCTTTGATCGCTATACGGCATGAGGACGAGATAGCGTCCGGCGAGGCTGATGTTTGTCGTAATGCGCGGGCCTTTGCTGCTGATCGGGCCTTTGGTGACTTGCACAATCACATCTGACCCGACTGGATAAATATTCGGGATGTCTTTTGAGCTGATGTTGGACCGCGCTTTGTTATTGGAGCGCGATACCTCTTCAACTCCGCTGTCGAGCGCTGCCGGGAGTGCATCCCAGAAGTGCAGGAAGGCGTTTTTTTCAAAGCCAATATCGACGAACATCGCCTTGAGGCCGTGCTCAATGTTTTTGACTTTGCCCTTGAAGATACTGCCAACGATGTTTCGATCGTTGTCGCGCTCGATGCTGTATTCTTCGAGCCGGCCGTTTTCGACGAGTGCGACGCGTGTTTCCAATCGTTCGCAGTTGATGACCAGTGTGTTGCCGGTCTTTTTCGGAGCTAGTCCGAAGATTTGTTTTACTTTTTCAATCATTCCTCTGATGCCTTTCTGGCGGGGTTGTGAGGTTGGAATGTCGGCCAAATCATCTGTGCTCATCCGATTTACCCGCGCGGGCTCCTCGGTTTGGGCAAGGTTTTTTGATCGCGCTGAAAGAGAAATCTCTTTTTCAGCTCATCCGCAGTCGCCGGTTTAACGGCGCTCTGCAAACGTTCGTCTGCCTCTGTTTCAATGTTAGGAGCGTCCTGGTCCGACCGCCGGAGATCGGCCTTCGCCACGACCTTTTCGTCGCTGCGAGGAACCAGATCGGCAGTCTCGCCATCGTCATCGCCGGTTGCGGCGGGTAGATTGCGCTCGAAGTCGATGGATTCTACAAAATTAAAATTCCCGATGGCGGGCTTGAGTGGCTTGAGCTCGGGATTGAAGCCGCCCTTCATCGCGGTGACGTCTTTGATGATCTTCGAGGCGATTGGGGCCGCCGTGCCGCCGCCGGATTTAGCGCCTTCGATGAAAATGCAGATCGCGAGTGTTGGCTTGTCGTAGGGAGCGAAACTCACGAACCACGTGTGGTTGTCGGGCTGGCCTTTCCGTTTGAATTGGGCGGTGCCAGTCTTTCCAGCGACGACGGTTCCGGGCACGCGGGCTTTTTTTCCAGTGCCGTCCGGGTCGTTGACGACTTTCCACATGCCGTGCCGCACTTTTTCGATTTGACTGGAACTCAGCCCAATTTTTCGCAGGTCGGTGCGGATGCGGGGCGGATGCAGCGTCTCTGTTCCATCGGGGCTGACGGTTTTATGAATCAAAGTCGGGTAGTAGCAGATGCCGCCGTTCGCGACGGTCGCCCCAACCATGGCCATCTGGAGCGGACTGGCTTCGACGTATTGCTGACCAATCGAGGTTAGCGCCGTATTCGCATTGCTCCAGCGCTCCTTCGGGTGGTGTTTTGCCAGCCAGTCTTTTCCTGGAAGGACGCCGCCGTTCTCGCCGGAGATTTCGATCCCAGTCGGCTGACCAAGCCCTAGCGATGCGCACATGGAATCAATCGGGCTAATCCCGGTCGCATTTCCATATTGAAAAAAATAAGCGTTACAGGAATTTTTCAGCGCGTTTTCAAGGTCTTGATCTCCGTGCGAACCGCCCTGCTGACCGATCCAGCAGCGCATGTAAGTATTCCCATAAGAGACGCCGCCAGAACAGTTAAAATGGTCACCGCCCTGCCCGGCTTTCAGCCCAGCCAAAGCGATCGGGATTTTGTAAGTAGAACCAGGGGCGTAGGCACTGACCGCGCGATTCGTTAATGGATCCGCGTCGGCTTCCTTCAGCGCCTGCCAGTTTTTCGTCGAGATGCTAGGAATGAAATTATTAGGGTTATAGGATGGCACCGAGACCATTGCTAACACTTCGCCATTGTTAGGATCGACAATGACTGCTGCACCGCGACCGACTGCACGCATCGCTTTCTCGGCGATATACTGAATTTTTGCATCGATAGTTAGATAGACATCCGACCCGCGCTGCGGCGGGTCCTCACGAATTTCCCCCTCGATCTGACCTTTCACATTCTTCTTCAAAACACGCGCACCGGGAGTGCCCTTGAGAAGTTCATCCTGAGTTTTTTCCACGTTGGTCCGCCCCTGCACGTCAGCTTCGTAATAGGTAAAATCATCAATGTCCGGCAGCTTGGTGATGTCGCGAGTTTCTCCAACATAACCGAGAATCTGGGCAGCTAAGGCGCCATAGACATATTCGCGAACCGGCTTCTGCCCAACTTTGATTCCAGGCAGACCGATATCGCGCTCTGCATACTTGGCAAAGGTCGGAAAATCGACATCCTGACGATAGGTAAACGGCACGAGTTGCTTGGTCTTATAATGGACGCGCAACTTGTTAGCATTGTAAGGCTCGTCGAGTTGCAATTCTTTAAGACGCGGCTGAATCGCAGAGTCGATGATCGTGACGATGTCAGTTTCCTCTTTGATCTCGGGCAAACCACTGGGCTTCGCTCTTTCGTATTTCAATTTGGGCACATCGTGATTTTCTTTTTTGTAGCTCTGCACCATGGCTGGCAGCAAGAAATCCACCTCATAGCTCGCGCGATTGCGTACTAGCGAAAGTCCATTGCGATCCTTGATCTCCCCACGCACCGACGGAATACGCACAGTCACCTGCGAGCTATTCAAAATCTGCTTCGTGTAGTAGTCGCACTTGAGCACCTGCACGTTCCACATTTGCGCGACTAACAATCCAAACGCCGCCAGAAAAAGCGCCGCGAGAATGTGCACGCGAAGCAGCGGTTTTTGAGCGGACTTGGATTCGATTCTGCGGTTGGCCATCAGATGATCTCCTCAAAAAAAGGCGCATCCGCTTCATAGCGAACCAAGGCCGCCAAACGCCCGAGCAACCAGTAAACCATCGGGCTCAAAAGCATGGCGACCAAGCCCGCGCCCAACGTCAGCCACCAAACGCTCGGCGGAAAGACCGCGTGGTGCCGACGAAAGATGATCGCCAGATATTCCACGAGCAAGATGCCCGAGGTAAAAATGCCCGTCATTAAGCAGTGCACTTCCCATCTCCCCCTTAAAAATAACGGCCGAAACCCATGCATCATTGAACCCAAAACGGAATAGATGATTATCGACCAGCCGAGCGAGATTTCAATCGAGGAGTCCACGACTTGCACCGAGAACAAATCCCACATCAGGCCACAGCAAAAAGTTAGAACCATCGCCGCCGGATACGGCAAGGCCAGTGCTCCGTAAAACATCACGATCGGCATCAGTTGCACCTGCGCTCCATGCAGCCACGGCAGCGGGGGGATAAAAATCTGCAAAATGAGCGCGGCAAAGCTGCAAATGACGAGTAAAAAAAGGTATAGGAGTGCCATCGTATTCAGCCTCCCACGATTACAAAAACGTCCTCGATCTGCGAAAGGTCGACAGCAGGCATCAGCAACGCTTGCGTATCCAAGTCGCGATGATGCGTCGATTTCACCGTGCCGATCAACAAACCCGAGGGAAAAACACCGCCGATTCCGGAGCTATAAGCTTTTTGACCAACGGACAGTTGCGCTTCTTTTGAAAGAAAATTGAGCGCCAGTAGCGGCGACATGACCTCGGAAACCTGCGCGCCTTGGACAACGCCCTGTTCCCGCGAACCCTCGACGTCCGCCGCAATCTGCAAGCGTTCGTCCGAGATCAAAATGACTTCCGAAATAGTCGCCGAAACTACCGTCGTTTTACCGACGATTCCTTCGTCCGTCACGACAGGCATGTCTGGTTTGAGACCCTTGTTTGTCCCGCAATCGATCGTGAAACTATTCAACCAGGTTCCCGCTTCGCGCGTCACGATTCGCGCCGGAACCAACTTGTAAACGGCGCGTTCCCGATAGTTTAATGCGCGGCGCAGGCGATTGTTATCCTCCTCAAGGTTTCGCAAAGTCAGATTGATCGCTTTGAGATTTTTATTTTCGATCAGCAAACGCTGGTTATCCCTCTCCAACTGATCCAACGACTTCAGTCCGGTGGTCACGGTCGTCACTTGATTTTGCACCAGTGCGCCTGTCTTCAAAAATGGCGAGATCGACTGCAAAAATGCGCCTTTGAATGCCTGGACGCGTTTTGGTCCGAGTGTGAGCAGACTCACGGTGAGAACAAATAGAACCCCGAGGACTACGATGTTAATCGGCTTCAAAGCTCGACTCTCCGATAACGGAACTTAGCGCCACTGCCGCTCGTTGGTCGCCACTTGCTTGAGGAATTTCAGCTCATTCAGCGCACGCCCGGTTCCCTCGGCCACCGCACTGAGCGGATCCTCCGCCACATGCACCGGCAACCCGGTTTCTTCCATCAGCAATTTATCGAGGCCACGCAGTAAAGCACCCCCACCAGCCAGCACCAATCCGCGATCCACCAAATCAGCGGAAAGTTCAGGCGGGCAACGTTCCAATGTCACTCGAACGGAATCCACGATCGTAGAAATCGGCTCCAACAACGCCTCCCGCACTTCTTGAGAGGTTAGCAGCAGCGTCTTCGGAAGGCCGGCAACCAGGTCGCGTCCTTTCACTTCCATACTAGTCTCTTTCTCCTGCGGATAGGCGGAGCCAATTTTGATTTTGATCTCCTCCGCTGTTCGCTCACCAATCATCAAATTGTAAGCGCGCTTCATGTATTGGATAATCGCCTCGTCGAGCTCATCACCCGCCACGCGCACGCTTCGGCTAAAAACGATTCCGGACAGGGAAATCAGAGCCACCTCAGTCGTTCCGCCGCCGATGTCGATGATCATATTGCCCGCTGCGTCTTGCACCGGCAAACCCACGCCAATCGCCGCCGCCATCGGTTCTTCGATCAAATACACTTCCCTCGCACCCGCATGAGTTGCCGAATCCTTCACCGCGCGTTTCTCGACTTCCGTAATGCCCGACGGAACTGCGATGACCACCCGTGGACGCACCATTTTGCGTCGGTTATGCACCTTGCTGATAAAGTGCCGCAGCATGGCCTCGGTGATCTCGAAATCCGCAATCACGCCATCCTTCAAAGGTCGAATCGCCACGATATTACCAGGCGTTCGTCCCAACATGCGCTTGGCTTCATCGCCGACCGCGAGAACTTTATTCGTCCCCGCCTGCACCGCCACGACGGAAGGTTCTCGAAGAACAATCCCGTGGTCCCGAACGTAAACCAAGGTATTGGCAGTGCCTAAATCGATCCCGACATCATTGGAAAAAAATCCCAAAATTCCATTAAACATTAAAGAAAAGAGTTAAATTAAAAATGTAACAGCCCACCTCATCACCGGGAGAAATACATCTCAAAATTCGTAACACGCGGCAAAACGGGACAGACTGCTTGTATGAACCTGTTATGTAGGCTTTAGCCCTCTCATGCGTCAAGGTAAACGTGCAGGGAAACGCACAATTTCCTTGAAAACCCATTCGACTTCCATCCGTATCTCTACCCGTTTTCGTGCGCTGAAGTCCAATCTGGCAATTGGTCTCGAAGCAATCCACTCGCTTTTCTTTTTTGGCGCCGCCGGATTGGTCGCTCTGGGTGGTTACATCAACTCGGTTGTCGGAGTTTCCACGTCGCTTTATCCTATCCTCTGGGCCGCCGGTGGACTGTTTGTTTACAATCTTGACCGCCTCATTCCCGACGCCGCCGACCGGATCAACCTGCCGGAACGATCCGAGTTCCATCGCACTCGGAAAGTCCTTATCGCAATTAGTTTGTTAGCTCTCCTCGTCCTTCCCGTTCTTGTTTCAAGCTGGAAAACACTCGCCTGGATCCTCCTCGGCGTCACGATTTCCCCTTTTTACTGCCTCGCTCCTCAAGGATTTACGCAGCGAATAAAAGATTTTCCGCTCCTAAAATGTCTCGCGCCGCCACTTGTCATTCTTGTGACCTTGACGACTCCTATTTGGATCGAACCTGAAACGCGCTCCCTAGTCTTCAGCCACGGGCCATTTTTGGTAGCCGTCTTGCTAGCACTGCTCGTCAACATCCTCCTTTTCGACCTGCGGGATCGTATCGGAGATCAATCAACCGGCTTAAAAACAGTCGCGAATCGACTGCAACCCCGCTCATTTTTCATCCTGCTAAACGTTCTGCTACTTACCCAGATCAGCCTTTCGATCTCAGAAAAAAGAATCGAAATGATCGGGCTTGGCCTTTACCTCAGCACTTTAGTCTGGCTAAGCCGCAAACTACGAAAACCAGCTTTCTATCACTGGGCCGTAGACGGAATGCTTTTTGTTCCGGGGATAGTTGCCGCTATTTTCAATTAAATCTTTAGTGAATCTGGAAGCACGAGTTCAAAGACCGTGGGCGCCTCGTCTTTTCCGATTCCTGGACGAGGTTCCAGAATTAATGTGTGGTAAGCGTTTTCCAATGCTTGAGGATCCGTTCTCAACTCTGGATACACCACGGAAAGTCGTTGTTTGACATATTTCCGAATCATTCCGTGATCCAACGGATGCAATGGCGGCTCAAATGCGCCCCTCAAAAAATGCAGCCATCCCTTACTCATTTCTCCCGATACACCGCTCCAAGCGACGGGGCAATTGGAAACAGATCGGAGTTACATCCAAATCAACCGCATCCCTAGCTCTAATCTTTGCAAAAAAAATTGCCCAACACCTTGTTTCCAAGATGTTGGGCATAAAACTGGCAACGTCCTACTCTCGCACAACCTATAGATGCACTACCATCGGGGCTGCAGTGTTTCACTTCCGTGTTCGGAATGGGAACGGGTGGTGCCACTGCGCTAAGATCACCAGAAGTCTGGCGAATCCGAACACATATACTTCCAAGGGGGGAAACTGGGGGAGGAAATGACGCTCGGATCCACCAGACTTCTAGCGGCTGCTCCAACATGATTGGACCAACTGCCACTGCAACTTGATTGGAGTTACAGCGAAATCTGCTTTTACTAAAATTTGCAAAGAACTATGTCAGGTTCTCTGACATCTACATACAGGGATAAACAATCTAAACATTTAAGTCAATGCTGAGTTTTAAATTCATAAATAATTTCGACTGGCTTGATGCCGGACTCCACAGAGTCCGGCACCAGCCGAAAATAAAATGAACAAGCCGAACGAGCGATTAGTATGCCTAGGCTGAACACATTACTGTGCTTACACCCGACACCTATCAACGTGGTGGTCTACCACGGCTCTTCAGGGAGATCTCATCTTGGAAGAGGCTTGGCGCTTAGATGCTTTCAGCGCTTATCCTTTCCGAACATAGCTACCCGGCAATGCTTCTGACGAAACAACCGGAACACCAGAGGTTCGTCACACCCGGTCCTCTCGTACTAAGGTGTGAACTCCTCAAATCTCCTGCGCCCACAGTGGATAAGGACCGAACTGTCTCGCGACGTTCTGAACCCAGCTCGCGTACCACTTTAACCGGCGAACAGCCGGACCCTTGGGACCTTCTCCAGCCCCAGGA
>JAYVOE010000008.1:0-7149 GCA_043758065.1 Spartobacteria bacterium | reverse complement strand
CGGGCGCGGGTGAGTGCTTCGGGCTGGAGGTCGGCCAGCGTGGCTTCGTGGCAGATGACGGCGGACCAGTCTTCGGAGACGGATTGGGCGCGGATTTCATCGAGCTTGGCGATGGAGAGGCCGGTAAGACTCTCGCCGTTCCGGGCATAGTAATGGGTCTTCCAGCCGATGGGGATGCCGTGCGGAGCAGACGGAATTTCAAAGAGGATGACTCGGCCTTGTGGGGTGTGGATCTCGTGAATCTCGCGAAAGGAGGTGGAGGGCTCGGAATCGTCAGCAATTTGCTGCTTTAAGCTGTGGAGGCGGTCTTTCTCTGGGCGATAGGAGGTGCCGATGACTTCACGAGTTTTGTCTTTCACTCCGAAAACAAGCCAGGCTGAGGAAAGGTCGCGAAGGTTGGCTTCGTTGCTGAGGGCAGAGAAGTATTTGCCGATGTCGGAGGTGGGGAAATTGTCGGTGGCTTCCTTAAACTCCACGCACTCGCCCTCCCATCCAGCGATGAGAGAAGTGAGTAGTTCTTGAAGTTGGGCTTGGGTTTTCATGCCTTGTATTCCGTGAAGCCCGCCGCAAGCGAGGCGAGAGTCTTGGGAACGTGTTTTTCAAAGCTGATCTCGTCCACGAAGACGAAATCGTAGCGTTGGCCGTTGTCCTCGGCGGCGGTGGCGTCGATGCACCACTGGCGGAGACGAGCCATTTTCTGCGGGAGATCCAGTTCTTCGCGTCCTTTAGTCTCAATGATCCAGACCGTGCCTGAGGTGTCGCGAACAAAGAAATCGGGGATGTAATTGGAAAGGTCGCCCCCGGCTTTGACGTAATCGAGTTTGAAGCCAACGGCGAGATAGTTTTTGGCGAAAGCCACCACATCGGGAGCTGCTTCGAGGAACGCTGCAAACCGGAGTTCAAAGCCACCGGAGTTCGCTTCGCCCACCGTTTTATTAAAGAGTGATTTTTTGGCTTCCAGAAACTGGCGATAGTCGGTGCGAAAAGGCCGGGTCTGCCGCAGTCGAAGGTAATCCTCGATCTGAGTGGTGCCGCTCTCCGAAATGGTAAGGGCGTTGATGGCCGCTTTTAAGGAATCATAGAGCACCTTACCGATTTCGGGTTCAGAAAGGTTGCGCAGGATGACGGGGTCTTCCAGATTGACCGGGGACGTCTCGAAAAGATGGTCGCGCAGGAACGTTTTCACTTTGCCATACAGGACGTCGTAGCCGCCGACGAGGCGCAGGTCTTTCAACAACTGCCGGGCAAAGAAAGCGACCACGGAACGATAATCCGCCGTGCCTGAGCCATCGAGAGTGATGGTGTGGTGAATCTCTGAGTCGAGCATGGTCTTGAAGACGATCTCGCGGGTTTCCTCGGGAGTAAACGGCTTGACGGGCAGACGTCGGTTTCCAATTGCGGACGGATCGAGCGCGTCCAGGTCTTTAAAATCGCGCTGAAAGCGTCGGGTCAGTCGAGGGAGCGCGATGTCGAGAGCCGCAAGGTCTTTTTCGGCATTGTCGGTATCCACTTCGACGATAATCGAGTCCTTGCGAGTCGAGCCGATGCCCATGGGAACACGCTCAAAACTGACGCCCTCGCTTTGAATGGATTCGACAAAATCCATGAATGCCGGGGTGCCGATCACGGAGACGTGCTCTTGAGTGTCGGAGCCGAAATACATCCGACGCAGGCCGCGTCCCAACGTTTGTTCGGGAAGGATGTTGGCTTGCGCTGAGTAAGCTCGGAGCCCGACGATTGTCGTCACATTCTTAACGTCCCAGCCTTCCTTGAGCATCAAAACCGAGACAATCGCTTTGTAAGGAGATTTCCAGGAATCGATCTCGTTGGATTGTTTGCGCAACGTTTCCAACTCCTCTTTGTTTTTCCCAGAGGAAGCTTCGGAAATGTCACCGTTGTTTTTGGTGTGGATGACCAACACCGCGTCCTGCAATTCCGGACAAATTTTTTGCAGATATTCCCCTACCTCGTCGCAGTTTTTCGTGTCGTCCACCATGACGAAAAGGACAGCTTTTTTTCCGAGAAGCTCGTGCTCGGCATAGCTTTTGCGCCATTCCTCGACACCTAGAGCCAGGTAATCGGAGTGCTTTTCACTGAAAATAACGGTTGTCTTGGGGTGGAGCTTCGCCCGGCTGGCCGCGTCGGGAAGCACAGGGTGCTTGACCACGTTTTGGTGGATGGCCTCCACGAGGGGATAATCTGAGACCGTCTGCACAAAAATAGAGCCGTTATTATGCTTGGGAGTCGCAGTGACATCGACTTGTAGGGCCAGGCGGCAATCCTTCTGAAGCATCTTGTGATGGATGTCCTGGATATTTTTGAACCACGCCATGCGATCGTCATGGATGTGGTGGGCTTCGTCATTGAAGATAGCTAATTCCTCGATTTCACGAATGATTTCCCCGAGGTCGGTCTTGCTGTCAGTGGTCTTTCCACTGGGCTTTTCTCCGAAGGTGTCGCTCAAAAAATAATCACGCAAATCCTCATCCTCCAGCGATGGTTCCACGACCTCATTGAAAAAGACTCGGTGGATGTTGGTTAGGAAAATGTTACCCGTCTCCCTCAACACGCGCACATCATCCTGGATATGGAGAGTGATTTGGAAATCATCGCGCCAGTTTTTGCCATCATGCCCGTTATCGGGAAGGATTGGGTCGTTGAAGAATATTTTAAGGCCGTCGAAGTCGGCACGCAGACGATCGAGAACGATGATGTTGGGCGCAATAACGAGAAAGTTGCGCGAAAGGGTGGACTGGGGTTCGTAAAGTTTGTGGAAAAATGACCACGCGATGAGGAGTGAGAGGACTTTTGTTTTTCCCGCGCCGGTCGCCATTTTCAAGACATAGCGAGGCCAATCCTCGGGAAACATGCCATGCGAAACCGCTCCTGAAGCGTCGAAGCGCAGGAGATCAAACTTATCCCGGGCACCTTTTACTTCGTGGAGCCAGATGACCGTCTCCACCGCTTCGCGTTGGGCAAAATAGTATTGGAACAAAGACAGTGAGCCATCGGCCGTTTCCAGCAGGTGGTCCGTTGCAAACCACCACCGTAGCAATGCCAGAGAGGTGGAAGAAACGCCCGGGTAGCCATTGTTTCGCCAGATAAAGACCTCGTTACGAATCTTGGCGACCAGCGGAGGGAGAAGTTTTTCGTATGCTGTGCTTCGCAATTCTTCCGCCGCAGGAAACCAACGCTGCTCTGGCACGAGCGGAGCGTAGGGCGATGCAGGAAAATGAGGATGGAGAGACATGGGCGAGCGCTTTCTTAACAGGACTCGGATTTTTGTCGAGAATCGGTGCCCTTCGGGATGGTGGCAACGCATGCGTGCCACGGATCACCGGGACACGCTTCGTTGATTAAAACTGAAACCGGGCAAAGCCGAAATCCACGACCCGGTTTTCGCGCAGGAAACGCTGTGGGATGCGGTAAAGGTTTACGCGGGTATCCTTGCCGGGCGTCCATTCGATGACGCCTGCGTTGCGCATCAGGATGAGGTGTTTGCCAATGCCATCCATCGGTTTGTCCACCTTCCGTGCGAGTTGCTCGATCATCAGCGACGAACCGTCAGCCATCATTTGCATGGCACACCAGCGAACGGGATTGGCCAACGCCGTCAGAATCGCCACCGGGTCGCCAGCAATGAGTGCGGGATCGGGCAAGGCGGGAGGTTCTTCCATCAGCGAGGGGATAACCGGTTTCTGCGACCTGCGCAAGAGCGACTACGCTCTTTCCAAGCACTGATACCGTCTTTCCCACTCCTGTATCTCCTTTTCCAAGCATTGATACCGTCTTCCCAACTCCTGTATCTCTCTTTCCAAGTGGTGATACCGTCTTTCCTACTCCTGTATCTCTCTTTCCGAGCACTGATACCGTCCTTCCTACTCCGGGAACTCCCTTTCCAAGTGCCGATACCGTCGCGACCATTCCGGGAACGGGCTCTCCCACCTGCCTCTTCTGCGGTCCCTGCTGTCTCTGAACCCTCACCCCTCATTTGACCGCGCGCGGCGTTTCAGCGTCAGGCGAGCGTGATGAAAGAGGTATTGCTGCGCGTAACCGGCGTAGGGCCCAAAGTAAGTGGCAGCGAAATGGCGCAGGCGCTCGGAGGTGACTTTGCGTTTTTTGGCGAAATACAGATCGCGCAGGACGCGCTCGATCCAGACGTCGATGGGGAAGGCTTCGAGGCGTTCGTAGGCAAAGAGGAGGACGCAGTTCGCGACCTTTTCGCCGACACCGGGAATGCGGCACAATTCGCGGCGCAGCTCGTCAGTGGGAAATTTTCGGAGGAGTTCCAACGATATCTGGCCGTCGGCGATCATGCGCGCGGCTCCGGCGAGATTTTTGGCGCGGAAGCCGAGACGCGATTCGCGTAGAGCTGTTTCACCTGCCGTCGCGAGCGCTTCCGGGGTCGGATAGGCATGGAACTCCGCTGAAATTTCCTTCCCGTGACGCCGCCGCAAATCGAGCGAGATTTGCCGGATGTGCGGCACTTGTTTCAGCGCGGAAGTGATAAATGTGGCGAGGCATTCCCACGGTTCCTGGCGCATGATGCGCAGCCCGTGACAAAACTCCGCCGCCGGTCCGAGCACGTCATCCTGCGGAAATGTGGCGACGATTTCTTCCAGCGGATGATCGAGCGCGAAGTAGCGGCTCACCGTTTCGGGCTGGCCCTGCAAGATTTCCAGTTGGCCGCCGTCTTGTCGCAACTCGACGAGTTCCTCACCGATGAGTCCACTGAAAGTCGCCTCGTTGCGAAACCAATGGAAGACCTGACCGGATTCGAGCGTTTTTGCGAGGTCGAAGAACGGACAGGCAATCACGCGTGAATCGTATCACGCTCGACTGAAAAAATCAGCTTTTGACTGGCGTCTCGAGGCGCGTCTTGATCGCTTTGATCAAGGTCGACGGCACATACGGCTTCGGCAGATACGATTTCGGATCGGTATCGCCCGTGGAATCGACCATGGAATCCATGCTGTAGCCGCTGCTATAAATGATCTGTAAAGTGGGGTTATCCGCACGCATCATCTGGGCCACTTGCGGCCCGGAGAGGCTGCCGGGCATGACCATATCGGTGAGAACGAGATCCACGGTGTCCTTTTTCTGTTGCCAGAGCTTGAGGGCTTCGTCGCCGGACGACGCCTCGAGAACGTGGTAGCCCGAATTTTCCAAAACCATCCGGGCGAGTGACAATAAAACCGGCTCGTCCTCGATGACCAGGATCGTCGGTTTGCCGGATGGCTCCGGTTCCTGCGTGGGGCGGTGAACGATGCGCACCGTGAGGCGCTGCGTGGTGGGGATGGATAGTTGAGCCATGTTAAGGCTCTGTAAAGCAGGTCACAGGCCAACTTGTTCGATGTCGCTCATAAAACTGGAGAATTTTGCTCCCGCCGAGCACCGGGCGCGGCGTTTTTTCATTCGAGTTGGAGTCGAATCTCATCGAACCGTGAGGTTCAGGGGAGAACTTTCGGCGGAAGCGAATATGCCTCGCGAATTTGATTGAACAATTCGCAAAATTGAGTCTCCAACTCGCGACAAAGCAATTCTCTGGCTTCGCGTCGGGGCAGATCGAGACGCGGATAGATCGGCGCGCCGATGTTCATCCAAACTTCGCCGCGCCGCGCGGGCAGCCAGGGTTCGACCCGGCAAAGTTGCTGCACGCCGAGGATGACGCACGGGACGACGGGCGCACCGGTGCGGCAGGCGAGCAGGCCGACGCCGCGCTTGAGTTTACCACCATAAACGACGCTCTCGGCTCCATTGCGGACCTCGCCTTCGGGGCAAATGCCGATGTTTCCTTTGCGATTCAACACGGCGATGGCGCTGCGGATGGCCCGGACCGGGACGCCCTGACGATGGATCGGAATGGCGCTGACGGCTTGCAACAGAAACGCCCAGAGCGGGTTGGCAAAAAATTCGACGCGCGACAGCCAATCGATTTTGTGCGCGATGAGGCTTCCCAAAACATGCGCGTCGAGGTGGCTGTTGTGGTTCGTCGCGAGGATGAATCCGTCCGGTAAGTCGGTTGGAAGTCCGCTCACTTTTCGGACGCGCACGCAGCAGCCCAGGATGCCACGAAAGACGGACCGAGCCGTCCAAAAAGAGACGTTCTGGACGACCCGAGGAATTGAAAAATGATAAACCTGACGCGCCGTTTTCAAAGGAGCGCCTACTTTTTCACGTCCCAGCGGCAAAAGGCAAGCCGACGATCAGATCGGCGCGCAAAATGTTTGCACGCAGTAGACTTTCTCCCGGCCGCGAGCGTCTTTCGACGTGGCAAAGCCGAGTCCGATCTGGGAATACGGGCGGCCCAGCATGTTTTGACGATGTCCGCGCGAGTTGATCCACTGTTGGACGACGCTTTTCGCCAGAGCGCGATAGGTGTATTCGAGAACGGCCGGGGCGCTGCCGCGGGGACGTCCATTTTTCACCCAATCCCGCATGGCGCCGAAGTCGAGCGAATAGGTGTAGGCGATGTTTTCCGCATAGGCCCGCGGTTCGAGACCGACGCCGTGAATGCGGTCGGTAAGTGTCCTCTGACTCGGATCAAACGGGTTTTTGTGGGCGAAAAATCCCTCGTCGGCCATCGCGGTGGCATGGCTTTGCGCGGCGTTGGTCAGGTCAGTCGAGACTTCCAGCGGTGCACGGCCCTGGCTGACCCGAAAGCGATTCGTCTCTTCGGCCACGAGTCGGGCAAGGAGGTTTTCATTGAGGTCGCCATGGACCGGAGCGTTCTCGGAGCGGCGCGACTGATCATTTTCAGCCACAAGCACGGAAAGTGATCCGAGTAAGAGCGATATGGTGAGTAAAAGTAGCCTGTGCATGGGAGTTAAAGCGTTGTCTTCTAATGAGCACTCGCCGTGCCGACAATCCTCAAACGCCGAATCCTTCGCCGAACCGTTTATCGCGGTTAAGGCGAACCTTCTTCTGGCAACGAAAACTCCGCCAGACTCTCCACCGTCTCGTCGGCCATCGATAAATCCTGCTGGCGGGTCAGCGCGCTCGGCACGGCAATCACGGTCAGCCCGGCCGCTTTTGCCGCGTGAATTCCGGGGGCGGAATCCTCAAAGACCAGCGTGTGCGTTGGGTCGAAATCCACATTTCCGCCGAGATCCGCCAGCAATGCGAGATACACATCGGGCGCGGGTTTTG
>JAYVOE010000007.1:0-2448 GCA_043758065.1 Spartobacteria bacterium | reverse complement strand
CCACGCGGTATCGATGGAAGTCCAATCACTTTTTGTCTGGAGCCGACGCCAGATGAGCCAGCCGGCGGTGAAGATGAGCGCGGCGAGGACCATGTCGGTGCGAACCAGCGTGGCGAGGCGCAATGTTAGCAGATTCCAGGAGAATGCGGCGGTCGCCAGCCAGGCTCCGGGGTTTCCGCTGAGGAGTTGACCGCTGCGCCAGAGGAGTCCGAGCACGGCGACGGCGGCGAGCAACGAGGGCAGCCGCCACGCGACGTCCCAACTCCCGGTGACGGCGTGAACGCCTGCGGAGATCCAGCCGACGAGGGGCGGCTTGGTGGCGGCGCCCTGGCGCGGGGTGTGTTGATACCACCAGGCGTCGCGCCCGGTCATTTCGTAGGAGGTGTAGGCTTGTTTGGCCTGGTCGAATTCGTCGAGGTTCCACGGGAGTCCGCGAATGGTCCACGTGGTGACGATGAGCGCGAACCAGAGGACGACGAGCCAGCGCGGGGAATTCATGCGAGTGCGAATGAAATCTGCGCCAGACTTCACCGTTTCGCGAGTAGCCTGGTAATGCTGGTGGCGGCGTAGGCGGCTCCGAAGCCGTTGTCGATGTTCACGACGGTGACACCGCTGCCGCAACTGTTCAGCATCCCGAGCAAGGCGGCGAGTCCGTTGAAACTCGCTCCGTAACCGACACTGGTCGGCACGGCGATGACGGGTTTGCTAACCAATCCCGCGACCGCACTGGGCAGGGCGCCTTCCATTCCGGCGGCGACGATGATGACGTCGCAGGCTTCGATTTCGTCGCGAACGGCGAGCAGCCGGTGAATACCCGCGATGCCGATGTCGTTGAAGCTGCGCGTGGCGTTGCCGAAGGCTTCCAGGGTGACGCGCGCTTCTTCGGCGACGGGCAAATCGGATGTGCCCGCGCAGACGACGGCGACGGTGCCCTGTTTCGGCAGATTGGACTCTAACTCCGCTCGGTTTTTCCACGTGATGCAGCGGGCAAGTTCGTGATAAATGGCGTCGGGCAACATGCCTTGGACGGCGTCGAAGTGTTCGCGACTGGCTCGGGTGCCGAGGAAGCGGCCAGTTTTTAAGGCGAGTACCAGTGCTATCTCGGCAACTTGGGCCGGGGTTTTTCCTTCGCAAAAAACGACTTCGGGAATGCCGCAGCGGGCTTCGCGGTCGAGATCGACCCGGGTGTGGCCGAGGTCGAAGCTCTCGGGCGCGCTCATTTCCGAAGGCTCATTCGGCCTTGGGCTTTATCCAGTAACGCATCGGGACCATCTTGGATTTCACGAAGCCGTGTTTCTCGTAAAAGTGAATGGTTTCCTCGTTAATTTTGTCGGTGAGCAGGGTGATGCGGAGGAAGTTTTTCTGTTTCGCGAAGGCGAGGCAATAATCGAGCAATTGCGTGCCGAAGCCCTGGCCACGGTGCAGGTGGCAGATGACCAAATCCTCGAGCATAATGACCATGCCTCCCTCGGCGGTGCTGATGGTGAAGAGCAAATTCACCATGCCGATGATGGCGTTTTGGCTGCGCAGAACGAAGATGCGGCCGCGATTCGGCTGCTCGAGAATCATGCGCAAGCCCTGCATCTGGAGTTTCGCATTCGGCCGGAAATCGGGCTCGATGGAGAAGAGATCATTGAGCAACTCGGTGAGCTGCGGGATGTCGTCCAACGCGGCGGGTTCGATTCGGGTGTTGGTCGGCACGGAAACTTGATGACAGAATCCGGGAAGCTTGCCAAGCGTCTTTCTCGTGACAACGCGGAAAATATTCGTCATCCCCACGGCCCGGTGATACGGATGGAACTCGGATGAAAACCGATCTGGATTGGATGCGACTGGCGTTGCGGGAGGCTCGCAAGGGCGTCGGAAAAACGTCGCCGAATCCGGCAGTCGGCGCGGTGATTGCGAAAAATGGGGTCGTTCTTTCCACCGGCTGGCACCGGAAAGCGGGGCGTCCTCACGCCGAGATCGAGGCGATCCGGGCGTTGCCAGATTCGGCGTTGGCGCGCGGGGCGACGATCTATGTGACGCTCGAGCCGTGCTCGACCCACGGGCGGACGCCGCCCTGTGTGGAGGCGATTTTACAGGCGGGTTTCAGTCGAGTCTGCGTCGGGACGACCGATCCCAACCCCGCGCACGCCGGTTGCGGCCTGGATCGACTTCGCGAGAATGGACTGGAAGTCGACTCAGGAATTTTAGAGGCGGAATGTCGTCAACTGAACGAGGCGTTTAACCATTGGATCGTGACGAGGCGGCCGTTCGTCATCGCCAAATGCGCGATGTCTCTCGACGGCCGCATCACCCGTCCGCCCGGCGAAAGCCAGTGGCTGACTTCGCCGCCCGCCTTGCGCCGCGTGCACCGGATGCGCTCCGAAGTGGACGCGATTTTGGTCGGAGCCGAAACGGTGCGCAAAGATGATCCGGCGCTGACGATCCGCGGCCTCGGGAAGC
>JAYVOE010000006.1:0-41538 GCA_043758065.1 Spartobacteria bacterium | reverse complement strand
TTCGCGGGCAGACTTTGCAAAAGCTCCGCCAGCAATCGAATTTTTTCTTTCTTGCCGGTGACGGCGGCGATGCGGTCGCAAACGGCGCAGAATCGACTGAAACTCCCCTCACTTTTTTTTGATTCGAGTTGCATTGGAATCTCTTCAATGCCGCCGAGAGCGATGCTGAGTTCCAGTTGATTGTGGCCGGTGAGCGACCAGGCTTCGATACCGCGAGCGCGTAGATCGGCGGCGAATTCCCCGGCGAATCCGTGCAAAGTCAGAACGCGTTTGGGTTGGACGAGTTCGACGTAACGCAGTAAATCCGGGTAATCCGCGTGGTCTGAAAGCGGGAACACGGCATCGCATTGATAACGATGAATCGCGCCGGGCGAAAGGGCCCAGCCGGAGAGCATGGCGACTCGCCGGTTTTTGATTTTCTTGAGCATGATCGAGCGATTCGCGCTCGGCGGGCAGATGAGGATTTTTCCCTGCACGGCGGCGGCGTCATAGCGCTCAAACTCCGGAAAATGGCCCATCATTTCGCCGTAGAGCCGGGTCATTTTATAGACCGCGCCGTGGAGCATGACCGGGACGCCGAGCGGCTGGAGGCAGGCGAGAATTTCCTGCGCTTTGCCGAGCGAATAACCGAGCAAAACGGGCACGGCGTCCTCTTCCAGCGCCTCGATGCAGAATTTGCGAATGTCGTCGAGAATGCCGTCGGCTGGCGGAAAAGCGTAGCGCGGCAGGCCGAACGTCGTCTCCATGATGAGCGTGTCGGCGTTTCTCCATTGCGTCGGCTCGGCGGATTTGCCCGGGCGGAGTTTGAAATCGCCGGTGTAAAGGAGCGATCCGGCGTCGGTCTCGAAGTAAAATTGAGCCGAGCCGAAAATGTGGCCCGCCGGCAGCAAAGTCACGGTGCCGCCGCGAAAATTTTCAGGCGAGTTCCATTCCAATGGGTGCTCGATGCGTTCGCCGGAAAGCCGGGCGCGCATGAGCCGCTGGGTGTTGGCGGAGAGGATGACCTCGCGATGACGCCCGATGTGATCGGCGTGCGCATGCGAGACGAAGGCGAAGTCTTGATCGCGGTGCGGGTCGAGCCAAAGGTCGTGCGCCGGGAGGTAAACTCCGTTGTCGTAGCGGACGTCGATCATTGGAATAAGGACGTGCCGCCGAGAGCGAATTTCAAGTTGTAACCGCCCCGGGAAATCGCTTTCATCATCGCCAATGATTCGGATCGCCTTTTTCTTTGCGCTCATTTTGCTGGCTGGTTGCTCGACGACGCAGTTGCGTCCGGTCGCATTGGCGAAGGTCAATGTGCTGCCGCTGGCGCTGAACGACGCGTTTGAATTTCGCAAGACGCTGACTCACCTCAACGGCGATACCCGGCTACGGACGACCAATGAAATGCTCAATGGCGAACAGCGGAAGATCGATTTCGGCGCGGTCGATGGCGTCGATAGTGACGCACGTCGGGGAAATTATTTTACATTCTACTGGAAGTCGCATCGTCAGGCCGACATCACGGTTCGCCTGGAATATCGCACCGAGAAACTGGGGAATTACGTGCAGGCTCGCGAGATTACGTATCTGCGGGGGAAAGGTTCGCACCGGACGGATTTTGCGGTCATCGGGGATAGTTATACTGATGACGGCCGGATCACGGGCTGGCGCGCGTTGCTCATTGAAAATGGGCGGATCGTGGCGTTGAACCAGTCGTTCCTCTGGAACTAGAGCGGAGTTAGGGAGAAATGGCGCTAGTCGCCGAGCTGTTTTTCGACGGATTCCCGGCTGATTGTGTAACCGGAGCCGCAGCGCGGACAGGTCACGCGGATGTTTTCCTCGTCGCCGAAAAGGCCTTCGCGATCGACTTTCATCGCGGTCGCTAGCATCGGTAAAAGCCGTTCCTCCGAGCAGCCACAGAACCATTTGTAGCGGCGTGTCTCCAGCAGACTGAGCGTTTCCGCCGCGTCGATGGCGCGAACATCATCGACCGTCAGCGCGGCGAGCCATTCCAAATCACAGTCCGGTTGCGCCGTGATGAAAACGTAATCCTCGTCGTCGAGCAGAAAATAACGCGCATATCGTTGTTCGCTCTGGGCGTAATATTCCTCGACCGCAGGCAGCACTTCGGAGCCCGCAAATGTGACCACGCTCCGGCGCGGGAGTTCCGTTCCACGAACCAGATCGCTGTAGAAAAGGTTCGTCTGGTTTTCCTTCACATTTTTCGTAAAGACATTCCCCGCGATGGTGCCGAGGCGGTTGTCGGCTGCGACGAAAAGATTCAGCAGCGGATGTTGGAAATGAATCGTCCAGGCGACGGATTCGCTCCACGGCCGCGAGGCGCTGTGCAGGAGGAGTGCGGCGAGAGCTTCCTTCAACATCCGGTCGGGCACCGGTTCATGGCGCAATCCCTCGTCGTGCAGGTGGAGATAATAATCGACAAACAACTCCCCGACATCGGCCCGGGCGAGCATGGCATTGCGGCCACGGACAAAATACGTGCGCACCTCAGTGCCTTCGGGGACGACGGTCTCAGACATCACTCACCTTCCCGTCTCTCGTGAATCAATTCAAACTCGGATGAAAAAATTATATCTGGAGGGAATGCGGCGGACGTATTCTTAATAGGTGAAGAATCAAGCAACCGGCTGGCAGACTTTATGCATTAAAGATAGGTCGAGAAAGTTTGACACTCCCCTCGCCTCCAACGAATATCCCCCCACAAAAGTGAGCGCACTCGCATCCATATTAGTCGGCTGTAATAACAAAGTGGTCTGGATCAAGGTGGAAGGAAAAGGGTCTTTCCAAAACAGCCAGGGAATGAAGGATTTCTCGAGGGAAATGATGAATCGTGGCCATCGGGAGTTTGTTTTGGACCTGAAAAATTGTGCGGTGATGGATTCCACTTTCATGGGGACGCTGGCAGGAATGGGATTGCGGCTGAAAGAGCTGGGCCAGGGAAATCTGCACGTGATCAACAGCAACGATCGCAACACGGAGCTTTTGCAAAATCTCGGGCTGGATCATCTGTTCGACCTAAATTCATCGGACTTAGAGCGGAATCTGCACCCGGGCGGAGTTCAAGAGTTGACTCCAAACGCACTCAGCAAAACCGATACGGCAGAGACGATGTTAGAGGCGCACGAGGCGCTGGTGGAAGCTGCGCCGGAGAATGAGGCGAGGTTTAAGGATGTGCTGGAGTATCTGAAGACGGATCTCCACGTAACGGCAGGCTCCGAGGCCTGATTAAATCGGGATATTTCTTTTCCCTGAGACGTTTCAGGGTTAAATCACTTGGGCGATGAGGAATTTGATCGAAGCGGCTCTGCTCATGGGCATTGCTATTGCTTTTGTCATCATTTACCGGCGTCAAAGTCGGTTAATCGCGGTGGCATGTCGGGAGCGGGAGGAGATTCGTCTGGAGGAATCCCGCGTTTTTGATTTCCTGCACAGTCTGGGCGAGGCGTTTTCGGACGATATTCGCACGGCAGATCTCCATCGGCTGATCGTGGAGAGCGCGGTGCGAATTCTCGATGCCCAAGGCGGTGCGCTTTATTTGGTTGATAAGAATGAAACTCAACTCATGCCTTCGTTTATCTCGAAGGGCTGCCCGCCGTTGATTGAAGTGCCGCCGCACATTCTCCAGCAGTTGACGGCCACGCCGCAAGCATTGGAAAGCTACGTTCGACTCCATGCGGTGCAGAAAAACGAGGGCATTCTTGGCACTGTTCTCGCCAATCGCGAGCCGGTTTTGATCGTCAACGACGAGTCCGATCCGCGTCTTGCCCAGCTTCGCGACACCACGCTGCATACGTCTTCCGTGATGATCGTGCCGTTGATTTACCGAAATCAAATGCTGGGAGCGCTGGCCGTGGCGAACGGCGCAATGGCGACACCGTTCACGGCAGCCGATTTCGATGTCTTCAAATCCATCTCCGAGCAGTCCGGGTTTGCCCTCTACAACGCCATTGTTTATTACGACGCCGGGGAAAAAAAACGCCTCGACCGCGACCTGCATATCGCGCGCGACATCCAGCGGATTCTGCTCCCGTCGAGTTCGCCGCAGATCGAAGGCTACGAGATTTGCGGGCTAAACATTCCCGCGAAACAAGTCAGCGGCGACTACTTCGACTACATACCGGTGGATAGTGAGCGGACTGGGATTGCTATCGCCGACGTCTCAGGAAAAGGCATTCCCGCGTCCCTGATCATGGCGATGTGTCGCAGCGTTCTTCGCAGCCAGGCTCCGGCAAATCACTCTGCCGCCGACGTCCTGCACAAAGTGAACCGCCAGCTTTTTCCAGACATCAAAGAGGACATGTTCATCAGCATGGCCTACCTCCTCCTCACTCACGGCAGCAATCACGTCGTCCTCAGTCGCGCTGGGCACGACGCGCCGATGTGTTATCGGGCCGCTGATCGCAGCGTGGAAAAGATCAATCCGCGAGGCATGGCGCTCGGAATTGACAGCGGCGGCGTCTTCGATAGGGTCACGGCTGATTTCGAATTTGACCTCGCGACTGGCGATTGCCTCGTCCTCTACACGGACGGTGTCACCGAGGCCCTGGACGATCAGGGGCTGGAGTTTGGCATGGAAAAAATGATCCTCGCCATTCAATCCAGCGCTCCCGATGGTGCCGCTGCCATTCTGCGACGATTGACCGACGATCTCACCGACTTCACTGGAACTCAGCCGCAACACGATGACATCACGCTTATTGCCATTCGCAAAACCTAACCGCTTGGCACTCCCCCATTTTCTCCACTTCCTCCAGAAACGCGCCCGTAAACAACCCATGAACACCGAAGATTTTACCCAGGAAAACCCTGACACCGAAACCGCAGAATCCACTGCAACTCCGTTGGAAAACGCCGCCGATCCCGTCGCCGACGCACTCGCCGAAGCCGCCAAATACCGCGACCTCGCCCTCCGCGGACAAGCCGAATTCGACAACTTCCGCAAACGCGCCGCGCGCGAAAAAGAGGACGCCATTCGTTTCGCCAACTCCCGCCTCTTCGAGAGCCTGCTCCCGATCATCGACAACTTCGATCTCGGCCTCGCCGCCGCGCGCAACGATTCTCAGGGGAGTTCCATCCTGATGGGGCTTGATATGGTTTTTAGACAGACGCAGGACTTCCTCACGGATTTCGGCGTCGTCGCCATCGATGCGGTCGGCCAAAAGTTCGACCCGAACCAACACGAAGCGCTCGCCCAGGAACCTTCCTCCGACGTCGCGGAGGGCATCGTTCTCAAACAAGTCCGCAAAGGCTACAAGCTGCGCGACCGCCTGCTCCGTCCCGCCAACGTCGTCGTCTCCACCGGTCCTGCTGGTCCTGACGCTGCCGAGGATACCGTCACCGTTTCGCCCGAAACCGCCCCTCCCCAGGCTTGATCCATGGCCACTGTTAAACGCGATTATTACGAAATCCTCTCCGTCAGCCGCACCGCCGCGGGCGACGAAATCAAACGCAGCTACCGTAAACTAGCCGTCCAGTTTCACCCGGATAAAAACCCCGGCGACCACACCGCCGAGGATAAATTCAAGGAGCTCGGCGAGGCCTACGACATCCTCATGGATGACAATAAACGCGCCGCCTACGACCGATACGGGCATCAGGCCTTCGCGGGCGGAAATGCGGGCGGTGGCGGCGGTGGATTCCACGATCCGATGGACCTTTTCCGCGAAGTCTTTGGCCAAGGAGGCGGCGGTGGCGGTGGCATCTTCGACCAAATCTTCGGCCAGCAAGGCGGCGGTCAACGCAGCAGCGACGGCCGCCAGCGCGGAAGCGATTTACGATACGACTTACAGGTGACTCTCGAAGAAGCCGCTTTCGGCGTCGAACGCGAGATCGAACTCTCCAAACCCGACACCTGCGGCACCTGCACCGGCAGCGGCGCCGAGCCCGGCTCGAAAGTCGCCACCTGCTCCATGTGCCAGGGCCGCGGTCAGGTCATCAGCTCCCGCGGCTTCTTCCAAGTCTCGCAGACTTGCCCGAAATGTTCCGGCACCGGACGCACCATCGAGAAACCCTGCAAAACCTGCCACGGCGAAGGTCGCGTTGAGAAAACCAGCCGCATCAAACTCAAAATCCCTGCGGGCATCGACGACGGCGCCCGCCTCCGCAGCTCCCGCAACGGCGAAGCTGGCCTGCGCGGCGGCGACGCGGGCGACCTCTACGTCGTCATCCACGTCCTGGAGCACGCCATTTTCCAGCGCGAAGAAGACAACCTCTACTGCGAACTCCCCATCTCCTTCACCACCGCCGCGCTCGGAGGCGAATTGCAGGCCCCCACCCTCGAAGGCAAAGCCACCCTCAAAATCCCCGCTGGCACCCAGAGCGGCACCCGGTTCAAACTCCGCGACAAAGGCATCCGCGGCCTCAATTCCCGCGGCCCCGGCGACCTCATCGTGCAGGTATTAGTGGAAGTCCCCTCAAAACTCAACGCCGAGCAACGCGAGAAACTAGCCGCGTTCGCCGAAGCCTGCGGCGACGAAAACAGCCCGATCCATCGCGGCTTCTTCGAAAAAGCCAAAGACTTCTTCCGCTAGAAAACAACCGGCGTTGTGCCGAATTGCAGTATTACAGTAATTCGCTACCATCAAGCATGACCAAATTGATTACAGTCAACGGAAGAGGAGCGCTCACCCTGCCAAAAGAAGCGCGAGACAAACTGGGCGTCACACGCGGGGGGCAATTGGTGGTGGATATCGACGATTCAGGGGAGATCGTGCTTCGTCCCGGAGTCATCATGCCTCTGGAGGTTTATTCGGACGCACGAATCAAGGAATTTCAGGAGATGAATGAAGCTCCTTTGGTCGAAAAGAAAATTCATTGGCGTAAAGCCCGATGAGAGTTTTTCTCGACGCCAACATTCTATTTTCGGCCTCTTTCACTCAAAGCCGTCTGGCGGATCTGCTCGACGAACTCCAGCATCACGCAGTTTTGCTAACTAATGACTACGCCCGGACAGAAGCAGAACGCAACGTGGCCGCCAAACTTCCGAAACGTCTTTCCGCTCATCGGAAATTTGTCTCTTCGTTGGAGTTAGTACCCACCCGCCTGTTCGCTCTTGAATTCAATCTGGCGAAGAAAGATCTACCAATTCTGTGCGGCGCGATTGCCGGAAAAGCGGATTTTTTGGTCACAGGAGACAAAAAAGACTTCGGACATTTGTTTGGGCAAACGGTTCGAGACGTAAAAATCGTGACCGTGCAGATGCTCTTCGTCGAACTGATCGAACGCGGAATTATTCGCCAATCCTAAGTAGAAGCATAGAATGTGTTTTTCTCGATAATTCTCGCCTCTCATCTGGATTGGCTTCGTGTATAGTGCCCGTCCGCTCGGTCGTTTTTTGAGCGGAGTTCCATACCTATCACCCTGTGGCCACCTCCATTTCCGACCTTCGACTCACCACCCGGCAGCAGCACAACCTCGTCGCGCTCCGCAATAAAATCCCCAAGCTGCGCCAGCAACGCGGCCGCGAACTCTACCAAAGCGGCGCCAATCTTTCCCTCAAACGCAGCGATAATCACCTCCCCGGCTCCATGGGTTACGTCGCCATCGTGCGCGACATGACCCGGCGCGAAGTCTTCATCGAATTCCTCGGAAACGAAGTCAACGCCGACTGTGATTGCGAAGACGGCACCCTCTGCAAACACTGCTACTGCGCCATCCAATCGCTCCTCGCGAAGTCCAGCATCGAGGATCGGGCCGGCGATCGACCGGCCAAAGAACTCATCGCCGCGCTCGAATCCGCCCATGCCCGACGCCTCGTCGCCACGGAACTCGACTACATCGAACGCATCGAAACGGCCTACGCCAACGCCTGCAACAAATCCGAGCTCACCGTTTACGATCTGCGCGGACTGCTTCCCGGCGCATTCGGCGGCGGCGCGACTCGCGTCGAACTCTGGCCCACACCACCGACGTCGCTCGTCGAGTTCTGGCATTACGTGGCGCACGCGATTGACTCGAAAAAAGGCTCCTACCCGCCGTTTCTCGACCTCGTTACCGATCCCGCGTTGATCGCCGACAAAGTCCGTTCCTGGCTGCGCGAAAAACAAGTCAGCGATTGGACGGAACGTTTTTCCCGCCTCGCGAATGACGACAGCGCGCAACGCATTCGCACGCTCGACCTGCGGATACATATCGAAGTCGACTCATTTTCCCTCGAATCGCGCCTCGACGGATTGCAGGAATTCACCCCGCTGCGAGCGAAATCCCTCCGCCAGCTTCAAGCCGACCTCGACGCCGACATCCTTCATCTCACACCCGAAGCCACCGTCCTCTGGCCGCGCTTCGCCCCGATCCTCGACGGCGAGGCGTTTTCCTATCGCGACGCCGCCCCGCGCGCTGCGCTCGAAGCCATCTTGCGAATGCCATTTCTCCGAGGGAACATCATCGCGCTCGATGGTGCGCCGCTCGAATTTCCCGCCGAACCGCTCCGCTGGTCGATCACCGAAAACGACGACGAGTACGACCTGCAACTCGTCACCGCCGAGAGCGTGCCGCCGCTCCGCATCCTCGCCCGATTCGCCGGTCAACCGGCAATTTACCTCACGGCGCGCCAGGTTTACACCGGGCCGCTGATCAGCCCCGACTTCACCCCGAGCGATTCCGTTCGCATCCCGAGCGAGGCGCTGGAGAGCGTTTCTGGCATCCAGACTTTGCTCAAACTCGACTCACCTCTTCCCGCTAAAATCGCCGCCCGCGTCCGCCGCGTTCCGCTCCATCTGCGTCTCATCGCCGAGCTGCACCGGCCCGAGACGAAGAAGTTCAACAAAGAAAACGACGCCGAATATCTCCATCTCGCCGTCCATTCGTCGGATCAAGCCGGACGCGAATTCAGCGAATACCTCGGAGCCGGCTGGTCGCCTTTCATTGGAAAAAACAGACCGGAGTTGCAGTCAAATGAGGGCTTTCTCGAAGTGCTCGACCCCCGCACGTTGCCGAATCCCGCGCCGATTCTCGACGCGCTCTCGGTTTCATTCGACGAGGAAAGCGAGGTCTGGTGCTGCCGCATTACGCGCAAATTTCCCGAGCAATTTTCCAACTGGCTCCAGCAGCTCCCGCCGACCATTTCATTGGACTTGGATGCGACTCTGGCCAGTTTCCGCGAGCGTCCGCTGACTGCGAAGTTCGATCTCGAAATCCTCGAAGCCGGTGTGGACTGGTTCGACTTGCGCTCGACTCTAAAAATCGAGGACACCGATCTCACCCGCGACGAAATCACCTTGCTCCTCAAAGCCGGCGGCGAATACGTCCGTCTCGGCGCCAAAGGCTGGCGCAAACTGGCCTTTGAACTTTCCCCCGAAGACGATGCCGCCCTCGCCCAGATCGGCCTCAGCACTGCGGACCTGAACGGCGAGCCGCAGCGGATGCACGTGCTTCAGTTAGCCGGAGGCAACAAGTCGCGCAACCTGTTGCCCGACGACACCCTGGCCCGCATCGCCGAACGCGCCGCCGAGCTGAAAACGGCGGTCAACCCGCCGGTGCCCGCGACGATTCACGCAACGTTGCGTCCCTACCAGTTGGAGGGTTTTCACTTTCTCGCCTACCTCGCGGCGAACACCTTCGGCGGCATTCTCGCCGATGACATGGGCCTCGGGAAAACCCTCCAGACCTTGGTCTGGCTCGCCTCACTTCGAGAGGACGCCGAACTCGCGCAACGCACCAGCTTGGTCGTTTGCCCGAAGTCGGTAACGGACAACTGGCTGAGCGAATCGGAGCGGTTTTACCCGACGCTGAAGGTCGGCGTCTGGCGTGATAAGGATGCAACTCGACTCAGTTCTTTTGTGAAGAATCACGATTTGGTTGTGCTGAATTATTCGCAACTTCGATCGCACGAGATCGCGCTCGCCAACGTCGAATGGCTCACCGTCATCCTCGACGAAGGGCAGTTTATCAAAAACCCTTCATCGCAAACCGCCCAGGCCGCACGCAACCTAGTGTCCGATCATCGCCTGATTCTCACCGGCACGCCCATCGAAAACAAGCTGCTCGATTTGTGGAGCCTGATGTCGTTTGCCATGCCCGGAATCCTGGGAAAACAGGCGCGATTCCAAGTGCTCTTCAACGAGAAGAAAGACGCGCTCGCCACTCGCAGACTGGCTGCGCGGGTGCGTCCGTTTCTTTTGCGTCGCAGCAAAAAGGAAGTCGCGACCGATCTCCCAGACCGCATCGAGGAAGATCTCCATTGCGAAATGGAGGGCGACCAGCTCCATAGGTATCGAGCCGAACTGAAAATTGCCCGTCAGCGCCTGCTCAAGATCAACACCAGCAAGCAGCTCGACAAGGAGCGCTTCAACATTCTCACCTCGCTCCTCCGACTCCGGCAAATCTGCGCGCACCCCGGCCTCGCCGACCCCGAGCTGTCCAACGCCGAGAGCGCGAAACAGGAAGCGCTCTTCGACTTGCTCGAACCGCTCATCGAGGAAGGCCACAAGGTCCTTGTTTTCAGTCAGTTCGTCTCGATGTTGGAACGACTCCAAACGGAAATCACCCGGCGCGAGTGGAAGAGCTACTACCTCGCCGGCGACACCGAGGATCGCGGTCAACTCGTAAAAAATTTCCAGGCCGACCCCGACAGCGCGGTCTTCCTCATTTCGCTGCGAGCGGGCGGTTTCGGCCTCAACCTCACCTCGGCGAGTTACGTCGTCCTCTACGATCCATGGTGGAATCCGGCGGTGGAAAACCAAGCCATCGACCGCACCCATCGCATCGGGCAAAAAAACACCGTCAACGCCTACCGACTCATCACCAAGGACAGCATCGAGGAAAAAATTCGCGCCCTCCAAAAGAGCAAAGGCGCACTCGCGCAGGACATCCTCGGCGAAGAAAACTTCGTCAAATCGCTCACCCTCGACGACTTCCAATACCTCTTCGCCGACAGCGCAGAATCCGTTGGAACTTAACTCAAAAACTAAATCCAGGTGCCCGTTTGCGGCGGCTGCGGTCGCTGCGGCGGCGTGATTGTAATGGCACTCGAATGATATTCGAGATGGCCGCATTTACTGCAAATCGTTCGCGTCTGGCCCTTTTTCGGGCCGTCTGCAACGACTTTCGGCGGACTCATGTTTGCGTGACAATGGCGGCACTTTTCTCCGTGAGAGATCATAGGCTTTGGGGGGTTAAGCCTCTGTGATAACCCTTTTCCGTTGGCCTGACCATCCGTAAATCGCCTGAGCTCCTTTTGAGCCTCCCCATACTCATCGAAAAATGGAAATAAGCGTTGCCATCGACGCCTTCGTTGAATAGAACAAAACGCATGAGCATTCCCGCTTCCCATCGGACCGGAAGCGCCACGGTCAGCACGCGCGACACCACCCTCGTTCCCAAGTTGCACTCCCAAGTCCCTCGTTCCCAAGTTGCACTTGGGGAGCGGACTTGTTCCGGCAGTTTCACTGCCAGCCACACCGCCACACCATTGCCGAAGCTCAGCTTCGCACACCCGCGCTCCCAAGTGCAACTTGGGAGCGAGAGGCCGTCCCACCTTTTGGAGACTCGAGTTTCAGCCGATTCGCGGCCTCCTTTTACCATCAAGCGAGCCGATCTGACGCTGAAGAAATCGCCTGTAACCGTCGCGAAACGCCTCCTGACATCGAAGAAATCGGCTCTGACAGCGAAGAAATCGGTCGTTACAGTCGAGAAACGTCCACTTACAACTAAGAAATCGGGTCCGGCTGTCGATAAACGACCACTTACAGCCTCGGAATCGACTCAAACTCCGCTGAAAACGCCTCCAACACTCAAGAAATCGCCCCTCACACCCAAGAAATCACCCCTCTCGCCGCCAGATTCCGTTCTAACTCCGCTCAGTTCAACCACTTACGACACGCCTTACCGCTACCTCATGTAGCGTCGAGCCTGTGGCTCGAATCCATTCACCAACCCTCTCCACTCAAATAACCCAACTCCAAAAAACCACATGACCACACGCATCCTCAACCACCTCGACATGATCGGGGCCCGCATCACCCTCGCCAACCTGCCCCAATACAAACTCGTCTGGTTTGGCCAGGACCCAGCCGACTTTGCGACCGATCTCGCAGCGTTGACCACCGACTACGCCTCCACCAACGCTCTCGCCAGCCAGATCAGTGGCGACAGCACCGGCGTCACCGACGAGAAAGATTTGGCTGAAACTGCGTTGGAAAAAACCGCCCACACCCTCGCCCGCGCACTGACGATTCATTTCAAGAAGACCGGCAACCTCGCCGACCGCGCCAAAGTGAACGTCTCGCTCACCGCCGTGAAGAAATTGCGCGCGCAGGCATTAGTCGATTTCACCACCCTCGTGCGCGACCTCGGCACCGCCGCCCTCACCGATGCCGACGCCGCCAAACGCGGAGTCACCGCCGCCCGCGTGTCTGCCTTGACCGGAGCCATCGCGCTCTTCGACGGCCTGAAAAACCAGCCCCGCGGCAACATCGTCAACCGCTCCACCATCCTGCGCGAAGTGGAAACCCGCGTCGCCGGCCTCATGGAAGACAACGCCGACCTCGACGACCTCGCTCTACAATTCGACGAAACCGAAGTCGGCCAACAATTCATCGCCGCCTGGCAACAAGCCGGAGTCATCGTCGACGCCGGCCACGGCCCCGGCTACGGCCAACCAGAAACGCCTGTAACTCCGGTCGTGCCTGTGCCGTGAAACAAGACCTCGTTGACCAAGTGGCAACCATGAACCACAAACAGCGTCTCGCAGTCGTTGTTGGAGCTTTCATCTTGATTGCGATATGGGCATTTCCACCATGGGTGCATTCCACCCGTATCGAATCTGCATGGCGTTTGATCAAGCACCCTACTGGTTATTTTTTTCTCTTCGACACCATCCAAGGTGAGGACAGCCAGTATAAAGGCCTTATCACAATTCGAGTCGACGTCGGCCGACTACTTGTTCAGAATATCCTCGTAATTGCCATTACTTCCGCCGCTTTTGTAATACTTCGGCATGCTGGGTTTTGGAGCAGAATTGTAGGACCTATTCTCCCAAAATCGGTCGCAAACAAAAAATCCCAAGAAACAGTTACCTCTTCTTCGAAAGCACCAAATGGCAATCTCTCGAATCTGGCGGGATGCGCATTACTTACGATTGGCTCGGTCATAGCAGTGAGCCTTGTTGTATACTTCAACACTAAAGTTGTGGATCAGCAGCTACCACAAACTACGGTAAATACACCGAGCCCGCCTGCTCCGGTTCTGGATTCGCGACGTGATGCGCTTGATAAAGAATTTGTGGAGTTAGATAGGATTTACCGGAGACTTGAGGCCTTAAAAGCTGAATTGAATCTTAACGATCCAACGGCAGTTCGATTTTTTAACAATGAAGCGGCCTCTTATGCTCAAAGACTACAGCAAGCTCGATCAGAAAAGGCAGAGCTGGAAAAATAAGGCGCATTGAGCGGCGTGTCAGACAGAAGAGACTACGCAGATGCCAGTTGAAGTTCTTTTGGAGAGCTTATAATGTCTCCACCATGACGACGCTCACTGTGACGAAGGCTCGGAAAAATCTCGGTTATTGGCTGCGCAAGGCGAGTGCCGGGGAGGATATCGGCATCATCGATGGCGACCGGATCATCGCGTTGCGTCCCGTGCAGGTGGAGTCCACCGATTATGCGCAGCGGGAATATGGGGTGAGCGATGCGGAACTCGATGCGTTTGTCAGTCGAGGCCAGAAGGAAATCGCCGCCGCGCGCAAAGCGGGCAAGCTCAAGAAATACCAAGGCGATCTGAATGCCCTCTTGGGAAGTTAGGCTGGCACCGCGCTTTCTGCGGTTGGCGAAAAAGCTCAACGCGGGTGAACGGCGGAAGGTGCAGGAGGCGATTGACGCCGCCGTGGAGGCCTGGGGAAATCCGCATTCGCACGCGGGTGCGGGCATCCGCCGGCTGCGAGGGAATGCGTTTGAGTGCCGTTGTGGATTGCATTTACGGCTGATTTTTTTCGCGGAAGCGGGCGTGCTGAATTTCCTCATGCTGGGCGATCACGACGACGTGCAGAAGTTTCTCAGGGAAAACTGAGTCGAGTCAGAGCGGAGTGTGTCCTTGGGGCGTAAAACGCGCTTGTTCTCCTCGTTCCCAAACTGTGTTTGGGAACGCACTTGGAGGCCCAACTGTGTTGGGCGGGACGTCCCTACTAACAGTCACGTCGAGGACAACGCAGTTGTCGGGACAAGCCCGTTCCCAAACACAGTTTGGGAACGAGGAAACGTGAGGGAAGTGTTCACGCAGAAGCGGGTTGAAGTTCTTTTGGAGAGCTTCCCTCGTTCCCAAGTTGCACTTGGGAACGCACTTGTTTTGGATAGCTGCGCTATCCTACTCTGTCTCGTATGCGGAGCCGGTATCTGATTCATGATCCGCGTTTTTCCTATTTCATAACGGGCACGATTGTGGAATGGCTGCCGGTTTTTACGTCAGCCAAGCGTTGCGATATTCTGGTGGAGGCGTTGCGGTATTGTCAGGAGAAGAAGGAGTTGAAAGTGTGCGCTTGGGTGATTCTGGATACTCACTTTCACGCGATTGTTTCCGCACCGGATTTGTCTCAAGTATTGGCGGATCTAAAGCGGCACACGGCGCGGAGAGTGGTGGAGCAATTGGAGGCGGAGGGATGCGACTGGTTGTTAAATCAATTGCGGTATCGTCGCGCGGCGCACAAGGCGGAAAACGAGTATCAGGTGTGGCAGGAGGGGAGTCATACCCAACGAATCGCCGATGATGCGATGATGCTGCAAAAGCTGGATTATTTGCATCGCAATCCGGTGCGTCGCGGCTTGGTGTTGCAGGCCGAACACTGGCGGTATTCTTCGGCGCATGAGTGGCTGCCAGGGGCGATGGGTTTGTTGCGGTGTGATGCGTGGAAGTAGTGGGAGGGCTGACTCGGAGGCGGCGCAGCCAAGCTACGGGGATATTGGCGTTCCCAAGTGCAACTTGGGAACGAGGAGCGCTGGAGCGGAAAATTGGGTCGAGTCAGAGCGGAGTGTGTCATCGGGGCGTAAAACGCACTTGTCTCGCGGCGGGCAGTCCTTAACTTGTCCGCCTCATGGAATCTCTGGCCGACGCTGAAATCACCCTAAAAACCGATCTTGCCCCGCTCGATACGTTTGCGCGGCGTCACATCGGACCGGATGCCGCTTCGCTCGTGGCGATGCTGGAAACGCTCGGGGCGGAATCGCTCGACGCCTTTATCGATGAAGTCGTTCCCGGCAAAATCCGGCTGCGGAATCCACTGCAACTCCCCTCAGCTTTGGGCGAATCCGCCGCGTTGGCCGAGTTGCGAGGCATCGCGTCGAAAAACCGCGTCTGGAAATCCTATCTCGGCACCGGCTACCACGATTGCCTCACGCCCGCCGTCATCCAGCGCAATATCCTGGAAAACCCCGGCTGGTATACCGCCTACACGCCGTATCAGGCGGAGATTTCCCAAGGCCGCATGGAGGCGCTGCTGAATTTCCAGACGATGATCATCGACCTCACCGGATTGGAGATTGCCAACGCGTCGCTGCTCGACGAAGGCACTGCGGCCGCGGAGGCGATGCACCTTTGCCAATCGGTCAAAAACGAGGGGACTTCCGACGTAATCTACGTTTCCGAGGCCTGCCATCCGCAGACCATCGCCGTCGTGAAAACCCGCGCGCAACCGCTCGGCATCGAAGTCGTCGTGGGCGATCACCGAAATTTTGATCCGAGTCAGAAACCATTCGCCGTGCTGGTGCAATATCCGGCGACCCACGGCGCGATCTACGATTATTCCGAGCTGGTCGAGGCCGCGCACGCCGTCGGCACACTCGTCATTTGCGCCGCCGATCTGCTGTCGCTCACCCTGCTCAAACCACCCGGCGAATGGGGCGCGGATGTCGCCGTCGGCACCTCGCAACGGTTCGGCGTCCCACTCGGATTCGGCGGGCCGCACGCCGCTTACCTGGCAACGCGCGACGCTTACAAACGCTCGTTGCCAGGCCGTCTCATCGGAGTTTCGATCGATTCCAACGGCAATCCCGCGCTGCGTCTTTCCCTGCAAACTCGCGAGCAACATATCCGCCGCGACAAGGCGACTTCTAACATCTGCACCGCGCAAGTTTTATTAGCAGTCATCGCCTCGACCTACGCCGTTTATCACGGACCGGACGGGCTAACTAGCATCGCGCGTCGCATCCACGCGCTCACAAACAAACTCGCCGAAGCACTTCTCTTTCACGGATGGAAAATCACCCACTCGACCTACTTCGACACGCTCACGATTGAAGCGGGCGACCGACAGGCGGCCATCATTAAAAACGCATCCGAGTTAGAGTTGAATCTGCGCCAGTTCCCCAACGGTGACCTCGGCATTTCCCTCGATGAAACCACCACAGAGGAGGATGTCGCGCGTCTCATTTCCATCTTCGGCGAGAGCGGTTCCGGCCCGATCGTAGAGAACAAAAGCTTGCCAAAAACTTTTCAGCGGACTTCCAGTTTCCTCACGCATCCGGTCTTCAACACTCACCATTCAGAAACGGAACTCCTGCGCTATCTCAAACGCCTGGAAAACCGCGATTTGTCTCTCACGACCTCCATGATCGCGCTCGGCTCCTGCACGATGAAGCTAAATGCGACCGCCGAAATGTTCCCCGTGACATGGCCCGAGTTTGGCCGGATTCACCCGCACGCGCCACGCGAGCAAGTCGCCGGTTATTTGGAAATGTTCGAGCAACTAGAAGCCTGGCTCGCCGAGATCACCGGGTTCGCCGCCGTTTCATTGCAACCTAACTCCGGTGCGCAAGGCGAGTATGCCGGGCTCCTAGCGATTCGGGGCTACCACCAATCGCGCGGCGATGTTAGCAGGCGCGTTTGCCTCATCCCGACATCCGCCCACGGAACCAATCCCGCGAGTGCCGTGATGGCTGGTTTCCAAGTCGTTCCCGTCGCGTGCGACAGTCATGGGAACGTCAATCTCGATGACCTAAAAAACAAAGCGGAGTTGCATTCGACTCAGCTCGGCGCGCTGATGATTACCTATCCATCGACGCACGGCGTTTTCGAGGAAGGCATCACGGGAATTTGCCAATTGATTCACGAGCACGGCGGCCAGGTTTACATGGATGGCGCTAACATGAACGCGCAAGTCGGCGTCTGTCGTCCGGGTGATTTCGGAGCGGATGTCTGCCATCTGAATTTGCACAAAACCTTCTGCATTCCCCACGGCGGCGGTGGTCCGGGTGTGGGTCCGATCGGCGTCGCCGCGCACCTCGCTCCGTTCCTTCCTAACAACGAACTAGCGGTCTCCGCTGCGCCGTGGGGAAGTGCTAGCATCGATGTGATTTCCTGGATGTATATCCGCATGATGGGCCCCGACGGACTCACTTCCGCAACGAAACACGCGATCCTGAATGCGAACTACATTGCACTGAAACTCGAATCATTTTTTCCCATTCTCTACCGTGGCCGCAACGCCCACGTCGCCCACGAATGCATCCTCGATCTACGCGGTTTCAAGGCAACCGCAGGCATCGAAGTGGAGGATGTCGCCAAGCGTTTGATCGACTACGGATTCCACTCACCAACAATGTCCTGGCCCGTCGCCGGCACGCTGATGGTCGAGCCAACGGAGAGCGAATCGAAGGAAGAACTGGATCGTTTTTGCGAGGCGATGATTTCGATTTATCACGAGATCAAGGCTGTGGAATCGGGAGTGTTAGATCGCAAGAACAACGTCCTGAAAAACGCGCCGCACACCGCCCAAAGTCTGCTCTCAGACAAATGGGATCGCCCTTATTCCCGCGAGTCGGCGGCGTATCCGACTGCAGCCACGCGCGAGCACAAATTCTGGCCGCACGTCGGCCGCGTGGACAATGTTTACGGCGACCGGAATCTGGTTTGCTCGTGTCTGCCGATGAACAGCTACTAGCGGAATTTTAGTCGTGAAAGACAACCGTTCGTCCGCCGTGAATCAGCACGCGATCGTGAATGTGCGCTCGCACGCCGCGAGAGAGCGCGAGACGTTCGCAATCACGTCCTAACCTCAGTAAATCATCGGGCAGATGGAAGTGCTCCACGCGCACCACTTCCTGGTCGATGATTGGACCTGCATCCAAATCGCTGGTCACGTAATGACACGTCGCGCCGATCAATTTCACGCCGCGTTCGTAAGCTTTCTTGTAAGGATTCGCGCCGACAAACGACGGCAAAAACGAGTGGTGAATATTGATGATTCGACTTGCATAGGACTCACACAGATCGGGCGGTAAAATTTGCATGTATCTAGCTAGCACGATCAAATCGACGCCCGCTGCAGCAATCGCTTTTTCGACTTCCGAAAATCCAGCGGACTTGTTTTGCGGATCAATCGGCACGTGCAAAAACGGCAATCCTTCGCGCTCGATGATGGAGCGAAATTGTTCATGGTTCGACAGTACTAGCGGTATCTCCATTTCCAGTTCGCCGGAATGCCAGCGCCAGAGTAAGTCGGCGAGGCAATGGCCGAGTTTACTAACAAAAATGGCGACTCGCATTTTTTGACGTGAATCCCGTATCGTCCAATCGGCCTGAAGTTCGTCGCCAATCGGTTCAAACTCCGCGCGCAACTGATTCAACTCTAACTCCCATGAGTTTGTTGCGATAGCCATTCGGGTGAAAAACCAGCCACTTAACGGATCGGTGAATTGATTGACTTCGAGCAGATTCCCCGCGCGCTCCGCTACAAAATTCGTGATCCGAGCGAGCAATCCCACGCGATCTGGGCAGGCGAGTTTTAGGATCGTGGCGTTCATGATTTTCTAGGCCTTCACTGTGCAGGAGTCGATGAAGGCGTGGCTGTCGGCGTTGCAACAGTCGTGGGCCGCACGTTGTCCCAATCGTCGGTCCTAAAAGGCGACGCTGGCAGCCCTTCAAGGTTCGCGAGATTAACCACCGGCGTGTTTGCCCAACCGTATCGCATTGCCACCGGCGTAGCGACCAGCGAGGAAGATGCCACGACCGTTTTGTTGTCGATCACGGCTGTGGCAGGATGAAAAACCTGGTCTGCTCCCGCGATCTCGAAGCCAGTGAGCCATGCGTCTTTTTCCTGAGCCATCAACCCGCTTTCAGCGTGGGAAAACGAAAGCGTCGCATGGCCGTCGGCGAACGCGACCGATTCAAAACACGGACCAGAATATTCTAGTTTTTCCCCGTAAGCCACGGCCCGCGCTGCCAGTGCCAGGCGCTGTCCCACGGGTTCTTTGCGATTAGGGTGAATGTCGTTCGCATCCCCCACATCAGAGGTCACCACCATTGCCGTTTGTGGAGTATTTTTCCAGGTGAGGAACTGCGACTCTCGAATGGCAGGTCCAGTGCCTCGATGCGGAGCCAATTGCACGAAGAGAAATGGAAATTCACCCTCGCCCCATTGTTTACGCCAATCCGAAATCATGAGCGGAAACAATTTTCGGTACGGCAGTGGTCGACCGACGTTCGCCTCCCCTTGGTACCAAATCACCCCGCGGACGGCGTAAGGAATGATGGGCGACACCATGCCGTTGAAAAGACACGACGGGCGGTTGGGCGTAGTGCTCGGATCGCGGGGTGCTGCTGGCTTTTTCGGTTCCGGTAAACCAGCCAGTTTTGCTTCATCGACGGCCTTCTGCCAATCCACCTGCAGTTGAGGTTCAGCCGCCTGATATTTGAGAATTTCGGCTGCATACGTCTCCACCGCCGTTGTCTGCGTTTGCAATATCTCCGGCATCGATTCTTCCAGCGCTTCGTGGCGCGTCCACGCTTCGGCAGGTGTCCCACCCCATGATGTGTGGATCAGCCCCACGGCTACATTGAGATGCTTCACCAAATCGCGGCCAAAATAATAACCCACAGCCGTGAAATTCACCACGCTTTGCGGCGTGCAGACCTCCCATTTCCCCTTTGTCTCAGCCAATGGCGTATCCGAAGGCTTTCGGTCCAAAGCGAAATGGCGCAATAACGGCATACTCGCCGACGCAGCTTCCGCCACCCAATTCACTAGAAGTTGTTGCCCGCTACGAGGCCCTAATTGACGCTCCATATTTGATTGCCCGCTGCAAATCCAGACCTCGCCCACCCAGACATTTTGCACCGTCAATTCGTTTTCGCCTTTCACCGCCAGCGCATATGGGCCGCCCGCTTTTTGCGCGGGGATTTTCACCACCCAACGTCCTTCCTTTACGACGGTATCTGCGTTCTGCCCGGCGAGAGACACGTGCACCGCCTCCCCTTCTTTTCCCATGCCCCAGACCGGGATCGGCATCCCTTGTTGCAGCACAGCATTTTCTGAAAACAAAGCGTTCAATTGCACAGCCGCTTGCAAGCTCGAGATCGAAACGAACCACTCAATAGTGGCGAGGCTAACTAAAAAAAACAGAGGCCGGTGAATCATCGCGCTTTTATATCGACGACGCGGGAACGTCGCCATTTCTTTCTCGAAAATACCCGCAAATAAACTCGCATGCCTCTGCCAAAACTTCGCAGCCATTTTTGCGCTTGAGACTTGGACCCCGCCGTTTAACCTTCCTCTCCCGCATCAAAAATCATGTCGCACATCAAGCTCTACATCCCCGGTCCCGTCGAAGTTTCCGCTAAAACAGCCGCCGCTTTCACCCTGCCGATGATCGGCCATCGCAGCGGCGATTTCAAAGCGCTCTACGAGTCCATATATACCCAACTCCAATCACTTTTTTATACCAAACAGCCCGTTCTCATTTCGACCTCGTCCGCTTGGGGCGTGATGGAAGGCGCGATCCGCAATCTCGTTTCCAAGCGGGTGCTGAATTGCATGAACGGTGCGTTTTCCGACAAATGGCTCGATGTCTCGAATCGTTGCGGCAAAGAAGCCGACGGACTGCAAGTGCCATGGGGCCAGCCGATTTTGCCGGAATTGCTCGATGAAAAACTCGCCACCGGCAACTACGACGTTGTGACCATTATTCACAACGAAACGTCCACCGGTGTAATGAGTCCGCTAAAAGATCTCTGCGCGGTCGTGGCGAAATATCCCGATGTTTTGTTAGTCGTAGACACCGTCTCGTCGTTCTCGGTGGTTCCAATTCCGATGGATGAATGGGGCATCGACGTGCTGCTTACCGGCAGCCAGAAAGCGCTCGCGCTACCTCCCGGTCTGGCCTTGTTTGCGGTGAGCGAAAAGGCGTATGCCAAAGCGGCGACGATGAAGGATCGCGGCTATTATTTCGACTTCATCGAGTTCAAGAAAAACGCCGCCGAGTTTATGACTCCTAGCACGCCAACGATCGGCCACATCTACGCATTGCGCTCGAAGTTGGAGGATATTTTTGCCGAAGGCATCGAGGCTAGATACGAAAGACATGCGAGTTTGAATGCAATGGTGCACGACTGGGTAACGGCTAACGGCTTCGAGTTTTTCGCGCCGGAAGGCTACCGCTCCAAGTCGCTCACCTGCGTGAAAAACAATCGCGATCTCGACATCGCCGCCTGGATCAAACGGACAAAAGCAAAGCACAGTTTCGTTTTCGATGGCGGCTACGGTAAAATCAAAGGCACGACGTTTCGTATTTCCAACATGGGCGACGAGACACCGGAAACCATCCAGGCCGTTCTCGACGGGCTGAGCGACACGCTGGAAGGTTAGTTTTTTTCATTCGAGTTCCAGTCGATTCTAACAATGAAGTATATTCTCGGATTGTTAGTGCCGTTCTATGCGTTCGATCAGCTCACCAAACTCTGGGTTAGCCATCGACTAGCCTTCGGAGCGGAGGAAACAATCATCCCGGGTTTCTTCCAGCTAGTTCATTGGGGAAACACCGGCGCAGCCTTCAGTATGATGCAAGGCCAGGGCTGGTTTTTCATCCTTCTAGCTGCGGCTGCCATCGTCACTATGTCCTGGATGGCCTGGCGCGGACACATCAAAGATCCTCTTTCCAAGACTGCATTCTCACTGCTAGGCGCAGGCATCCTCGGCAACGTCACCGACCGTCTCTTGCACGGCCATGTTATCGATTTCCTGCTTTTTTACCTGCACGTCCCATTCGCGAATCCTTGGCCGGCATTCAACGTCGCCGATAGTTGCATTTGCGTGGCTGCCAGCATCCTCATTTGGGAATCCTTTGTTTCTAAAAAAGCTTCCTAAGATAATTTGAACAACTTACCATCCTCCACGTCAGACATCACCATATGAAACTTATCTCATCATTCACCCTCCTATTAACCCTCGCTCTTTCGCCAGCACTCGTGCAAGCGGCAGATCCATCACCGGCGGATTCTTCGCCATCTGCCAAGGTCTCCCAAGCGCCCAAAAGCGTTCCGTTCCGCGGAACGATCAGCGCCGTGGACGCCAAGGCCGCCACATTTACCATCGCCAACAAAGACAACACCAAGGTCCGTGTTTTCAGCGTAGCCAAGGCGACCAAGCTAACCAAGGCTGACAAAGACGTCACTCTCGCCGATGTGAAAGCTGGCGATTACGCCCGCGGTTCGGGCGTCAAAATCGACGATAAACAGTTTGAAGTCAGCACCGCTAAATTCGGCGCTAAAACTGCTGAAGAACAAGCGGCCGACAAAGAGAAGAAAGACAAAAAAGCCGCTAAAGATGCAGCTAAGGCCGGTAACTAACACTCAATAATATTTGAAGGGCACCGTGGAGAATCTCTACGGTGCCCTTTTCTTTTCTGCTAGGTTCATCGCATGATCTCGTCCACGGAAATCGCTGCGCGCCGCATAGCTTCGCGTCTGCACGATGCCGGCTATCTCGCGTGGTTCGCTGGCGGATGTGTGCGCGATCGTTTGCGCGGCGTCGATCCAAATGACTTCGACATCGCCACCAGTGCACGTCCCGAAGAAGTGCAAAAAATCTTTCCACGCAACGTCGCAGTAGGCGCTCATTTTGGAGTCATCGTCGTGCTGGATGGCGGGCGGTCCTTCGAAGTCGCGACGTTTCGATCCGACGACGCCTATCTGGACGGTCGTCATCCGAGTTCCATCCGATTCACGACGCCCGAGGAAGATGCGGCGCGCCGGGATTTTACGATCAACGCGATGTTTTTTGATCCCATTGCCAATGAGGTAGTCGATTACGTTAACGGTCGCGCCGATCTGGAAAAAAGAATCATTCGCGCAGTCGGTGATGCGTCACAGCGATTCGCCGAGGACAAACTCCGCATGTTGCGGGCCGTTCGTTTCGCCACCACGCTGAACTTCGAAATCGAGACGCAAACCTGGAACTCTGTTGCTTTATTAGCGAACGAAATCCACATGGTTAGTGCCGAGCGCATTCGGGATGAACTTCTGAAAATATTTCGTTCGCCACATCGGGTTCGCGGACTGGATCTTCTCGATGCCAGCGGCTTGCTAGCTGAGATTTTGCCGGAAGTTTTCCGTCTTCACGGATGCGAGCAGCCCCCACAATTTCATCCGGAAGGCGACGTTTTTGTGCACACGCGGATGATGTTAGGAATGCTCGCTGATGAAGTTCCAGATTCGGTTTTGCTCTCCGTTCTTTTCCACGACATTGGCAAGCCGCCGACGTTTTCCTTTGATCCCGCGGAAGGCCGGATTCGCTTCAGCGGCCACGATACCGTTGGAGCTCGCATGTCTTTGGAACTGATGCAGCGACTGCGTTTTCCCAATGAGGAAATCGAGCGCGTCGTCTCAGCGGTCGCGAATCACATGGTCTTTAAAGACGTCACCAAAATGCGCGTCGCAAAACTGAAGCGCTTCATGGCACGGCCCGATTTCGATCGCGAGGTCGAGTTGCATCGTGTCGATTGCGCGAGCAGCCATGGTGATTTGAGTAACATCGAATTCTTGCGCGAGAAAGCCGCTGAGTTCGCCAGCGAGCCGCTCATTCCGCCACCATTAATCAACGGGCGCGACCTCATCGCCCTTGGACTCAAGCCTGGTCCAGAATTTAAATCGCTCCTCGAAATTGTGGAGACGGCGCAGTTGGAAAACCGCGTTTCCACTCACGAAGAAGCACTCGATCTTGTGAAGAACGAGATCGCTGGGAACCGTTAGCGCGTCAGCAAACCCGCAAAGGCGGAGCGGTATCGCACTAACAAAAACAGTGCCAACACCGAGACCACGACAGCGGGCGCAAATTTTTCAGGAGCCAGGAAAAGATGGTAGAGATCGATGTTCACAATCACCGGTCCTAACAAAGTAAGGCCGAGCGGAACATAGCGGCCCGCTAACAAAAGCAACCCGCCCACGACTTGCAACAGACCGACGACTTGGATGTAAAAGGGCGCTAACAATCCAACGAAAAACGCGCCCGCTGCGCCAGTTGGCGGGTTCCCCATGGGAAGAAAATGAAAGAAGATATTCAGTCCGAAAACGGTAAACATCAATCCAAGTAGGACGCGGGCGGCAACGGTTAGAATTTTCATCGGAGTTAGATCGTAATCGTCGTAGAAAGAATTGTCACCGATGATTTTCCGCAGGGAACGTGATCCGGTAGTAACCGGAAGCAAGGTCGCGAATCGCTCTGAACTTCGCTTCTAAAACAACCGACGCTGGCTGGTCATTGATCAACACCGAATCGCCCGGAAAACTCATCCGAGTTAGAACAATATCTGCGACAGTGCCTCGTGGAATTGTCACTTCCAATTCGCGATTTCGGTAGGAGACTTCTACCGGTCCGTGGGGCGTCGGGACTTTTCCTTTCATCCAGCTCAGCCCCGCTGGTTGCGGCTCTATAATCATTTTTCCATAGCCGGGAGTGAGCGGGCGAACGCCTAACAGGTAACGCGAAATGATGTTCGCTGGAGCGGTTCCCACGCGTGATTCCATGTTAGGTTGGGCTTCACTTTTTCATTCCACGCTTCGAGTGTCATCGTCGATCCGAGATCGATCATATGACTCCAACTCCGCTCAGTTTTTGCCGTCATCAGAGCCAGCGCGGCCTCGGGTCTTCCAGATTCGTAAAGCGCTTCCAGCAAAAATTGCGCGCCATAGACGCTGCAGGCCATTCCGCGTGATTCGACGAACTCCGCCACATAGGACTGGAACTCCGCTGGCACTAACCCGAATGCGAGCGGAAACAAATTAGCGTGCAACGAAGCGTGATCGGAGCCTTCGCCGTCGATATAAAGTTTCCTTGCCGGGTCGAAGAATTTCATTTGAAAGACTGCGGCCACTTTGTCCGCGCGCAAATTTAATGAAGAGGCTTTCTCAGTATTTTTTAGAGCGCCAGCCAGCAAGGCCGTGGCGCGAAGAGATCGATAATAATAGGCGTTCGCCACCGTGTTTAACTGGGGTCCGACTTGATTCTCCATCATCGGGTCAGCCACACCATTGTTATAGCCGTCGCGTTCGCAGGCTGGCCAATCAACGATCGCCGACGCGCGAAGTAATCCATCGTCACCGACTTGATTAGTTAGAAGCTTGGACTCGATAGCTTGAAAATATGTTTTAGCTAACACCAGATCGCCGGTCGCTTGGTAATCCATCTCCGCGATCATCGGCATGATGAGACTCCACTCAGTCGGCCAGGTTGGGTGAGCTAGCAGATGCGCAAATGTGCGGCGCGCCATTAGTTCGCGGAAGTTGACGCTTCCGGGCGGTTGACGATCAATGGTTCCGTCCGCTGCTAGCCTTTCTCCCAGACGAATGGTTAGGATCGACGGCACTGGCGGAACTTTGAATTTGACTCGCAAATTTCCATAAGCGTCTGCTCCGAAATCCACGAAGAAAATGGCACCGCGCTGCTCGACCGATTGCGGTGTAACTGGAATGACTTTTAAAAATGAATCGAGTTCCAGTGGAATGTCGGGAGCCTTTCCACAAAACCTGCAGAACAGGACCGTCAGCGCTTTCAGAAACACCTTCACCGGTCAAATGCGTGGTTCGCCGCCGGAAAAATCATTGCTGTCACTGCGTAACATCTGCACGCCTTCGATTTTCCATTCCCCGTTTTCTTTAATGAAAGCGTAAATCATCGGGACGGATCGCGTGCCGTTGCTAACATAGATCATCGCAGACGCGTGTGGGTCCACGAACTGCGCTTCGCCGAAGTTCAACCTACCTGACTGAATGAGGTGCGGATAGGTTTTCCGGACCATTTCGCTGAATCGCTCGAGCGGAAACTTCTGGCGAATCCCACTAGCTGCAAATCCATAAGCCGCGGGGAAATCGTTGCGGCGAAACGCGTTGATTTGACTCTCAGTCAAATGATAAAGCTCCCGGGGATTTTCCGCACGAACCGCCTTAATCTTAGAGTTATAGGAAACACCTAGAAAACCTCCCATTACTCCAAGTCCGACGGCCAGCAACCAGCGAGTAGCTTTCATGGCGTGGCGTCCGCCAGACGGCGAAGATATTGATAGGAGTAAATGCCCGTGGAATGGCCATCGGCCCAGGTGGGTTGCCAGCCGTAGCCGCCGACGTTTTGATGGCCTCGTAGAATAAAACTATCGGGCCGATAGATCACTTCGGGTTGTAGGACATTCCCGAGGACGTCTGGCTCGCCGCCGCACGATGCGCAAGGACAGGCCCGGCGCAAAAATTCCAGTGGCAGATAACTCTCCACGCTATCCGACCAGGCAAAAGCCATTTCATCCCCGATGGACTGAATGTTAGTAAGCTCGAGACGCGCCATAACCAGATTACTCTGTAAGTCGACTGGAATGTTGCTCACGCCCGCCCCGCAATGCGCGCAACATGCCCTCTTGCAAGAACAGTTTTTGATGTTCCTCCATGAGGTAGCGATCCGTCATGCCGGAGAGATAGTCGCAGATGGTGCGATGCAAACCTTCCTTGCGAACTCGCGCCGCAGCCGCTTTACCCAACAAAGACGGACACGAGACGTAGGTATTGAAAACATTGCGCAGCATCGTGCACGCGCGCTTGTTAACATCCGCGATTTTCGGATGGTAGTAGAGATTCTGGTAAAGGAACTTGCGTAATTGCTGGGTCGCTTTTCTCATCGCAGAGCTATAACTAATCAACGGCTTTCTCTGCCGCTTCACATCAGCGATGTTGGCGAGTTTTGCCTTATCAATGAGGGCTGCACTGGTAACAACTACATCTTCGACTAGGCGATCGATCAGGCACCGGATGACATAGGTGCGAAACTCCGCTCCTTTGAGCTTCGGAAAATCCTCATGGACCACAGCGCTGGTTTCACTCCAAAGGCTGATTTTCTCCAACTGATCCACCGCCAGGAGATCAAAGTCCATCCCGTCGTCCAGGTCGTGACTGTAATAGGTAATCTCGTCGGCGATGTTAGTGATCTGAGCCTCCAGCGATGGCGCGTCATTTGATTCCGCACCGGGTCGGAAGGCCTCATGTTTACGTAATCCGTGTAAAACCTCCGCGGAAAGGTTTAAGCCCGGAAACTTCGGGTATTTATTTTCCAACAACTCCACCACGCGGAGGCTTTGGACATTGTGCTCGAAGCCGCCGTGCTCGTGCATTAGTTCGTCTAGCATTTCCTCGCCGGAATGCCCGAAAGGGGCGTGCCCCAAGTCGTGCGCAAACGAGATCGCCTCAGCTAGGTCTTCGTTGAGTGATAACGCCCGCGCAATCGTCCGACTAACAGACGCGACCTCGATCGTATGAGTCAGCCGCGTCCGCAAATGATCACCGGTTCCGTTGAGAAAAACCTGCGTCTTATACTCCAGTCGCCGAAAAGCGCGCGAGTGAATGAGACGCGCCCGATCCCGTTGGAACTCCGTTCGTAAATTGTGCGCAGGTTCCGTATAATGGCGACCAGCCGACAACACCGACTTTTGCGCATACGGGGCCAGCGTGGCCAGTTCAATCTCCTCATATTTTTCCCGAGTGCGCAACATAAGCCCAACAGTCTAGTCGTCTTCGGACGGGGAGAGAATCTGTTTTCTCAACCGTTTCTCCGCCTCACGTGCGGCTTTTCTAACAACGATCAGGTCGTAGGCCGCCATCAGAAAAGTCAGGATCGTCAGCCACATGCAAGCGAACCAAAAAATGAAAAAGCAGACGATATGCGTCATCAGCCAAGAAGATAAAAACGTCGAACCAACGAAGAGCATGACCAATGCGGCGATGACTAGGATGGAGATTGCATGTCGCCTATGGGTCTGGTCGCGGACTAAGCCGAGGCAGATTTGGAGGAGGAACCGCACCCGCCACATTTCGCTGAAACTCGATTCGGAATCAAGCGCGGTTGATACCAATGCAACTCCGCTCATTTTTTCTGAGCGGCCAGCAGGATTTCAGAATACTCTGAAACTCGAATGAAAACTCGTTGGCTGCTATTCGTCGCACTCATTTCATCCAGTCTTGTCCCGGTTATAACCGAGGCGGCTCCGAACTCCTTCGCCTACGTCTTGCAGGCGGAAAACGTGTCACCTAATCGAGCCATCGCTGTTCGCAGACTCGCCGCTTCAAGTCGCGACTGGCTCGTGCTCGATCCGCAGTTTTCCGAAGTCGAACGCTGGTCGCGCTCTGATCTCGCAACGCTTCGGCGGGCGCGAGCGGGGCGAAAAATTCTCGCCTACATTTCCATTGGAGAAGCGGAAAACTATCGCCCCTATTGGCAGGCTGATTGGGCTAATGGAAGAACTCTGAGCGCGACCGCACCCGACTGGTTGTTAAGCGAGAACCCGAATTGGCCCGGTAATTTCAAGGTGAAATACTGGAGCCCGGTCTGGCAGCAAATTATGTTATCCGCGGTGGACGCCGCGATGGCTCAAGGCTTCGACGGCGTTTACCTCGACATCGTGGATGCGTTCGAGTTCTTTGAGCAAAACGGGTCGGACTTCATCGATAACCGCCTCAACCCAGAGACTGGAGAATCCTACCGCCTCGACATGGTGACGTGGGTGCGCCAGATCGCAGGACGAGTGAGAAACGTGAAGCACCGCGCCTTGGTCATTCCACAAAACGGTGAAGCGTTGCTAGCGATTCCCACATTTCTAAACACAGTCAGCGGCATCGGCGTGGAGGATTTGTTCACCGACACGAATCAACTGCAACTCCGCTCAGAAATTAACTATCGCCGGAGTTTCTTACAAAGATTAACGACCCGAAACAAGCCGGTGCTCGACATCGAATATCCAACGCTGACGAGTCGCAAAGCATTTGTTCGTGAGCAAGCGCACGCTGCTGGCATTACCTGGCTGATTACTGATCGCAATTTACGAACCCTTGGCACTTCTGGACGCTAGTCAGCGCCACTCGTGCCGTGGATATTTCCGCTGTAACTGCTGTTTTAAGACTGGGTAACTCTCTTTCCAAAAAGTAGTCAGGCTTTGCGTCACTTGCACTGGCCGATGGTTAGGAGCTAGCACTTGAATGAGAACCGGGACACGTCCCATGCAAATGGTTAGATCGCGCTCGACTCCGAACAAATCCTGGATGCGTGCGGCAAGTGTGGGCGGGCCGTTTTCCGTGTAAACGAGCTTGATGGCGCGCGGTTTCGCCAAGCCGGGCAGCTCGATTTTTTCTGGCGCGTGCGTGTCGAGCCAGTCGAGTTGGGTTCGATTCAGCCAGCTTTTCACCGTCGGCCAGACGGGCTTTTCTTTGATGTCTTTGTAACCCATCGCGCCGAGGCAAAGCTGCTCGATCAAGGTCGTGCGATCCGAAAAAGTGAGCGGAGTTAGACCCAACTCAGGCGCCCATTCTGCGAGGCGGTTCAGGCGGATGATCCATTGCTCGACGCTGTGATCCCAGTTTTCCAAAACAAGACGACCGGCGACTACTTCCTCCGCCAAAACTCGCGCCGCTTCACCCGGCGGCGGAAGGCTGGCCTTCGGTTTTTCCAAGGTGAGATCGCGAAAACGTCGACTGGTCTCTGCCACGACACGGCGCTGGATCGGGTCGAATCGAATGGAAGTCGCATCAGAAAAGTCTGCCGGAAACATTTCGCGCAACCAGTCTTCCTGGATCGCCGTCGCCAATGTTAGCAGCGTGTTCAGTTCTTTATCGCGACCTTCGATCTCGCGAATCTCGCCGATGACTAACAATGGCTGCTTTTGCACGACGCTTTCGCGAGCTAACACTCCGCGGCGATTGTGAACCAACTCACATTGCAATGTGCCGCTGTCCATTCGCCGCGCGACTTGATCGGAGAAACCCGCGAGCAGGCATTTCGCGAGCGCTTCACCGTTCATCGGAGTTTCAGTGATATCGAGCTTTTCATCGGCGGCAATGCGCAAAAACTGGTCGAACAACTGCTGAATCTGACGTGCCGTCGCGTAGTGAATCCCAAGTTGTTTGCTGCGATCCGGCCCGGCTTTCACCGCGTAGCGCCAGGCGCGAATGGCTAGGAAAAAATCTGATTCTGCTTCGGAGCCGAGAATGTCGTCGCGCAAATCATCCATCTTTCGACCCTGGCTGCGCAGCAGGATTCCGCGACCTTGAGTCATCGCAGCTAACAATGCGCAGCCGCGTACGCAGCCAAGTTCCTGCGCCATCAAAAACATTCGCGCATATCTCGGATGCACCGGGAATGCTAACATTCTGCGTCCCAGCGGCGTGATCACGTTTTCCTCCACAGCGCCGAGATCGACTAACAAATCTTCGGCGCGTTGCAAGCCCTTCGCATCGGGCTTCTCCAGCCAACGAAAGTCATGGATATTCCTAACATTACCCGCTTTCAACGTGAGCACGACCTCACTCAAATCCAAACGTTTCACCTCCGGCAAATCCTGCGGCGCGCGCAAGGTATGTTCATGCGCCGTCCAAAGACGCAGGCAACGTCCGGGAGCCGTGCGCCCAGCACGACCGGCGCGCTGATCGGACGACGAGCGAGAAATCTTCTCGACTAACAACGTGTTAATCCCGCGCTGCGGATCGAACTTCGCTACGCGAGCCAAACCTGAGTCGACTACGATCGTAATGCCGTCGATGGTGAGTGAAGTCTCCGCGACATTCGTCGAAACGACCACCTTTCGCGTGTCATGTTTGCTAACAGCCGCGTCCTGATCTGCTGCGGGCAACTCTCCATGCAGCGGCAATACTAACACTCCTCGGCTCGTCCGCCGGATTGCCTCGATGGTTCGCTGGATTTCGTATGCGCCAGGCATGAAAACGAGCGCATCGCCCGACGTTTTTCCTAACAAACGATCCAGTTCATCGGCAGCTAGATCCCAAATCGGGTAATCGGGGCCGACCGGTTTATCGAGATATTCGATGTCCACCGGATGCATTCGGCCTTCCGATGTTAGGACGCTGCAGGGAGCTAGATATTCCTCCAGTTTGTTAGTATCCAGCGTCGCCGACATGACCACAATGACGAGATCGGGCCGCGTGGTGTCCTGCAGATCGAGCGCCCGCGCCAACGTGATGTCGCCGTAAAGATGGCGCTCGTGAAACTCATCAAAAATCACCACCGAGATACCGCTCAAACTCGGATCATTAATCATTTGCCGCAGGAGAATTCCCTCGGTGACAAAGCGGATTTTCGTTGCCGCCGACGTGCGATTTTCCAGTCGAATCTGGTAACCCACTAAGCCGCCAGTTTTCTCCTGCATCTCGTGAGCGACGCGGTCTGCTAACATTCTGGCCGCGAGTCGCCGGGGCTGCAAAAGCACGATCTGACCAGTTCGCGTCAAGCCAGCGGCGTGGAGAATTTGAGGAATCTGGGTAGATTTTCCCGAACCTGTGGGAGCCTGGACTAACAATCTGGACTGCGGGCGACGGGCAGCTTTCGCGATAGCGTCAGAGATTTCGTAAATGGGTAACTTCATGCGGATAGATGGGTCGTTGCGGCCGTGAGTTGTTCGCGCGTGCCAAGCAATAGAATCTGATCGTCGGTCTGCAGTTCTTCATCGGGCCCGGGGTTGATGATGCTGGCTCCATTACGCTCGATGGCGATGATGCTTGTTCCGGTGCGCGAGCGGAGCTCGAGTTCGCGGATGAGCTTGCCCACCGCGGGAGATTTTCGCACGAGCGGGACGGTTTCCAGCACTGCATCGCGAAGAAAAGATGGCAATATCTTCTGTGCTTCTGCGGGACCTGGAAGAGCATTTTCCTCCAACGCCTCCATCAAGGCAATCTGGGCTTTGGAATACACGCGAATGAATGAACGCCAGAGCAACCAGCCGATGAGCCCCACGATCAGGAGTAAAACAATCATCACCTCCAGGGTGGGCAACAAAGCGGAGCTAAGGATGAGAATGAAGAGCACTAACAAGACCACCCCCACCAGCGGCACTACCTGCACGACGATAGCCCGAATCGCTGCTGTGCGGGCTCCGGCAGCGGCTTTCGTGACCTTGGTTTCGGCTAGCAACATGCCCAGGGCCTGGAGCTTGCGGAAGGTCGCGATAAACATGGGCAAACATAAAATCATCGCCCCCAGCCAGAGCGTGGGCTTGAGCCAATCCTCCCCGATCTGAAGTCGCATCAACCAACTCGGCGGATGACTCCCCACATAAGCGGCAGCGACAAAAACGGCGGTGATCAACACCAGATTAAGAGCCATCTGGGCGATCCACTTGCGCGAAAGTTCAGCGGCAATGTTGCGCTGTCCCGGGGAGCTAAGTTTTCCTACCCATTGTGTGTAGATGCCCAGTCCATCGACCAGTGACTTCGGAGATCTTCGCTCCAGCCATTGAATAATGCCGTCGGAACTCTGAATCAGCTTGGGTGTTAGTAAAGTAGTTAGCACGGAGACTGCCACGGCGATGGGATATAGAAATGGGCTGGTCACTTTCAAGGTTAGTCCCAACGAGGCGATGATGAAGGAAAACTCGCCGATTTGCGCCAGTCCCATGCCGACTCGCAACGAAGTGCGGCCGTCGTTGCCGCAGATAAAAGCCCCAAATGCGCAGGCCAGCACTTTGCCCACCACCAGAGCGAGAGTAATAACAAGAATAGGCGACCAATACTTTATTAACATCTGCGGATCGATTAAAAGCCCGATCGTCACAAAGAAAATGGCGCTAAACATATCGCGCACTGGCTCTACCAGCGTCTCGATACGATGAATTTCGCGCGCTTCGGCAATGATCGCTCCGATGAGGAATGCGCCGAGTGCCACGCTGTAACCCAGCTTTGTCGCCAGTAGGGAAAAACCGAAGCATAATCCGATGACCGTGATAATGATCATTTCGTTGCTCTTGAAGCGCGCAATATAGCCGATCAGACGCGGGATGGTTAACAACCCGATCACCAGGGCCGACACAAGAAAGATAGACAATTTCCCAATAGTCAGACCGACGTCCGCCAGATTGAGCGAACCGGTGGTGGCAATGCCGGAGAGAAGCGCAATCATGGCGATGGCCAGAATGTCCTCAATAATCAGAATGCCGAAAATCAATTGGGAAAATTGTTCTTTTGTTTTCCCTAGTTCGCCGAGAACTTTCACGATGATCGTGCTCGATGAAATCGAAAGAATCGCTCCGAGAAAAATGCTGTCCATCATCTTCCAGCCGAAGAATCGCCCAATCTCGTAACCAACCCAAACGAGTAGCAGGATTTCCAAAAATGCCACGATGAAAGCGGTGCCCCCCACCTGCCGAAGCTTGCGCAGGTTAAACTCCAACCCCAGTGAAAACATCAGCAGGATGACGCCGAGTTCGGCCAGAGTATTGATCGTATCCTTGTCCGTGATGAGCTGATACGGCGGCGTATGCGGTCCAATAATCACTCCGGCGATGATGTAACCGAGAACCACGGGTTGTTTAAACCGATGGCAAATGATGGTTACCAACGCGGCTACAATCATCACCACAGCCAAATCCTGTAAAAGCGTGTGCATGTGCACGAAGTTTGACAGCAGCCTTCGCGAGATGCCAGAGCAAGAAATGACGGAAACTCGGCTTGGGCTCGATTAGCCGTTCACCCCAGTCTGGATAAATAATTGCCCGTCGTAGCCCTATCAACGACATGCTTCAGGAAAATAGCCTGTCTTTTCTCGCTTTGCGAAAGGCGGGTGCCGCATTAAGGACGAGGCTCGCATGAAATCCTTCCTGACAACGTTCTGGCCCTGGCTGGCTGCGATTCTTAGTGGCGTTTTACTCACTCTTAGCTTTGCGCCGTATGAGCAGGATTGGCTCGTCTGGCTGGCGTTGATTCCCCTGCTCTGCGTGGCGTGGTTTGGAAAATTATCCGCCGCAAAACGCTTCGCCGCCGGATTTCTCAGCGGCGTTTTCTTCTTCGGGATGACGTTTTTCTGGCTGGGAAAAGTGACCGCACTCGGCTGGATCGGACTGACACTTTACCTCGCGCTTTACCCGGCGATCTGGACATGGCTCGCGGGTTTTCAGTGGAGTTGCATCCCACTCACGAAACCCCTGCCCGGCCAATCGCCCTGGCGACGCTCGATTACCAGCATCGCCGTCGCATTCACCCTCGCCTCGTCTTGGGCATTGCTCGAATGGACGCGCGCCTGGCTCTTCGGCGGCTTCACCTGGAACCAACTCGGCGTCGCGCTCCATGCTAACATCCCGTTTGTCCAACTCGTCTCCGTCGGTGGAGTGCCATTTCTCTCCTGGCTGATCGTGTTTGCCAACGTCATCGTCGTCACCACAGTCTCCCGTCTCATCGCAGAAGCGGGACGCCTAACATTCGCCTCGCGCTCCGATTTCACCTTTGGCATGGCGCTCGTGCTCGGGTCGTTCAGCTACGGACTGAGCCTTTCCTTCTACCAGGAAAACGACCGCGAAATCAAAGTCGCCCTCGTCCAAGCGGCCACCGACAACGATCCCCTTCGCCAATATCTTCAACTCAGCACCCTCGCCCTCGCGCAATCGCCCGACCTCGTCATCTGGCCCGAGTCAGCAGCCGACGCACCGTTGCTCGATTCGCTCGACGAACTTAAAAAAAAATCATCCGAGTTAGACCTGAATCTAGAAAATGTGCGGTCGTGGCTCATCACCGGCAGCCAGGAACATTCGCCCGACGGCTCCTACAATAGCGCGTTCGCATTTCCTCCCGGTTTGCGCGGGATGCAGACCTATCGCAAACGCCACCTTCTCCCATTCTACGAGGCCGATTTCTCAGCCGGAAAATCCGCCGCACCACTCTGGCTGATCGGCAGCGATACGCGTCTCGGTCCGCTCATTTGCATCGAGGACACCATCCCAAAACTCTCCCGCGACAACGTCGCCGCTGGCGCTAACATCCTCCTCAATCTCACCGACGACAGCCTCTTCAACGACCGCGTCGTCGAGCGCCAGCACTTCCTCAACGCCCTTTTTCGCGCCCCCGAAACCGGCCTGCCGCTCATCCGCTGCGCCCACACCGGCGTCACCGCATTCATCGATCGCCACGGCCGCATCACCCAGCAACTCGACGTCGATCGCCCCGGAATTCTCACTGGAAAAATCGCCTTTCGTGCTCATCCGCCAGCCACATTTTTTGCTCAATACGGCTTCATTTTCCCCATTCTCTGGGCCGCGTGGCTGACTTTCCGCTTGGGATTGACCCGGCGTCTTCGATAACGTTGGAACTCCAATGACAAAATCCCTGATCGTTTCGCTGCACGACGTTTCGCCGCTGAACTTCGATGCGTCACGTCAGATTTTGCACGATTTGACTGGAGCCGGAATCAAAAAAACGTCGCTCCTCGTCATCCCGAATCATCATCATCGCGGCCATTTTCTCGACGACGCTGAGTTCTGCGAATGGCTCCGCGAGAAACAAAATGAAGGCCACGAAATCGTCACGCACGGCTACTTTCATCAGCGCGAACGAAGTGATAGTGAATCGTCACGCGACAAAATGATCACCCGCTTTTACACCGCCGGCGAAGGCGAGTTCTACGACATTGACGAAAAATCCGCCGCCGAAAAAATGAACCGCGCACAGACCGAATTCGCCAGAATCGACTTGCACCCGACTGGGTTTATTGCCCCAGCCTGGCTGCTCAGCGCCGGGGCCGAACGCGCTGCGAAACAAACCGGATTTCGCTACACCACAACCCTGCAAGAAATCCGCGACCTGACTAACAACGACCGCTCGCATCAATCGCAATCGCTCGTTTACAGCGTCCGCAGCGCATGGCGACGACTAGCTAGTCTCGGCTGGAATCGCCTCTTGTTAGCACGCCTCGAAAACAACAGCGTCGCACGGCTCGGAATTCATCCGCCAGATTGGAAATATGCTAACATTCGCTCGGAAATCCTGCGCCTAGCTAGTCATCTAGCGAAGCGTCGCAACCTCGCCACTTACGGAGAATGGACGGCCCGATGAATTCGCGGGTTGATCTCCATATTCACTCGAAATATTCCGACCGTTCCGCCGAGTGGTTGTTTCGTCGCCTGAGCTTTCCAGATTCGTATTCAACTCCGCTCAGTTTGTATCAGAAACTGAAGGAGCGCGGGATGGATTTTGTCACCATCACCGATCACAACCGCATCGACGGCTGCCTGGAAATCGCCCATTTACCGGGGACTTTTATTAGTGAGGAAGTCACCACTTATTTTCCCGACGACCGCTGCAAAGTTCACGTGCTCGTCTGGGGAATCTCGGAAAAACAACACGCCGAGATCAGCGAGGCACGCGAAAACCTATTCGAGTTCCAGTCGTATCTAGCTAAGGAAAAAATCGTTCACGCCGTGGCGCATCCGCTCTATCGCGTGAACGAAAAGTTAGAGTCGAGTCACATCCGAATCTTGCTCGAACTCTTCACCCATTTCGAAGGCATCAACGGACTGCGCAGCGCGTTGCTAAGCTCGACAATCCAGCATGTGTTAGGAGGAAAGAAAATCCTCACTGGCGGCTCCGACGATCACGGCGGCATCTTTCCCGCGCGCGCCTGGACCGAGACAGAATCCGTTGGAACTCCGCTGGAATTTTTGGCGCATGTTAGGAACGGACGATGCACGGCTCATGGTGAAGCCGGTTCGCCGCTGATCCTTTCGCACAGCCTTTACAACACGGTCTATCAGTTTGCGAAGGACAAATTTTCCACGCAGATGAACCCGCACGCCGCGTTTATCGAGAAAGCGTTTTCGCGTTTTATGGAAGGTCAGGACCCGACACGATTCACTTTCGGCGAGAAGCTGAACTTCCTCGCGCAAGGCGTTCTCTCCGGAAAAATCTTCGAGCTAGCCAAGCCCGGAAACGTCTCGCTCTGGAAGGAGTATTCCGACTACTTCGGCGGCAACGATCTGCGGAATGCACTCGAACTCGAAACAAAAAATATCGTCGAGCCGGAGCGTCGAGCGTTCCTCATTTCAAACCTCTTCGCCAATCAATTGGCTTTCCGGTTCTTCCTAAAATTCGTCAAACAAATCTCCTCCGGAAACTTCGTCGAGAGCGTGCAAAGTCTCACCGGGATGTTGCCGATGATGCTGGCACTCAGCCCTTACTGGTATGCGTTTCGCAGTCAGTCCCCTTCCCGCGCGTGGCTCCGCGATGTTAGCACCGAGCTAACAGAGTGCATTCCAACTCCGCTGAAAAATAACAAGCGCGCCTGGTTTACCGACACGCTGGAAGATGTCAACGGCGTTGCTAACACCATTCGCCGCATGACGGCGGCCGGAGTGGCGGCGGGGGCGGATTTGCTAGTCGTGACCAGTCGTTCAGAAATCACAATCACGGATATACCGATCAAGAACTTCGCGCCGATTGGTGAGTTTGAACTGCCGGAATACGAACTGCAGAAACTCAGCTTCCCGCCGATTCTGCACATGGTGGACTTCATTCAGCGCGAAGGATTCACTGAGCTGATTATTAGCACGCCGGGTCCGATTGGAGTCACGGCGTTGTTAGCTGGAAAAATGTTAGGACTGCGCATCAGCGGGATCTATCACACCGACTTTCCGCAATACATTCGGATACTAACAGACGACAGTTTCCTGGAGAGTCTGGCGTGGAGTTACATGCAATGGTTCTACTCGCAGTTCGATGTGATTTTGGTGAACAGCGAGCACTATCGCAAAGCCTGGATCGACCGCGGGATCGAGCCGCAGAAGCTGCAAATCATGCCGCGTGGATTGGACACAGTCCTCTTTAACCCAAATCAAAAAACGCCCGGCTTCTGGGAAGCTTACGGCAAGCAGCCGAACGAAATCGGCCTGCTCTATGTCGGACGCGTTTCGCGCGAGAAAGACCTCGAAGTGTTAGTCAAAGCCTGCGACCTGCTAACCAAACAATCCGTCGCGTTCCGTCCGCTGATCGTCGGCGATGGCCCGTTCCTCGAAGAACTGAAGCGCCTCCTGCCCACCGGCTGTTTCACCGGCTACCTCGCTGGCATCGAGCTCGCCCGCGCCTACGCTTCCGCGGATATTTTCGTCTTCCCGAGCACGACCGATACTTTCGGAAACGTCATCATCGAAGCGCAAGCCGCCGGGTTGCCGTGCATCGTTTCCGACACGGGCGGTCCACGCGAGTTAGTATCGAATGGCGTCGATGGCTACGTGACCAAATCGCTCGACGTGTCAGATTTCGCCGCCGCCATCGAACGCCTCATTAATGACGCCCCGCTTCGCCAATCGATGTCTCATTCCGCTCGAACTCGAGTGGAAAACCGCGACTGGCAGGAAGCCTTCACCCGCTTCTGGGCCTTGTCGCCGGAGTAACCAGCCTCTTGCGCGACAACTGAATGCGATGCTTATCTGAAATGCGCCATTAGAGTGACAGTGCCAGTGAATTGACCTGACCCAAAAAGTGCGACACTTCAACTGGACAGTTAAGGCTCTAGATTCTCGTGGTCTGAGTGGCTTCTTTGTTAATATTTCCCGCACCGCGTGGGCGAACTCGTGAAATTATCGATCGGCGTTAGAAATTCATTTCAACATCTCTGGCGGGAGATTTTCTACAACGTGGATTTATTCCGGCAGGCCCCACGAATTCAGGTTCCGGTCTATTTTTTTGTCGGCCGTCACGACTCCGTCGTTACTGCTGACGTGGCACAGCGATATTTCGGAATCCTCGATGCTCCGCAGGGGAAACAACTAATCTGGTTCGAGAATTCGGGCCACTGGCCGCACTTTACCGAGTCGGAAAAATACCGCGAAGTCCTGGTGAACAAGGTCTTGAAGGAGACTAGCCCGAGTTCCTCTTCGCCTACCTCTCGCTAAGTCTGATGGAACGTAACCGAAGTGCGTTGGCAATTACTGAGACTGAACTCAAGCTCATGGCTGCACCAGCAATGATGGGGCTGAGGAGCACTCCTGATATGGGATAGAGGAGGCCGGCGGCGATTGGAACTCCCAGAGCGTTGTAGATGAAAGCGAAGAAGAGATTCTGCCGGATGTTTTTCATCATGGCGCGGCTGAGCAGAATCGCTTTTTCAATTCCGGCGATGTCTCCCGAGAGCAAGGTGATCCCGGCACTCTCAATCGCGACGGCGGTGCCGGTGCCCATGGCAATGCCCACGTCCGCCGCGGCCAGTGCGGGGGCATCGTTAATCCCATCGCCTGCCATGGCAACGATGTTCCCTTCCTCGCGCAGCTTCTGGACCCGTGCGTTTTTGTGTTGGGGTTCAACTCCCGCCTCGACCTCGTCGATCCCAAGGTTTTTGGCAACCCACTGGGCTGTTCGTTCATTGTCGCCGGTGAGCATGATGATTTTCAGGCCGAGCTTTTGCAGCCGTTTGATCGCTCCATGCGCTGATTCGTTGATGGGGTCGGAGACTGTTAGTGCTCCGGCGATTTGCCCATCAATGGAAACAAACATCGCACCCTGACCTTGTTCTTGAAGGGCTGCGACTTGGGATTCCAATTCGTTAAATGAGGGCACTCCGAGAGAGTGCAAAAACGCGGCTTTCCCAACGGAGACTTGCCTGCCATTCACCTCGCCACTAACTCCGCCCGCCGTGGTCGAAGTAAAGTTGATCACCTTGGGAATCTGAATGCCTCGTGCCGTTGCACCGCTAACAATCGCTGCCGCCAGTGAATGCTCGCTGAGAGCTTCGACCGCGGCGGCTAGTTCTAACAAAATTTGATCGGAGTTAGATCCAAATGGAAGGACTTGCGCCAGGCGCGGCTTGCCCTCAGTCAGAGTTCCCGTCTTATCGACGACGAGCGTGTTTACCTTTTCCATTCTCTCAATGGCGGCAGCGTCTTTGATGAGCACACCGGATTGCGCGCCGCGTCCAATGCCGACCATGATCGACATGGGTGTAGCCAGGCCGAGAGCACAGGGACACGCAATAATCAGCACAGCCACGGCATTCACGATGGCATGCGAGAGACGAGGCTCCGGCCCGACCCACATCCAGACCATGAAGGTGATCAGGGAGATGCCGATGACTGCCGGCACAAACCAGCCAGCGACTTTATCGGCGAGACCCTGGATCGGTGCGCGGCTGCGTTGCGCTTGGGCAACCATGTCGATGATCTGTGAAAGGACGGTGTCGCTCCCCACTTTCTCGGCCTCCATGAGAAAACTACCTGTGCCATTTACCGTCCCGCCATTCACCTGGTCTCCCACGGTTTTCTCAATCGGCAACGATTCACCTGTGAGCATCGATTCATCGACACTGGTGCGGCCTTCCAGTAAACGGCCATCCACCGGCACTTTCTCGCCCGGTCGCACGCGTAAATGATCGCCTCGCTGAATTTCATTCAGAGGCAACGTCTCCTCCTGGCCATTTCGCACCACGTTTGCCGTGGGAGGCGCTAGATCGAGCAACGCACGAATCGCGCTCCCCGTTCGACTTCGCGCACGTAATTCCAACACTTGTCCCAGGAGAACCAAAACCGTGATGACCGCCGCAGCCTCGAAGTAGATTCCAACTTGGCCGTGCTCGCTCTGTGAAGCAGGAAAGAGATTGGGAGCCAGCATCACCACCACGCTGTAAAGCCATGCGGAGCCGACTCCGATGGCAATGAGCGTGAACATGTTCAAATGAAAACTCTTCAGTGAATTCCAGCCGCGAACAAAAAACGGTGCTCCAGCCCAAAGGACGACCGGAGTGCTGAGGGCGAATTGCAGCCAGCGCGATGTGTTTCCACCGAGCCACATGGGAGCCGTAGGAAAAAGGTGGGACATCGCGAGCAAAAACACGGGCAAGGCAAAAGCTAGACCGACCCACATGCGACGGCTCATATCGCGCAGTTCGGAGTCGTCTGATTCGACTGCAACTCCGCTCATTTTCACCTCAAGAGCCATGCCGCATTTCGGGCAGGCACCCGGATGATCCTGCTCGATCTCGGGGTGCATCGGGCAAGTGTAGATGGTAGGTCCGGCAACGGGTTTCCAAAGCGGGTTGCGCTCCAGGGCCATGCCACATTTCGGGCAAGCCCCGGGACGATCCGATTCCACTCCGGGACACATTGGGCAAAAATATTTCGCAGTTGCCCGCGGTATAACTGTGCTTGTTGAATGTTCAGAATGTCCACCGCAGCACGAGTGGACTTTTTCTTCAGGTGTTGTCTGGCCTCCTCCACAGCAAGAGGATTTTTCGATTGAAGGGTTCATAAGGATTGAGGTTGGCAGGTGCAATCGAGGCACCCATTAGTGGCGCAAAGCTGGCAGGTTTGTTCCAGCCGTTTCTTGAGCTGGCGACGAGCCCGGTGCAGTCGCACTTTAAGGTTAGTCCGGCTGATTCCAAGAGTGGATGCCACCTCGGCGGGCGATTTCTCATCGAGGTCCAACGATTGGATCACCTCGGCATAATTGGGATCAGCATGACCTGACCCCAGAAGTGGGACACTTCAAAACTGTAGTTACGCCATTGGTTGGTTGTTCGTTTTTGTTAATTGCCGCATTGGCGCGGTAGCGCCTTTG
>JAYVOE010000005.1:0-18964 GCA_043758065.1 Spartobacteria bacterium | reverse complement strand
GCTCGGCGGCGTGCCCATCGCGATCAAGGACGTCATCGCGGTGCAAGGCGAACAGAACACTTGCGCGTCGAAAATCCTGGAGGCGTATCGTGCGCCTTATTCGGCCACCGTCATTCAAAAACTCCGCGCTGCCGGTGCGATTCCGTTCGGACGCTGCAACCTCGACGAATTCGCCATGGGTTCGTCCACGGAGAATTCGGCCTATCAGAAAACGAAAAACCCATGGGACTTGGATCGGATTCCGGGCGGTTCGAGCGGTGGTTCCGCAGCCGTCGTCGCGGCAGACGAAGCCTTCGCCTCGCTCGGTTCCGACACCGGCGGCTCCATTCGCCAACCCGCCGCGCTCTGCGGTTGCGTCGGGTTGAAGCCGACTTACGGACGCGTCTCGCGTTTCGGTCTCACCGCGTTTGCATCGTCACTCGACCAGATCGGGCCATTCGCAAAAACCGTGGAAGACGCCGCGCTCGTCCTCAATTCCATCTGCGGCCTCGACCCGATGGACTCCACTTCGCTCGATGTGGCCGTGCCCGATTTCACCGCCGACTTGAACAAAGACATTCGCGGGATGCGCATCGGTTTGCCGAAGGAATACTTCATCGCCGGCATTGATCCCCAAGTCGAAGCCGCCGTTCGCAAAGCCGTCGATCATTACGCCTCGCTCGGCGCGGAAATTATCGACGTCTCGCTCCCGCACACCGAGCACGCCGTCGGCGTTTACTACATCATCGCCACCGCCGAGGCCTCTGCAAACCTCGCCCGTTTCGACGGCGTCCGCTACGGACACCGCAGCAACGGCAGCCAGGGATTGCTCGCGCATTACATGAAGACGCGCGCCGCCGGTTTCGGCCCCGAAGTGAAGCGTCGCATCATCCTCGGCACCTACGTCCTCAGCTCCGGCTACCACGACGCCTACTACCTTCAGGCGCAACGCGTCCGCACCCTCATCCGGCGCGACTTCACCCTCGCGTTCGAAAAAGTGGACGCCCTCATCTGCCCGACATCGCCCACGCCCGCATTCAAAATCGGCGAAAAATCCAACGACCCGCTCGCGATGTATCTGGCGGACATCTTCACCATCGCCACCAACCTCGCTGGCCTCCCTGGCATGAGCCTGCCCTGCGGATTTGCCAATGTGGACGGCAAAAAACTCCCCATCGGCCTGCAACTCCTCGGCAAACCGCTCGACGAAACGAACCTCCTCCGCCTCGCCCACGCCTACGAGCAAACCACCGACTGGCACAAAGCTCGCCCTGGTTTGTAAATCAGCCCGCCGGTTTTTAGAGCGGAGTTACAGTCGTTTCAGCGACTAAGAACGGCCAGCGGCGGGCGCATGAAGCTCGTTTTTCATTGGAGTTGGATCGCATTCTGGGCCAACTGGACGATCCAGTGAGCCCTCGCAGCCTTCCAGTCGGGGCGAAAAGGCGTCCAGTGAAGGTTCGCAGCCGTCCAGTAAGCCCTCGCAGCCATCCAGTCGAGGCAAAAAGGCATCCAGTGAGGGCTCGCAGCCGTCCAGTCACCCCAAAAAGGCATCCAGTGACCCCTCGCAACCGTCCAGTGAAACCGTAGAAAAATGGAGTTCGGCCCCGGCGGTTCCTCGTTCCCGAGTTGCACTTGGGAACGGGCTTGTCCCGGCAACTGCGTTGCCCTAAACGTCAGCCATGATAGTCAACGTCCCGCCCAACAGAGTTGGGCCAGCAAGTGCGTTCCCAAACACAGTTTGGGAACGAGGAAAAAGGCGTTCAGTCGACCCTCGCAGCCGATCAGTTGGTGCAAAAAGGCGTTCAGTCAGCCCAAAAAGGCGTTCAGCGACCCCTCGCAGACGTTCAGTCAAACCGTAGAAAAATGGCGGCGTTTCTGAAAATAGCCCAGCCTTTCAAGGCTGGGAACCCGCACCGGCCAGAGAGCGAAGTCCCGTGAGGGACGGCAGGCGGTAGGGACACGCGGCCCGCGTGTCGGGGGGACTGCAATTGGACGTTCGCGGACGAGCAGGGCCGCTCGTCCCTACCTTCGTGCCGTCTCGCTGCAGAATCGGATGGAACTCCGTTGAAAAATGCTACTCGAAGCGGAGGGCTTTTACGGGGTCCAGTCTGGCGGCGAACCAGGCGGGGATGAGGGCGGCGATGGTGCAGATCACAAATCCGCTGACGCAGATGGTGGCGACGTCGCGTGGGACGATGACGGCGGGGATTTCGCTGAATTGGTAGATGGCGCTGGGGAAGATTTCCATGTGGAGGGTGCGGCTGAGCCAGGCGCGGAATTCGTTTCTCTGGGCGACGATGAGGATGCCGAGGCCGAGGCCGGTGAGGGTGCCGAAGAAGCCGACGACGATGCCTTGCGCGAGGAAGATCCAGAGGATTTGGCTGACGCGCGCGCCGAGGGCTTTGATGACGCCGATTTCGCGGGTTTTCTGGACGGTGGTGGTGATGAGGGTGCTCATGATGCCGAAGGCGGCGACGATGACGATGAAGAGGAGGAGGAAGAACATGACGTTGCGTTCGACGGTGATGGCGTCGAAGAGCTGGCTGTTTTGTTCGATCCAACTGGCGGCTTCGACGGGCTGATTCGGGTGGTTTTTCGCGAGGAGTCGGTTCAATGTCCGCTGAAATTCGGGGGCGCGGTCGGCGTCGGTGGTTTTGACGCTGAGGCCGTGGATGTTGTCTTCGAGGGTGTAGAGGTCCTGGGCGACGTTGAGGGGGACGAGGAGGAAGTCGCTGTCGTAGGAGTAGCGGCCGCTTTTGAAGATGCCAGCGATGGTGACGTCGAGGGGGAGGACGAGTTCGCGGACGTGGGCGAGGGCGGCGCGTGGGTCGGTGGGGTTAGCCACAGAGGACACCGAGGGCACAGAGGAGAAAGTGAGGGGAGTTGCAGTGGAATTGTTGGGAGTGGGGGAGACGTGGTCGTTGTCGAGTTTGGCGGAGGCGGCGTCGGGGGGTTCCGGGTTGGCTTGGTCGATGGAGTCGAGGATTTGGCTGATGTTGCTGGGGCTGTAGATGGAGAGGGTGTCGCCGACGCCGATGCCGAGGCTTTCGGCGAGCTCGGAGCCGATGAGGGCGTTGTTGCCGGTGAGGTCGTAGCTGCCGCTGCCCGCGGGGATGTATTTGCGGATGGAGGAGACTTGTTCTTCGAGGACGGGGTCGACGCCGCGGATGTAGGGGGCGAGGCGGCGGTTGTTGTATTCGACGAGGACGCGGCCCTGGACGAAGGGGGCGACGGCGGTGACTCCGGGGACGGCTTTGGTTTCGTCGATGATCTGGCGCCAGTCGCGCAGGATGCCGTCGCCGTGGATGGTGAGGTGGGCGTCGAAGCCGACGACTTTTTCGCGCAACTCACGGTCAAATCCAGTCATGACGCTGAGGACGACGATGGGGACCATGACGCCGAGCATGACGCCGGCGATGCAGATGAGGGTGATGATGGAGAGAAAGGTGCGCTTGGGCCGGAGGTAGCGCAGGGCGAGGAAGAAGGTGAAGGGAAGTTTCAAGACGAAGTTTTGAGTCGAGTTAGAAGCAACTCAAAAACCGAGGGCGCGTCCAGCTTGATATAAAACGAAGGTGGCGACGTAGGCGAAGGTGGTCATGTAGAAGAATTGGAACGCAGGCCAGCGCCAGGAGTTGGTCTCGCGCTTGACGACGGCGAGGGTGGCGATGCATTGCATGGAGAAAACGAAGAAGACCATGATGCAGATGGCGACGAGGGGTGTGAATACGGGCCGTCCGTCGGGCCAGTGATCCTTCAGGAGGGCGAGGCGAAGGGGTTCGGTGTTTTCGTCCGCGCCGTCGATGCTGTAAACGATGCCCATGGTGGAGACGAAGACTTCGCGGGCGGCTTGGGCTCCGATGAGGCCGATGCCGATTTTCCAGTTAAAACCGAGCGGAGTTAGGGCGGGTTCTATAAAATGCCCGACGCGCCCGGCGAAGCTGCCGGAGAGTCCGGCGTCGGTCTTCGGAAATGTGGAAAAGAACCAAAGCAGGATGCTTAACCCGAGGATGAGCGTCCCGGCGCGAGTAAGAAACGCCTTGGCCCGCGAGAGCATGTGCTGGAGGACGGTGAAGAGCCCGGGGAGTCGGTAAGGGGGGAGTTCCAGGACGAGCGGGGGTGGTTCGCCTCGCAGAAACGTGCGTTTGAAAAGGAGCGCGAAGAAGAACGCGGCGGCCGTTCCGAGGAGATACATGAGCATCATCAGGCCGGCCTTTTGCCCAGCCGAAGCGGTGCCGCCGGGAATGAGCGTGGAAATCATGAGACCGTAAACGGGGAGCCGCGCCGAACAACTCATGAAGGGCGCAACCAGGATCGTCGCGAGCCGATCGCGTGGGCTCTCGATCGTGCGCGTGGCCATGATTCCGGGAATGGCGCAGGCGTAGGAGCTGAGCAGCGGGATGAAGGATTTTCCGTGGAGCCCGACCCGGCTCATCACGCGGTCCATGATGAATGCGGCACGCGCCATGTAGCCGCTGTCTTCGAGTAAGCCAATGAAAAGAAAGAGGATGAGAATTTGTGGCAGGAAAACCATCACGCCGCCGACACCGGCGATGACGCCGTCGGTCAGGAGATCGCGCAAATCTCCCGGCGGCATGGTGTTTTGAATGAAGCCGGCGAGCTTGCTGAAAGCGGCATCGATGAAATCCATCGGGTAGCTCGCGAAGGTGAAGATGCTCCAGAACATGAAGCCCATGAGGCCGAGGAAAACGACCCAACCCCAGACGGGGTGCGTCAGGACGGCGTCGATCTTGTCGGTGCGATCGTCGGCATGGACGTCAGAATACGATGTAACTCCGTTGGCAATTTGGCCGATGTAATCGTAACGCGCAGAAATCGCCTCCTCGGAAACGTTCTCGCTGTCGCTGAAATCGGTGCGCGGATGGAGGTTCGGCTGAACGGGTTGCGAAAGGGCGAGGCGAAGTGCGAGGAGTCCATCGGAATGATTCGCCGTGGCCGCGACGACCGGACAACCGAGGTGCTCGGAGAGGAGTGCGACGTCGATTTTTTCGCCTTTGGCGGCGGCCATGTCCATCATGTTGAGCACAACAATCGTGGGCAAACCGACTTCCAGAACCTGCGTGGCGAGGTAAAGATTTCGCTCCAAGTTAGAGGCGTCGAGCACGCAAATCACGCGATCGGGAGCGGCCGTGTCGGACTGCAACCCGAGCAACGTGTCGCGGGTGACGCGTTCGTCGGGCGACTGCGGGACGAGGCTGTAAGTGCCCGGCAAGTCGATGAGGTCGCGCTTTTCGCCGTGTTGGGTAAAGAACGAGCCGACCTTTTTTTCGACTGTGACGCCGGGGTAATTCCCGATTTTCTGACGCAGCCCGGTCAGGGCGTTGAAGATCGTTGTCTTGCCGCAATTCGGATTGCCGACGAGCGCGAACGTCAGGTTCGTAGAAACGACAGCGGACATTATTTTACGATGCGAGTTGCACTTGTATCAGCTCCGCCTCGTGACGCCGGAGCGAGAGTCGGTAGCCACGAAGTTCGATCTCCAGCGGATCGCCCATGGGAGCCCAGCGAACGAACTTCACCTTCGTGCCGGGGAGCAGGCCCATCTCGCGAAGGCGCTTGGTGCGTTCCAGATCGCCGGTGAACGCCACGACCGTAGCGGTCACGCCGGGAGTTAGATCGGAAAGAAGAGTCGGGGAATCGTCCGCCATTGCAGAAGCCAGCAACCTAAAAATTAGGCGCGGCGTTTTTCCAGCGGAGTTGCAGTCGACTCGTAAGGCTTCAGCATGATGCAGTTGCCCAGCTCGCGACTGAGCGCCAGACGCACCCCGCAGACCTGGCAAATGAGGTTGCTGCCACTGGAAAGTTTGATGACTTGGGCCGACTCACAAAAACCCATTTCCCGCAGTCGCTGGCAGACTTCGGGTTTGGTGTTGAGGGCGTGAAGCTGCATCTTTTTCCCGACGGGAGCATCGAGTAACGTCGTCGGCTGGAGCAGGCCAATTCCAGGTGCGCAATGCGGTTTCACGTCGGGACAATGCCGTGTTTGAGACTAAGTCTCAAGAGAAATCTGGTGTGAGCGCTACTTTTTCACCTCATGGGGGGATGCCTGGCCGTTTTTAAAGTCGCGCGCATTTTGCAACGTTGTCTCGGCGATGTTCGTCATGGCTGTCTTCGTGAAAAAAGCCTGGTGCGACGTGATCAGCACGTTCGGAAAAGTCAGCAGCCGCTGCAAGGTATCATCTTGGATGATCACGCCTGAAAGATCCTCAAAAAACAGGTCGGCTTCCTGCTCGTAAACGTCGAGTCCGACGTAACCGACCTGACCCGACTTCAAGGAGGCAATCAGCGCGTCCGCATCGACGAGCGCACCGCGACTGGTGTTGATCAGCATCACGCCGCGCTTCATTTTCGCGAGCGATTCGGCGTTGATGAGGTGAAACGATTCGGGCGTCAACGGCAGGTGCAGGCTCACGATATCGGCCTCAGCCAGGAGCTGATCGAGCGACACATAGGTCCCTCCTTCCGCTGAAAATTCCTTGGAAGGAAACGGATCGTAGCCGAGAACTTTGCAACCCATCGCTTGCAACGGACGCGCGGCGAGACGCCCGATTTTTCCCGTGCCGATGATGCCGACGGTGGAGTTGTGTAGATCGAAGCCGAGCAATCCATCGAGTGAAAAATTGCCCTCGCGCACTCGATTGTAAGCCCGATGGGTTTTTCGATTCAGCGTTAAAATCAGCGCCAGCGTGTGCTCGGCCACGGCATACGGAGAATAGGATGGAACTCGCCTCACGTTGATTCCGAGGCGAGCTGCGGTGGCGAGATCGATGTTGTTAAACCCGGCGCAGCGGAGCAAGACCAGTCGGATTCCGTTTTCCGCCAGTGCTTTCAGAACGGTGGCATCGACGACGTCATTGACGAACACGCAGACCGCCGCACTTCCGCGAGAGAGGACGACCGAATCGACCGTTAGGCGTTCCTCAAAAAACGTCAGTTCGAATTCGGCGTTCTGATTGGCCCGATTAAGAAATTCGCGGTCGTAGCTCTTGGTGGAAAAGATTGCGATTTTCATACGACTGGAACTCCGCTGAAAATTCGCTCACGACGCAGAATCGACTGGAACTCGACTCAAAAAGCCTTCGCTACGAGCGTCGCGTTGTGACCGCCGAAGCCGAAGGAATTATTCACCGCGACCGTGATTTTCGCTTCGCGCGCGACGTTCGGCACATAGTCGAGATCGCAAGCCGGATCAGGATTTTCCAAGTTGATCGTCGGTGGAATAACACCGTCGCGCATCGCCAAAATACAGGCTGCCATTTCAATCGCACCCGCCGCGCCGAGCGTATGGCCGGTCATGGATTTCGTGCTGCTGACGGCGATTTTTCCACCACGCGCCGGGATGGCGGCGTCGCCGAAGGCCAGTTTTATGGCGTGAGTTTCAGCGATATCACCGAGGCCCGTGCTGGTGGCGTGGGCGTTGATGTATTGAACTTCGTCCGGATTCACCCCAGCGTGTTTCAGAGCCAGCGTCATGCATCGCGCGACCGACGATCCATCGGGCCGCGGGCTGCTCATGTGGTAGGCGTCGGCGGTGACACCGTAGCCGGCGATCTCACAATAAATCCGCGCGCCGCGAGCTTTGGCGTGTTCGAGTTCCTCCAAAACGAGGACGCCCGCACCTTCGCTGAGGACAAATCCATCGCGGTCACGGTCAAATGGCCGACTGGCGCGCTCAGGTTCATCATTGCGCGAGCTCATCGCTTTCATATTGTCGAATCCACACATGCCGAGCGGAACGCAGGCCGCTTCTGAACCGCCGGCGAGGAAACCATCGGCGTCGCCAAACTTGATGATCCGCCAGGCTTCGCCGAGAGCGTTATTCGCCGTGGCGCAGGCGCTAACGACGCTCAGGTTTGGGCCTTGGAAGTTAAACTCCATGGAAATAATCCCGCTCGCCATATTCGAGATCATCATCGGAATCATAAAAGGACTGACGCGGCCCGGGCCTTTATTCAGCAGATTGGTATGCTGGGCTTCCAGAGTCCCGAGTCCACCGATGCCGCTGCCAACGATGACGCCGAAGCGGGTCACGTCCACCGTTTCCAAGTCGAGTCCGCTATCTGCGATAGCCATTTTACTGGCGGCCATGCCGAGCTGGGTGAAACGATCGGCCCGCCGAGCGTCCTTCGGGTTGTTGAAGAACGGCACCGGATCGAAGTTTTTCACTTCACCGGCGATTTTGCAGCCGTAGCCCGTCGTGTCGAACGCCTGGATCAGACCGACGCCGCTGCGCCCGTTTTGCAAGCTGTCCCAAAAGGTCGGGAGGTCATTTCCGACCGGAGAAACGATGCCGATGCCAGTGACGACGACTCTGCGATTATTCATGGGAGTTAGAATGAAATGTGAAAACTAACGGGTGCCCATTCCGACGTTCTGGACCGTCTGGAAAAGCTTGCCCTCGGTCTTGATCGATGGGGCGATAATGATTTCAGTTTCCTGGAAGTCGCGAATGCTGGCCGCGCCAACGTTGCCCATGCACGTGGTGATCGCGCCCACGAGATTTTGCGAACCGTCATCCACTTCAGCCGGGCCAAAGAGGATTTGTTTGAGCGAACCGGTAGTGCCGACTTTAATGCGAGTCCCGCGTGGTAAATTCGCGTGCGGCGTGGCCATGCCCCAGTGATTGCCCTTGCCGGGAGCTTCTTCCGCCTTGGCAAACGCACTGCCGACCATCACGGCATCAGACCCGCAGGCGAGCGCCTTGCAAACGTCGCCGCCCTTGCTCATTCCGCCATCGGTGATGATCGGAACGTAACGTCCAGTTTGCTTGAAATATTGGTCGCGCGCTGCTGCGCAATCGACGGTCGCAGTCACCTGCGGAACGCCCAAGCCGAGCACGCCGCGCGAGGTGCAGGCCGCACCTGGCCCGACGCCGATCAACACGCCAGCCACGCCACATTGCATGATCTCCAGAGTCACCTCGTACCCGACTGTATTTCCGATGATGACAGGAATATTCAACTTGGCGCAGAACTTCGCAAGTTCGAGCGACTGATATTCCGTGGAAATGTGGCGCACCGTCGACACCGTGCTTTGCACCACGAAAAGATCCGCCCCAGCTTCCTGCGCAATGGCCGCGAAACGATCCGCTTTCTGCGGAATCGAGCTCACGGCGGCATAACCACCGGCCGCCTTGATTTCCTGAACGCGCTTCGCGATCAAATCCTCGCGGATCGGCTCCAGATAAATTTTTTGGAGCAGCGCCGTGACCTTTTCTTTGTCCGCCGCGACGACTTGTTGAAGCACCTCGTCAGGGTTTTCATATCGCGTTTGCACGCCTTCGAGATTGAGAACGGCCAGTCCGCCAAGTTTTCCCATGGCGATGGCAAATTTCACATCGACAACGCCATCCATCGCACTGGCAAAAATGGGAATTCCCAATTTCAACGGCTCCGAATCCCGGCGCGGGACTTGAAACGAAATGTCCACTTCGTTCGGATTAATCGTCACAGCTCCGGGGACGAGTGCGATTTCGTCAAACCCGTAGGTGACGCGTGCTTTGCGATTACGACCGATCCACATTCCCATAAATAAAGTAGGTAAAGAAAATTAACGTTTGGCTGGATTACTGGTTGCCCCGTTCATTGAGGCTCCCACATTTTGGACAGGGCGGCAGCGAATTGTCACTCCTGTCTTCAAAGGGGAGTGCGCAAATTATACATTGCACACGGTAACGCAAGACTTCGCTTTCTCTTCTTTTGCGCACCCAATTCGCCCACAGCCAGAGCGTCATGATGAAGAGCAGGCCGAACACGACGTAGGCCGGCAAAAGCCATGGGAGTGGGATTCGTATCATGGCGCGGGCTTTTTCCAAATGTCGGTGCCCCAATAAAAATCGATCCAGCCGCTATTCTGCGCGTCGTGAAACGCGATGGGCGATTTTTTCATCCAAGTCCGAGCGTATTCATCGAGCACGTCGTTGCCGGAGGACTGCATGAGGAAAAACGCTTTTTCGTTCTCAGTCGGAAGTTGCACCACGAAAAATCTGGTGGGAACCGGGATGTCGCCCAGGATTTTTGGTGGCGCAAATTCTCGCGGAGCCAATGGCGCGAGACTTTCCGAGACGCTGATTTTCGTGGGGAGCTCCGGCCAATCCGGCTCGATAGTGCGCCGGGAAAGTGTCACATCCGGCACCGGTCCTGGCGGAAAAAGTGAGGCGAGTTGCAGTGGATTCTCGTCCTTTGGAATCGGGATTGGTTGCGGCAAAACCGCCTCATAACTCGGCTGGTAACGCTGCGTCATACGCGGCTGCGGCGGAGTTTCCGTCTGAAAAACCATCGCGGCGGGATCGCGATTTTCGATCCACTCCAGAGCCGCCCGATCCTGCGGATTTGCGGGATTCAGAACGCTGAATCTAGCAGCGATCGGCGGGGCTTTTTCAGGTTCCGGCGCCGTCGTTTGCACGAGGTAAAAAGCCGCTCCGTGGATAAAGACTGCGCCGAGAATCATCGCCGGCAACATCCAGTTTTGTGAGCGGAGTCGTGGCGTGGAAAAAATCGGCTGCCAGTTTGTGCCAATTTTCATCCGAGTCAGGGTGTATTCTTGGAAACGGCACCCGCCATGACGACGCGATAGCCGTGGGCCAGCGCCAGATTCGTAACGGACATCACTCGGTCATACGAGACGGCTCGGTCCGCTTTCACAACGATCGTGGTGGCGGATGTCTCCTTCTGATTGGTCAGCAACGTGCCGAGTTGCGCCTCGGTAACGAGTCGATCGAGGAAGAAAATTTGCGGCGCATGTTTTCCGACGATGCTGATGATTTGCGAACGCAGTGCGGGTTCGACCGTGAAGTTGGAGGCAGGCGGTTCGACCGTCAATCCGGGCTGAGTGACGAAGGTCGCGGTGAGGATGAAGAAGACGAGCAAAACGAACAAAACGTCCAGCAACGGGACGATCTGGTAGAGAAACGGAGAGGTCCGTGTGGTGCGGGTGAGACGCATGGAACTCGAATGAAAAACCGTGTTTACAGACCGAGCTTTTTCGTTTGTTCCTCAAAGCTAATGATGTCGGTTTTGAGGTTCGCCGGATCGGTGAGCAGATTCACAATCTCGATTCCAGCACGTTCCATATCGCGCATCAGACGATCCACGCGGGCGGAAAGATATTGGTGTCCGACGAATGCAGGGATCGCGACAGAAATGCCAGCGGCCGTAGTCAGCAGACTCTGGTAAATCGCCCCGGAAATATCCAACGCGGAGGCGTAGCCATTGTGCGACGCGATTGTGGAAAACGCCTGGAGTAAGCCAGTAACGGTGCCCAAAAAACCGATCATCGGTGTGATGAACGTGATCGTCGAAAGCGCGGGGAGATGTTTTTCCAGAAGCGGCACTTCCAGTTGACCGGCTTCTTGAACGATCTCTTTTAGGTCAGCGCGGGAGCTGTTGTGCCGCAAAATGGCGGCGTGCAGGACGCGGGCCACGGGCACGTGGGTGACTGCGCATTCGTGGCGAGCTTCCGCGAAGTTCTTGCGTCGGATGAGGTTGGCGAGACCGTTGAGAAGTTCGGAGACTTCAATGAAACTCCGATGGAAAAAAAAGAAGCGCTCAAGGAAGATCCCTGTCGCCAACACACTGCAAAACACGATCACCCACATCAACATCCCACCACGCTGCATCAACTCGATCATTGGCCGAGACTATCCAAAAGGCCGCTCTGTGAAAACAAAAAAGGCACCGGAATGACCCGGTGCCTTTTTTCGCAGCTATTGAATTATTTTGGATTTAACACTTTAACTCCGGGTGAGGGAGCGAGCCAATCAGGTGTCCCGCCTGCCCCGCCTCCTTCATAAACAAATAGGTTGGAAGCTCTTTTGGCAGTTTCGTCTCGGGAAACAAATGGAGTAGCAGGAATCGTTTTGTTAGTAGATAGAACCGCTCCGCTTTGATCCACACGGATTACGATCGCTTTATTACCTTCCCATACGCCGCCTTTATTTGTGGCGTTAACATCATAAGCCGGCGTTGCTACCGTACCCGTACCCCCAGCAAATCCATCTGCTAAAAGAGGCCACGAACCCGTAGAAGTATCATTTAGACCTGCTACATAAGCAAAATGGTTTTCGCCAGTTGCGAGCTTATTTGCCGCAGTACTGACGTTTTCGTCTCCGGGCTGAACAATTCCACTGCGAAGATTCCATTGAGATTTTTTGACAAAAAATGTCTTCTCATTCGGAACATAGGTCGGGATCAGATTTGCCAAGGCATCATTTGCGTCAACAATATCTGCCGTCGCAGCACCGGATTGATCGATTTTGGTTGGAAAACTTCCTTCGAAATCACCAGCAAACAATTTGAGGGCGAGACCGATCTGCTTCGCGTTCGCGAGCACTTTGGTTTGTTCGGCGTTGATTTGAACTTTCTGGAAAACGGGTAGGGCAATGCCTGCTAGAATTCCGATGATGGTGATAACGACAAGCAATTCCACGAGGGTAAATGCGTTTCTGGAGAGATATTTTTTCATTTGTTCCGATAATGATAGCCCGAAACGCTAGAGTTCTGCAAGGGGAAGTTCGTGGAGAATCCTCTTCGACAGTGTTTTTTTAGCCAAATCTTGCATTCCTATTCAAAAATGAACGGAGTTGCAGTGGATTCAGCGCTTCAATTTAAATCCGACCGTCGCCAGCGGCGGCAGATTAATTTGGATGCTGTGCTCGCGACCCTGCCAGGGCCACGGATGGCTCGGCACTCCACCGTAATTCCCGATATTGCTGCCGCCGTAAGTTGCGGCGTCGGTGTTGAGAATTTCCCCATAAAACCCGCCCTCCGGCACTCCGATTCGATAGCCCTCGCGAGGCACTGGCGTGGCGTTGATCGCGAAAATGAGCAGTCCGCCAGTGCGGTCGCGGCGGAGAAAAGCCACCACGCTGTTGTCGGCGTCATGGAAATCAATCCAGTCGAAGCCCTCGTAGCTGTCGTCGATTTCCGAGAGCGCCGGCTCGTTTTTGTAGAGATAGTTCAGGTGCTGGACGAGGCGCTTCAATCCATCGTGCAACGGGAAATCGCAGAGATGCCAGTCGAGGCTTTTTGCATAATTCCATTCATCCCACTGCCCGAATTCCTGACCTTGGAAGAGTAGTTTCTTACCCGGATGCGCATACATCCATCCGTAGAAAAGCCGGAGATTGGCAAATTTCTGCCACATGTCGCCGGGCATTTTCGCAATCAGCGAGCCTTTGCCGTGGACCACTTCATCGTGACTTAACACCAGCACGAAATGCTCGTGAAACGCATACACCATTGAAAACGTCACATCGCCTTGGTGATGCCGCCGATAAATCGGCTCTTTCTCCATGTAGCTCAGAAAATCGTGCATCCAGCCCATATTCCACTTGAACCCGAATCCCAATCCGCCCAGATAGGTTGGCCGCGAAACGCCCGGCCACGAGGTCGATTCCTCGGCCATGGTCATGATGCCGGGATGTTCGGCGTAGCAGACTTCGTTGAAGCGCTTCAGAAAATGGATCGCCTCCAGATTTTCGCGTCCGCCGTGGACATTCGGCACCCATTCATCGGCTTCGCGGGAGTAATCCAGATAAAGCATCGACGCCACGGCATCCACGCGCAGGCCATCGATATGATATTCTTCCAGCAGGAAAAGCGCGTTTCCGATGAGGAAATTCCGCACTTCATTTCGGCCGTAATTGAAAATCAGCGTGCCCCAATCGCGGTGTTCGCCCTGGCGTGGATCGGAGTGCTCGAAGAGCGCAGTTCCATCGAATTGAGCGAGGCCGTGAGCGTCTTTCGGGAAATGCCCCGGAACCCAGTCGAGTATGATTCCTATGTTAGCTTGATGACATTTATCGACGAAATAACGGAACTCATCCGGGTTTCCAAAGCGACTCGTGATCGCGTAATAACCCGTCACCTGATATCCCCACGATCCATCAAACGGATGCTCCGCCACGGGCATCAGCTCGATATGCGTGTAACCCATCTCTAAAACGTAACCGAGCAACCGATCCGCCAATTCCCGATAGCTCAACGGCCGATTATTCTCCTCCCAAACCCGTTGCCACGAGCCAAGATGCACCTCGTAAATACTCACCGGCGCATTCTGCCAATTCGTCTTCGCCCGCTTCGTCATCCAATCACCGTCAGCCCACGAATAACGACCGAGATCGAACACCATCGACGCCGTTTTCTCACTGTGCTGGCCGTAGAACGCAAACGGATCGGACTTCAATTGGATTCCGCCGTGAGCCTGACGCACCTCAAATTTATAGTGCGTTCCTTCGCCGACTCCCGGGATGAAAATTTCCCAGATTCCCGCTTCCACCAGCTTCCGCATCGGGTGAACGCGACCATCCCAATTATTAAATTCCCCGACCACACTCACGCGTTGCGCATTCGGCGCCCAGACGGCGAACGCCACACCTTCCGTGCCGTCGATCGTCCGCAAATGCGCCCCGAGTTTCTTGTAAATCTGGTAGTGATTTCCCTCGGCGAAAAGATGCGTATCCATCTCGCCCAGCACGCGACCAAACGAAAATGGATCGTCGATCACAAACGCGTCTCCGTGCCAAGGCGTCACTCGCAACCGATAAGCGACCAACGATTTCCCGACACTTGCCTCGAAGACACCGTCGGGATTGACACGTGTCGCCGTGACGAGAACAGCGTCGGTTTTCTTGTCGATGAGTTCGATGGAACTCGCATCAGGTCGAAATATGCGAACAATGATGTCGTGCCCGACTTTTTGCGGACCCAAAATCGAGAACGGATCATGGTGCGTAGCCGAGAGCAGGGAGCGAAGATCGTGATCGAGGAGAGTCGGGTTCATAACAAAGATAAGATGTGCTTTTGATAGATATGCTGCCAATCGAAATCGCTTCGAACGCGCCGTCGAACCTGCGAGGCGGCGGAGTTTTCAAGAAATCCGGCAATATCAAAAGCCAGTCGAGTTGCATCGGTATCAGGACGAAAAACGAGGCCGTTTTTTTCGGCGAGCGCCGCCAAAGGTTGCTTGTCGGAGGCGAAAATCGGGAGCCCACGCAATCCGGCTTCCAGCATCGGCAGGCCGAAACCTTCGTGTTCGCTAGGGAAAAACAGCGCGTCGGAAACGGCGTAAAGCTCGGAAATTTCCGCATCGGTCAACGAAGTTTCATCGCCGAGAAAAAACACATTCGACTGCAACTCCGCTGAAAAAATTTCCGCATCAAGTTCCGCCCGATACGACTGCAACTGGCCTGAAAAAGGCTCCGGCGCGCCAGAGATGACTAGTCGCGGATTGAGACTGAGTCGTTTCAGCGCGGCGACGACTCGAATGCCAAGCCCGATATTTTTCCGCCGCAAAATTCGCGTCGGATGAAACAAAATCGGGAACCCGCCCGCCAGTTCCAGTCGTCCGCCCGTCGCGTCGATCCCATTGGGAATCACCGTCACATCCGAAAACCCCGTCAGCGCCGTGTAAGCGGCGGCGCGTTCTTCCGACACGGCGACCACGCGAGTCCCAGGGCAATGACGCCGGATTCGGTCGTCCGCAGGCACTTTGTAATAGGGATTAATCGCCGCGATGTCGTGAACCCACGATACGACTCGAACTCCGCTCAGTTTCCAACAAGCCGCTGTCGCAACCGGTGAAAACGGCATCGTGAAAACGTTGTGAACGAAGAGAATTTCCAATTTCTGCTCGCGCAAAAACGCAGTCATCGCGTCCCGATTCGACTGGAACTCGCCTGTGTTTTTGAACCCCGGCACCGCAATCCAGGGAAACTCCGCGTCCATTTCGCTCTGACTCCCAGCACAAAAAAGCGTCACCTCGTGGCCATCCGCCCGAAACAACCGGGCGTGCGCGGCGATCACGCGTTCCACCCCGCCAATCACCGGCGGCATGGAATAATGGAGCAGGCCAATTTTCATTTCGTGCACATTTCCGAGCGGAGTTTGACACAAATCTGCGTGAGCCGACAACCTCTTGATTCTGCGAAAACATTCGGTATCATCAACCTCCGCTTCACGAACCCACGCCAGGGTAGCTCAGTGGTAGAGCAGGGGACTCATAAGCCCTTGGTCGGGAGTTCAATTCTCCCCTCTGGCATTTCCTCCTTCTCATAGGAGAGAACAACATCATAGAACGTCTTTGACACCCTTGGATGTTCTGACTATGTTCTGACTTATGCCAAGTCTAACAACCGATTGCAAAGGACGCTCTCCATACTGGGTTTGCTGCTTTACCAGCGCGACAGGACAACGCCTCAAGAAGTCCACGAAGATCACCGTCAAACCCTTGCCCGGAGAACTTCGCAAAGACGGCAGACCAAAGACAGCAGCGGACAAGCGCACGGAAGCGCAGGATTTTTGCAGAGCCTTGGAAATCGCCGAGAACAGCGCAAAAGCGGGCACTCTCACAGAACAAGCGGCCAAAAAGCTCATCGCCGATATTGTCGAGCGGACCAGCGGCGAGGCTTTGCACAATCACTCGGTGGCGGATTGGCTGACGGAATGGCAGGGCGGCAAGGCAGATTCCAAGGCCAAGAGCACCGCAGAGCGTTACAAGCAGGCGGGGAGGGATTTTCTCTCATCTTTGGGCAATCGCTCGAAACTCTCTTTGGCGCACATCATCCCGAAAGACATTCGCGCATTCCGAGACGCGGAACTGGCAGCGGGTAAGAGTCCAAACACGGCCAATGACAGCGTGAGAATCATCAGCACGGCCTTTAACGCGGCCTTGCGCCAAGGTTACATCACGAACAACCCCTGCACGGCATTGGAAAGTCTGCCGGAGGAAACAGCGGAACGTGAGACTTTCACATCGGAGCAGGTCGCGGCACTCGTCTCTCACGCCGCCGGCGATTGGAAGGCGGCGATCTTTTTCGGTTACTACACCGGGGCAAGGTTGGGCGACGTGGCGAACATGACGTGGAGTGCGGTTGATCTGGGGAAGCGGACAATTACGTTCACCCCCGGCAAAACGAAGCGCACGAAGAAAACGCTCGTGATTCCACTGCACCCTGAGTTGGAACGGGTGCTATTGGAGAAGCCCGGCATCGGCAAAGCGTTTCTCTTTTCAACTTTGGCCGGGAGAGGCACGGGCGGCAAGACAGGGCTGAGCGGCCAATTCGCCAAGATCATGGCCAAGGCGGGCATCGTCGGGACAATCACGCGGCATACAGAGCAAGGCCGGGCTAATAAAAGCCTGAGCTTTCACAGCTTGAGACATAGCTTTAACTCGGCAATGGCCAACGCGGGCGTCTCGCAGGAAATCCGGCAGAAACTCACCGGACATGCCAGTGCGGACATGAACACGCTCTACACGCACCACGAGATCGAGCCGCTACGCAACGCGATCGGCATGATCCCCGGCATCAGCGAGCGGAAGGCGGCGCAGTGAGGGAGAAAAGGATTGTTAAACACTCGGGCCGAAGGGTGGCGGGAGTCACTTACTTTTATCCGACTGACGGGGGCTTCGACAGATATACAGGCACAAATATTTTCCAATGAAAAACGGCCCTCCTAATGATGGTTTTGTGCCGTTGGATCGGAATGAATGGTGCTTTAGCGGATTAGATAAATCAGAGATTGAGGCATGCTTCACGTATGAATTTTCGCGCGAATTAGTTAAACTCAATCTAGGTTTAGCTAGAATGGTTTCCGACTGGAAAGTCGGTTGGGAGTCTCCTAAAGGTTCACCAAAACGCATTTTAGGTTGGGAAGCATATGATAATTTCCGCAAGGCAATGAAAAAATGTTTCCATGATTACCCGGCTATCAGTTACGAGTGGTTTCCGAAACAGCCGTGGCAGGCTCTTAACAAAGAAATCCGCCAGACACACTCTGACGAAGTGAAGGAAGGCCTTCACCACTATTGGAACAATCTCCCGCATGGCAAATTAAGCATCCACACCTTAAGAGAACTAGAAGGTGCAAATGTAAAAGCCATCGGGTCCTTTCAATGGACGCATGAGTGCCTACATCAAGAAGAAATCAGTGAAACGGAATACGGATTTTTCGCCATAAACTGGAACCATGATAACAGCGACATTAAAGACGCCTTTGGTAAGTGGCTAACGGAACAGCGCAATGAACGCCAGCAGCGGGGACTTACCGGCATTAAGCACATTAAAAAAAGCCGAGGAGGGTTTAAGGACAGACTTAACTGGCTTGGCGCATTGCGAGTGGTTGAATTTTACCCAGCCGCGATGCTTACTGATTACCCGGACAGCAACTTAAAAATAGATGCGCCCTACTCTCACGCCCCGGATCTCTACGAAAATGCCAAAAAGGCGAGGGAGTATCTGAGAAACCTTATTTCCTTACTTCCGTAGGAGTTCCCTAAAATTCCCACCTCCTATTATATTCGAGATAAAATTCCCGGCACGTTCTCGTCGTGTCCAATAACACCAATAACGCGGCAGGCGACACCGCTAAAACAATCGCCCCGTTAAAAGAAGCAACGGCGAACGCTTCTAACTTCGACCCTGAGTTTGTTGATGTCCCCGGTCTCTATGCCGGATACGGAATTAAACGCAGCCTCGCGTATTCGTTGCTTGCGGACGGCAGCATCAAAGGATGCAGCTTGCGCCGGAAAGGGCAGCTTAAAGGAAAAAGACTATTCAACGTCGCCAGTGTCCGGGCCTTTCTGGCAAAGCAGATGAAAGGGGAAGCATGAGCGACCACGCCAGACTCGACTTCAACTTGATTGAAAAACTCCGCGCTGTTGGCAATCGACATGAGGGACGATGCCCTGCTTGTGCGGAAACAGACGGCGACAAGAAGGGGAATCACCTTTCGATTGATGCCGATGAACGCTGGACGTGCATCATGTTTCCGGGAGCGGAAGGGAAGGAACACCGCAGCCGTATTCGTGCGCTGGTAGGGATTAAGGATGGAACTAACTACCGCCGGCCTGTTCGTGCCACCTACACCAAGCCCGTGCGGGAGCCGTGGAAGCCGTATGAGATGACCAATGCGGAGCTAGAGCAATGCGTAAGTATGGCTAAGGCTTTAGCAAACAATCCAGACGCCTT
>JAYVOE010000004.1:0-19027 GCA_043758065.1 Spartobacteria bacterium | reverse complement strand
CGTTTGTTTCGTCAGGCGCTGAATGAACAGCAGGATCTGACCGCGATGGCGCAAAAATTGGCTGCCGATCTGAGCGATGACCGGAAGATTCTGCTCGGCGTGCAGCTCTACGATCTGATTTTTAAAGCCGGGCTAAAGCAGGATCAGGTGATCGCCTATTATTCGTTCATGTCGTCTTTGGGCATGGCGACACAGGCGATCGATATTGTTTATCAGCTCAACGCATCCGACGCGACCGATACGTCGGTTTATCAGAAAGGCACGTCGCCTCTCGAATCCCTGACATTTGGCACTAGCCGAAATGAAGACGTAGCCCTGCAAGGTCTCGATGCGGGCGAGCGATTGACGGCTTATCGGTATCACGACCTCATCCTGTTGAAAAACCTCGCGCGCAAACCGGTCGTCGTGCGTGGCCGACCGCTTGCGCCGGGTCAATTTTGCCGGATTTATCCGGGCCAGCGTGTGATCGTCGATGAGCAAGTCGTGGCGCATCAAGATTTGGTCGCCTACTTTAACGCGAAGAAAAACGTCAGCATTCCGCAGGTGTTTGTGACGGTGCATTCTGACGACGAAGTGGAAGTCGAACGAACTCGCAACCGCGACTCGCAGCTGCAGGTGCGTTTCGGGCTCCGCGTGGAAGTGACTGCGATCAAAAAAGTCGAGGCGACACTCCGCGGTCAGCCGTTGGTTTTAGGCAAAAGCATCGATGCAAACCTCGACGACAAACTGGTTTTCCCCAGTGGCAACGAACTCGAACTCTCCGACCTTCGGCGGCGCGCGCGAGCGATGGGTGGGCGTTTTCATCTGCAGGCAACGAAGTCCGAGTATCTGGTTTCCAACAATCCCAGCCTTCTGGATGAGGACGACATTCTCCTTTCTCCGGGAACGAGTGGCGAAATTCTGCTGAAGATCTTCTGCGACTACGAGGAGCGCGTTGGGCAGGTGCTTGTCCTGCAAGCCGATCGGCCCATTCTCGTTGGCGACGTCCCGGTAAAACACAGCGCCAATCTCAAAGACGGCGACACGATTCGCATCGACACCGGGCAGATTCTCCGCTGCGATTTTTCCGAGCGAATCATTGAGGAGGAGCGCAACATTATCCGGCAGCTCGAAGTGCTGGATCTGAATCATCGTTTCCGCGCCGACGAAACCGCCATCGACGGTATTTCCTTCAGTGTGCAACGCGGCGAAATGGTCTGCGTGATGGGTGCCAGCGGAAGCGGCAAGAGCACCCTAATGAACATCCTCGCCGGCCGTTTGCAGCCAAACGGTGGAACGGTTTCACTCAACGGCCAGTCGCTTTACGAACAAATCGAGGAACTGAAAAACTACGTCGCCTACATTCCGCAGGATGACGCTTTCGATGAACATCTCACCATCGCCGAAAACCTCAGTTTCGCGGCCGCCATTCGAGCTCCACACTTATCTGCCAGAGATCGGTTGCGCAGAATCGACGCTAAGTTAATTGAACTTGGACTCGCCGAGCGCCGCGATTCGCTCGTTGGCAGTTCCAGCAAAAAATTCCTCTCCGGCGGCGAACGCAAACGCCTGAACATCGGCCTCGATATGATCGGTTCCGCCGACGTTTATCTCTTCGACGAGCCCACCTCTGGCCTCTCCTCGAAAGACTCCGAGCACGTCATTGAGATCATCCGTGGAATGGCCCACAACAAGATCGTTCTCGTCACGATTCACCAGCCGACGTCGAAGATTTTCCAGATGTTCAGCAAAGCGCTCCTCCTCGATAAAGGCGGCCGCCTCGTCTTCTACGGAACGCCTCAGGAAATGCTCCAGTATTTCGCAAAAGCCGAGCAACAACAGCAGTACGGAGCGGAGTTAGGGGGATGTCCAACTTGTGGCACGACCCGTCCGGAATTCATCTTCGACGTGCTCGAAACGCCCCTTCGCGATCTCGGTGGCGATGTCATTTACGAAGAAAACAGCCGCAGCCAGCTCGTCCCCGCGCGCCGCTATTCCTCCGATTATTGGCGGGATAAATACGAATCGCACCGGCTCTTCCAGGACATGCGGCAGGTTTTCCTGAAACGCGAACCCGCCCCGAATCCCACCAAAGCTAACATCGGCGTCCGCTGGTTTCGCTGGCGCGACGAATGGACCCAATTTCGCACCCTGCTGGCGCGCGCGTTCAAGAGCAAACTGCGCAACAAAGCCAACCTCGTCATCACTACCGTCGTTGCTCCCCTGCTCGCCCTCCTTGTCGGCTTCGTCCTCAAATTCAGCGAAGCAGAAAGATACGATTTCGCCTCGGCCTACCACATCCCGACGTATCTCTTCGTCGCCCTGATCGTCGCCATGTTTCTCGGCCTGACTAACAGCGCCGACGACATCATTCGAGATCGAGTCGTATTGCAGCGCGAGCGAAACCTCAACGTCCGCCTCGGCTACTACGTCGTCGCCAAAGCCGTCACCCTCGCCCTCTTCGGCACCTTGCAATGCGTCCTCTTTCTTCTCATCGGCAACGCCATCCTGGAAATCCGCGGCATGTTTTGGTGGCACCTCATCTGGATGGTCACCACGTCCATTTGGGGCATCGCGATGGGCCTCGTCGTCTCCTCACTGGTCAACGACGCCAAGACCGCCGCCAACATCGTTCCCATGGTCCTCATTCCCCAGATGATCCTCGGTGGCGCCCTCATTAAATACGAAGAAATGAACCGAAACCTCGACTTCGTATACTCCATCAACCGCTGGTTCTCCGAGCATCACACCGCCGCCACACCGCAAGACCAGAGCAAACTCAAAGTCCCGTTTATTTGCCAATTCATGCCGTTGCGCTGGTCGTATGAAGCACTCGTCGTCGCCCAGGCCAAGCTCAATCCGTTCACCATTCGCCAGGAAGAATTCAGCCGCGCCATCGAGCCCATCCGATCCAAGCTCAAGTCGAATCGCACTCCCGTGGAAATCGCCCGACTCAACCAACTCAAAGACGGTCTCTCGCGTCTCAGCGGCGTCGCTGGACGCTCTCCCGAAGCCATTGACGCCCAACTGGCCGAGATGGATCGCCTCCTTGCCGGCAGTCCGGTCAAAATCTCTCCGGTCGAACGCCGCACGAAAAACCTCACCGTCGATCAAATTTACGTAAACCAGAAAATCCTCGACCTCGTCAGCAAAGCCGAGACTGAGCAGGCCGATTACCGCCGGTCTGGCGATGACGGCAATCACGTCAAAATCAATGTCTTCTTTGGAACCAAACAGACCCAGTTCGGCCACGAATTCAGCGTGTTTTCGGTCGACGCGCTGGTTTTACACGGGAGTGCGATTGCACTCCTGGCGATCCTCTATTTATCGTTGCGCGGACAATTACGTATCCGCCGCTCATAGAACGACCTCTGGCACAAATCTTGGTCCGATGAATCGCACCTTTTCCTCCCCCTAAGTCCTGTTTTTCCTCCCCATGACCGCCAATCCCGCAGCTCTCACGGAAACGAAAAATGCCGCAGCCGAAATTACAGCGTCGGCGGCTGAATCGAATACGCCAGATAGATCACCGCACAGGCGGCGAGCATCACCAGCGCAGCCACGGCAAGAATGATTTTTTCCGAGCCATCCTTCTTTCCGCTACGCCGACCAAACGGCGAGGAATTCAAAAAATCTGCCGGACGACTCGTCTGGTCGCCCACTTTCACGTCGATTTCATCCGCCTCGGGCAAGGGCTGCACGCCGCCAGCCTCGGAAAGAAACACAGCCTCAACCTGGCCAAACCGCAGCCGCATTCCATGGGACAACGTTCCCGAACTCTGCCGTGTGCCATTGACGCGCGTGCCGTTTGTCGAATCCAAATCCTGCAATTCAAACCGGCCATCCGTCTGCGTGATTTTCGCGTGGTGACTCGAAACTGAGGCGTCTTCGATATGAATCGTGTTATCGGCCACGCGGCCGATCGTCGTCACATCTTCACTGATCTCGTGGGTCTGTTCGCCGTCGGGCAGGGAAATTTGGAGGGTAGCCATGGTTGAAAAAGTATCACTTCGCTTTTTGCGTATCAATCAGTTTGGCAAATTCATCGAAGAAATACGTCGCATCGTGCGGTCCTGGCGCGGCTTCGGGATGATATTGCACGCTGAAGATCGGCAATTCCTTGTGGCGCAACCCCTCCACCGTCCCGTCGTTCAGATTCACATGTGTCACCTCCACATCCGAGGGCAGCGACTCCGCATCGACTGCAAAACCGTGATTCTGCGCCGTGATCGCGACGCGCCCTGTTTTCAAATCCTTTACGGGCTGGTTCCCGCCGCGATGACCAAACTTCAACTTAAACGTCTTCCCGCCAAACGCGTGCCCCAGCATCTGATGCCCCAGGCAAATTCCGAAAATCGGCTTTTTTCCCATCAACTGACGCACCTCCTGGAACACATAATCCAGCGCCGACGGATCGCCCGGGCCGTTCGAGAGGAAAATTCCATCCGGGTTCCATGCCAATACGTCCGCCGCTTTCGTCGTCGCTGGCACCACTTTTACGGCGAAACCCTTCTGACGCAGCCGCCGCAGAATGTTCCGCTTCATTCCCAAATCGTAAGCCACAATCCGATGCTTGATCGGCGGCATCGCGGTTTCGCCATTCCATTCGGCACTCAGTTTTCCATCCGAGTCCCAGTCAAATGGCTCGGTCACCGTCACCTCTTTTACAAAATCCATCCCGACGACCCCATTTCCCGCCTGCGCCGCAGCGATGGCTTCGTTTTCTGATGCGAGTTCGGTAGTAATGCACGCCTTCATCGCGCCCGCCGTCCGCAGCCGCTTCGTCAAGGCCCGCGTATCGATCCCCTGCACGCCGGGAATGTTAAACCGCCGCAAATAATCTCCCAGCGACTCGCGCGACCGATAATTGCTCGCCAATTCCGACAATTCCTCGATCACAAACCCGCGCACATGCGGCTCGTAGCTCTCATCGTCCTCGGGCGTAATCCCGTAATTGCCGATCAGCGGATACGTCATCGACACGATCTGGCCTCGATACGACGGATCAGTCAGCACCTCCTGGTAGCCCGTCATCGACGTATTAAAACAAATCTCCCCGATAGCAGTCCCACTCCCGCCAAAATTTTCCCCAATAAAAACCCGTCCGTCTTCCAATGCCAAAATCGCGCGCTTCATGCGGCCAAGATTGCGCGACAGAAACGGATCAGGAAATCAGAAAATCACGAAAATTTCGCGCTTGTGAAAACAGTCAGCCGACAAGAAGCGAGAACCCATTTTCCTGGGTGGATTGCGGAAGTCGCCACGGAACAAGGAGAGGGATTTGATGCCTAAGGCACCACCACCTTTGGCTTCGCAGCGCGGTGGCCGAGGTCCACGACCTGGCGGGCGTTAAGCGGTTTGCAGGGTCGAGGCTGTGCCTCGAGTTTGTGGTGGGTTAAGGGATCGAGCCATAGGCTCGACGCTACAATGCGCGACGATAGCGAACTTCAGTTGCAGAGCTTGAGAGGGATTGCCGTTTCCAGAGTGCGAACGCACGTTTCCAGTCAGCTGCCATCGGCTTCCAGCGAAGATGAGCGGAGTTCCAGCGATATGAAGCGTCGTTCCAGCCCCGGTGAGGGAGTTTCCAGCTTTCGTGAGCGACGTTCCAGCTTTCGTGAGCGGAGTTCCAGCGAACGTCTCTCTGGTTCCAGCCGCCGTCTGTGCGGTTCCAGCCAGGGCGAGCCGGGTTCCAGCGAGGTTCAGGGCGGGCAGTCGGGCAAAACGTGCAACACGGTTTTTGAAAAAACTTTCACGACACGCAAAATCCGCCGGGCACCACGGAAACCGTGGTCGCCTTCACTCAATCAAATCCCTGAGCGCGGCCTGAATCGATTGGAACTCGAATGAAAATCAGGAAACTTTAACCTTGATAATTTACCCAACCAGACCAGACTTGGTCTTGTGAAAACAATCAACATTCAAGAAGCGAAAACCCATCTTTCCCGGTTGATCGCACAAGTTGCCGGTGGTGAGACGATCGTCATCAGCAAAGCGGGAGCACCGGTCGCGGTGCTATCCCAGTGGCAACCTCACACTCTGCCGCGGACTGGCGGCGGGTGGGCGGGTAAAACATGGATTTCCCCGGATTTCGACGCTCCAGATTCCGAAGTCGAAGCGCTTTTTTCGGGGGACGCGAGTCATTATCCAACCCATCTTCGGGTGGCCGAAAATCCGCCAGCATAACGGCCATGAATCTGCTCCTGGACACACACGTGCTGCTTTGGTGGTTAACCGACCCTGCGAAACTTTCGCGACCGGCGCGCGAGGCGATTACCAGTGCAGAAAATCTCGTTTTTGTCAGCGCGGCGTCGATCTGGGAGATGACGATCAAATCCGATCTCGGCAAACTGGAAATCCCCGATGATCTGGCTGAACAGATGCAGATCGAGCGTTTTGAAGAGTTGCCGATCCGAATCGCGGACGCACGCCTGGTCGCCACTTTACCCGCCCTGCATCGCGACCCGTTTGATCGGATGCTCGTTTCCCAAGCGAAAAACAACAGCCTGACTCTCGTCACCCACGATCGGCTGGTTCTGGCCTACGGCGGAAGAACATTGCGCGCCTAGGCGATTGGCCTGTTCTCCCGGCTAAATCAGGTCGCCCAGCGCGGCTTGAATCGACTGGAACTCGAATGAAAAACCGGTGTCGAGGGCTCGGCGAGGTTCGACGCGCTGGCTGTCGAGGATGATGCTGGAGAGGTCGCCCAAGATGGTGCGGAGGATGAATTCGGGCGTGGGGAAAATGGTCGGGCGATGCAGCGCGGCGCCGAGGGCCTGGGTGAATTGCAGGTTGGTGATTTCGTCGGGCGCGACGGTGTTGATGGGGCCGCTGAGTTTGGGGTTTTCCAGCGCGTGGAGGTAGAGTCGGGCGACGTCATCGAGGTGGATCCAGGGGAGAAATTGTTGGCCGTTGCCTGATTTCCCTCCAAGTCCGATGGAAAAAATTCGCCGTAGAAGTGGGAATGCGCCGCCGGTTTTTGCCAGCACCATGCCGGTTCGGAGCTGGCAACTGCGAATCCCGTGCAACTCGGCTGCGCGCGCTTCGTCTTCCCAGACTTCGGCGACTTCGCTGAGAAATCCGATGCCTTGACCGGAGAGTTCGTGGAGTTTTTCCGAGCCGCGATGTCCGTAGAATCCGGTGCCGGAGGCGCAGAGAAAAGTGCGGGGACCGTCCTTTGTTTTTGCCATGGCGTTGACGAGGTGACGCGTGGTGTCGCGTCGGCTGGCGATGATGCGTTGTCGTTTTCCGCGAGTCCAGAGGCCGATGACGGGTTCGCCGGCGAGATGGATGACGGCGTCGAGTCCGGCCAGATTGGGTTCTGACTCCAATGAAAAAATCCGCACGTCGTCGCAGTGCGGCAGAGCCGAGTCGGACGAGACAGCCCCGCACCCTTTCTCCACAGGGGCAATCGGATGGAACTCGCGTGAAAATCCGGTGACGCTGTGGCCGCGTTGTTTCGCGAGCGCGGCGATGGCGCTGCCGATGAGGCCGGTGACACCGGTGATGCCAATTTTCATTCGAGTGAGAGTCGAATGTTAGTCAAAGCGACGATGCAGCCACGAGACGGGAAACCGGTCGCCGGGACAGTCGGTGGGGACTGGATTGATTTCTTTGTGCGCTCTGACGATGGAGTATTTTCCTTCGACTTTGCCGCAACGGCTGCGGAGGTAACGGATGAGTTCGTCGAGGGCTTCGAGTTGTTTTTGGGTGGGTTTGTCGCGGTTGAAATCGCCGACGAGGCAGATGCCGAGTGAGATGTAATTGAGATAGTCGCTGTGGACGTGGCCGCCGTTGATTTGTTTGACCCAGCGGGAGCCGAGTTCGATCTGGCCGTCGCCGGTGGAGGTGCCGTTGCCGATGACGAAATGGTAGGCCATGCCGTTGGGCATTTTGCGGGTGTGGCGATGGTAGTAGTCGAAGATTTTGGCGTTGCCTTGCCGGGTGCCGCTGTTGTGGACGACGATGTATTTCCAGCGGCCTTTTTTCACGGGAGCTCCATCGATACCGCGTTTGACGCTGCCGGTGATGTATTTGTAACGCGGGCCGCCCCACCAACTGCGCGGGGCAGGCGCGATCTCGGCTTCGTCGTTGCCGGAGCGCCGGATGGTGATGGGAGCCTGGGGTGTTTCCTTCTGCTGGGTCTGGCGAACGAATGGCTTCGCGGCGGGCTTGGGCGCGGGTGTTGGGGAGGGCGTGGCGGTGGGTTGCGGACGCGGCGTGCGGCGTGGAGTTTCCTCGGGGGTTGGTTCGGGGATGACGGTGGGGCGCTGCGTGGGTGTTTCGCGTGGCGTCGAAGTTTCCTCGGGAGTTTCGCGAGGGGTAGGACGCGGAGTGCGACGTGGCGTGGGCTCCGGCTTATCGGGTATCTCTTCGGGAGTCGGCTTTGGGCGAACCGATGGACGCGGCGAGGGTCGTGGTTTTGGCGTGACGGTTGGCTCGGGAGGGAGCGTCTGCATTTGCTCGCGTGCCTTCAAAAACATCTCGCGTTTTTTCCGTGTGTCGTCGGAGATCTGACTCTGCGAAAGCGTCGCGCCCAGCACGAAAAACAAGAGGACGAGGCGGAGGATTCGGGGCACGACGCGGACACTAGGAGAAATCTCCGAGACAGGCAAGGCGCGCTTGGGAAAATTCGCTGGTCACATCTTGTCTGGGTGAGTTCGCTCACACTCGGCTGAAAATTTCTTTTCATCCGCCGCTCGCTTCCGCATGGTTTTCGCGTCCTTTAATTCCCATCTAACTCCGATGAAAAAAGTCCTCATTTTCACCGCCGGCTACGGCGAAGGCCACAACACCGCCGCTCGCAACGTCCGCGACGCCCTGCTTTCCGTCGATCCCGCTTGCGACGTCGAAGTGCTCGATCTGTTCGAGAGCACCTACGGCAAGTTTAACGACTTCGTTAAAAAGGCCTACCTCATGGCCATTAACAAAATCCCGAAAGTCTGGGGCAAAATCTACGACCTGATCGACCGCACCACCGCCGTCCAGAGCAACATGATCGCCCTTCGGAAAATGCGGAACGCCCTCGCCGCTCTCCTCGCCGAACGCCAGCCCGACGCCATCGTTTGCACCTATCCGATCTACCATTACCTGATCGACGAACTCTACCGCGACGGCCGCCCCCGGCCCTTTTCGCAGGTCATGATCATCACCGACTCGCTCACGATCAACTCCGTCTGGGTTCGTTGCCACAGCGATTTCCTCCTCGTCGCGAATGAGGCCAGCGCCGACGTCCTCCGCAAAATCGGCATCGCCGAAAACAAAATTCGCGTCCCCGGGTTCCCCGTCACGCCGCGGTTCGCCACCTTGAAAGCCACGCGCCCGCCGATGGAGTCCGTCATCAAAGTCCTCTTCATGATCAACTCCGGCAAAGACACCGCGCCCGAAGTCGTGCGGAAACTTTCTCAACGGAGTGACATTGCACTCACCGTCACCGTCGGCCGCGACGAAGCTCTCCGCCGCGCCGTCGAAGCCGCCGCCACCGGTGCGCCCCACCCCGTCGAACTCCACGGCTGGACCCACCAAATCCCCGAACTCCTCCTCTCGCACCACCTCCTCATCAGCAAAGCCGGCGGCGCCACCGTCCAGGAATCCATTGCCAGTTGCACCCCCATGATCATCACCCAAATCGTCCCCGGCCAGGAGGAAGGCAACGCCCGGCTCATCGTCGAAAACGAGTGCGGCGCCCTCGCCACCACTCCGGATGCGATCGTTGAATCGGTTGGAACTGCGTTGAAAAATAACGGCGCACTCTACCACCGCTGGCAGGCCAACATCACCAAGCTCAGCCGCCCCCAAGCCTCGCTCGACATCGCCCGTTTTGTGCTCGGTCTAGAGCATTGAAATATCAAACGCCCACAGGATCGACAGGGCCAATGCGAAACACATCGGCTGGGTCAGCAGTTGCAAAACCAGCCCGAGAATCTGACGCCGCCTTCTCAAACCCCACGCGGAGCGCAAGGCCCAGCCGAGGCTCAAAATGTTTCCCGCAAGGAAAACCACCGCGATCACGGTAAACCCCGCGCCCGGCAGCCCGGAACCCGGCACCGCCAACGCCACGGCAATGACCGACACCCAGACATTCAGCAACCCGAAAAGCACAGCCGACACCACGAACGGCCAGGTCGGATAACGTTTCAGCGGAGTTGCAGTGGACTCTTCGGGCATCATCGATTCTGCCAGCGCGAAGACGGTGGAAACAAGCCGCAATGCGTTTGACAACGCACCTTCGGAAACGCATCTTCCGTGCATCTGAGAGTCCAGTCTGACTCGAATGAAAAAGTAGTTCTTTGCGACGTTTGAATTTGCCCTGCGGTGTTCGGGATCAAAGGCATCAACTCCCGGACCGATAATAAATTATTCCTTGGAGGCCGGTTTGGACGGTCAATGACAGGCCTTAATTGGAAGTCAGCCACCGAACCACAAGCCACCACCCTTACTTGGGGGAACGGGAAAGGTGCCTGAACGGCATCGCGGGGCATATCCAGACGTCGCGGAGAAGTGGTCGGAGGGAACACGAGAGAAAAAAAGAGCGGAGTTCCATTCGATTCTGCTCTCAGCCTCTTCTGAAAATAGCCCAGCACTTCAGTGCTGGGAACGTCGCCTCGAAAAATCGGTCAAGTCCCGTGAGGGACGATAGACCCGTCCGTTGTCCGAGAGTTTCTGCCGTCCCTCGCGGGACTTTGCCCTTTCGTGTCGCCACGCACCCAGCCTTGAAAGGCTGGGCTATTGTCAGAACACGCGGCTTGTCCACATACTCTCCCAACGAAAAAGCCGCCGGAGTTTTCCCCGGGCGGCTTTTTCATCCGAGTTCCAGTCGATTCTCGTTACACCGGCGGAACGGGCGGGACGGCTGGCGGGACCGGGGTCGCTTACGCGTCGCGACGGGGTTGGAAACCGATGCGGGCCAATTCCGTCGTCGAGGCCGTGCTCAGCGCATTTTACGGCAAAAACCAGATTTTACCGTCCGACGCAGTTCTGCCACCCTCTGCCGACCCCTCCGCAACGTCCAGCGCAACTCCACCGGCCTCCCTCGCCCTTCGGCAGCCTCCAGCAGAATTGCACCGCGCCCTGCTGACGCATCGTGTCGTTCAGCGCAACTCCACTGGCCTCTGCAAACCCTTACGGAACGTCCCGCAGAACTGCACTGGCCTTCGCCAACCTTGCGCCACGCGCGGCGTAGCTCCACCGTCCACCCGAAACCCTCCGCCAGAGTCCGATGCAACTCCGCTCACTTGCGTTGACCGCCCGGCAGAATCCGATGCAACTCCGCTCATTTTTAGAATTTAGAGCCGTATTTGAGCCCGGTCGCGGCTAATGCGCGACGCTGGGTTAACGACCGCGGCGGTTGCGGAAGGCGTGGCCGACTTTTCCTCCGACCGGCCGGGTGCCGCCATCGCGGATGCTGGGTCCACCGCCGACGCCTTTGGGGGCGGAAGGCGCGGTGCGGGGTCCATCGCCATGGGCGTTGACGGTGGCTGGACGCTGCTGGTTTCGGCCACTGCCGCCGCGTTGTTGTTGCTGGCGGCGCGGGTCCTGGAATCGGCGTTCGGGGCGTTCTCCTGGAGGTGCGGCGGGCGCGGGGGCGTTGTAGTCGAAGTTTTCCGCGCGTTTGCGGATGATGCCGCGACCGATGAAACGCTCCAGGGTTTTCAGCGGAGCGTAATCGTCTTGCGCGACGAAGCTGATGGCTTCACCGACTTGCTGCGCGCGACCGGTGCGGCCGATGCGGTGAACGTAGTCCTCGGCATGGAGCGGGAAGTCGTAATTGATGACGTGCGAAATGCCGTCGACGTCGATCCCGCGGGCGGCGATGTCGGTGGCGACGAGGACGCGGACGGTGCCGTCTTTGAATTCCTGAAGGGCGCGCAGGCGTTGGTTTTGACTCCGGTTCGAGTGCAATGTGCCGCATTTGATCCCCTGCCCTTCGAGGCGGCGCGCGACTTTGTCGGCTCCATGTTTGGTGCGGGTGAAGACGAGGACGCTATCCATTTCCGGTTGTTGGAGAAGGTGGCCGAGGAGAGTGAGTTTCAGCCCCTGCGGCACTTCATAGACGAATTGGGTGACGGATTCGGCCGGGTTCGAGCGGCGTCCGATCTCGATGACTTTCGGATGGCGTTGGAACTCGTGGGTGAGCTGCTCGATTTCCTTCGAGAGCGTGGCGGAGAAAAGCAGCGTCTGACGTTTCGCTGGAAGTCGCTTCACGATGTTGCGAATGGACGGGAGGAACCCCATGTCGAGCATGCGGTCGGCTTCGTCGAGCACGAGGTATTTCAGCTTGGAGAAATCGCCGTAACGTTGCTGCATGAGGTCGAGGAGTCGGCCCGGGCAGGCAATGATAATGTGGGTGCCGGATTTCAACGCCTCGATCTGCGGACGTTCACCGACGCCGCCGAAAATCGTGGCGACGCGCAAGGGCAAATGATGGGCGTAGGCGCGGACGTTTTCTTCGATTTGCACGGCGAGTTCCCGTGTCGGGGCGAGAATCAGGCAGAGGGTGCGTTGCGTGGCCCAGTCGGTGATTTCCTCGGCGATTTTTGTGAGGACGGGCAGCGTAAATGCGGCGGTTTTTCCAGTGCCGGTTTGCGCAATGCCGATCAGGTCGGTGCCGGTAAGGATGAGGGGAATGGCGGCAGTCTGAATCGGTGTCGGCTCGGTGTAACCCGCTTCCTGCACTGCTTGAAATACTTTCGGCGAAAGGCCGAGGGAACGAAAAGGCATAATTTTTTGGGCCGGACTCCTACACCAGAAAAGCCTTGTCCGCACCCGCTAATCGAAAAATGATCGGAGTTGCATGACACTCTTGCCCGATTCCACCGTCGATTTGCCCACGCCAAACGGCCCGATGCGGGTGCATCTTTTCATTCCCAGCGGCGCTGGAAAACATCCGGCACTGATCTTTTTCTCGGAGATTTTCCAGGTAACCGGACCGATCCGACGCATGGCCACGGCTTTGGCGGGAAATGGCTACGTCGTCGCGGTGCCCGAGGTTTATCATGAGTTTGAACCCGCTGGAACCGTGCTCGCGTATGACCAGGCAGGCTCAGATCGCGGCAATGAATTGAAATACCGGAAGACGTTGGAATCTTACGACGCCGACACCGAGGCGATGGTGCAGTTTCTAGCGATGCACCCGAGTTCCACCGGGAAGATCGGGAGCTTCGGCGTCTGTCTCGGCGGACATCTCGCCGTGCGTGCCGCGCTGCATCCGCTGGTCGTGGCGACGGCTGCCTTTTACCCGACCGACTTGCATTCCGCGACGCTCGGCGCTGGAAAAAGTGATAACACCCTAACTCGAATCAAAAACGCGCAGAGCCCGTTTCTCTTCGTTTTCGGGCGACAGGACCCGCACATTCCGCTGGATGGACGCCGCACAATTCAAGCGCGGCTGGAAGAGAGCGGAGTTCCATACGAATGGCACGAATTTAACGCCGCCCACGCTTTTCTCCGCGACGAAGGGGCACGATATAATCCAGCTCTAGCGCGGCTGTCGCTTGAGCTACTGCTCCGTTTTTTCAGCGAGAATCTTTGCTAACCGGGTTGCAGTGAAAGGGAAACACCTAGACTGAAAAAAGAAAAAGCGGGATCGCAGTAGAGACCTGCAATCCCGCTTTTTAAGTAATACTAGCTTCAATTCGGATTTTTTTAATGACTGGCTCCGTTTGATGCTCCATTAGTGGAGAGACGATTTACCCCGTTACTTGCAGGCAACAAATTCCGTTGGAACTCGATTGGCTTTTCTTCCGTGGCTTGACGCGCAGGCTTTTGAATATTGCCTACGATGATTGGCGTGCTCGCCACACCTTGCTGGCTGCCGTTTACACCTTGCACGATCATCTCGATTGTCTGGTCGGGCAGCACGCTGTCGATACTCACCAATGGCGCTTTTGAGCTGGCGGCTCGGCGATAATCGAGATCGACTCCCACCACGCGGATTCTCCAGCGGAAACTGGTGGCCAGCGCGAGCGGATCGCATTGTCCCACGAGATGGCCCGCTTCGTCGAAATGCGCGCGCACATTCTGCGGTTGTCCGGGAGTGGTTTTCTGTGCAGGGATTTTTAACCCAAAGGCTTCCCAACGTGGATCGCTCTTCGAGAGAGTGGCATCGAGAATTTTAGTGAGTGCACGCATCATTTCCGTCAGGGCAGTCTGAGCGTTGGTCCGCGTATCGTTCTTGGTCTTGATGTCCAATCCCGCTGCGGTCAAAGCCGATTGCGCAGCGAGAGTCGCATCGCGCAGTTCCGTTCCATGCGCTGCGGTAATGCCAAGGCCCGGCACTTCGATGGATGGATTGTTAGTCAGATAACGGATCACATTCAGCGCCAGGGCGATTCGATCTTCGATGCGCGTCGGAATCGCCGTGGTGTTGTTCACAAAACCGGCTTGCGCCCAGAGTGTGGACCAACGATTGCCGAAGGTCGCTGCCAGAACGTTACTGGCCGCCAGCAACCACTTTGCCAGGATGTCTTCATCCGTGTGGAAGCTATCATAGGCGGTCTGCTGATTACTTCTTGCGATGATGTAAGCGCCATCACTATCGATGTAGCTATCCAGCACCGGCTGGAAGGTGAGCGGTGTTATTTGAGTAATGCGCAAGGCCGTCCCGTAAGTCACGAGACCTCCCAGCATCTTGGTTCCCTGCCCGATCAAAAGACCGGAATTGTTTTCTATTTTCATTGTTAGTTTTTCTGTTCGGTTTTTACTGTTTAAGTCTCGTTCTAACAGCTTACAGGGCTGCGAATGAGCAATGCCTGTCTAAGCAATGACAATGCCAACAATGAATAAATCGACGAGATTAAGGAAAAAATGACGCCTTCCTCTCGGTCCACCATAGAGACATGCAGCCGTTCACGCTAAGTCCAAAAATTAGGCAATGGTCTCAATCTTGGGATCGAAACGCGGAGGCTTTAGCGAGAAGGACTGGCGTGAAGGCAGCCACCTCGGTTTGCACCAGATGTTTGCCCATTGGTTCCCCGATGCAGCGCTGGTCAAAATGGCGTTTCAGGTTTACGGAAGTATGTGTCGACGCTATCACGCAATCCTCGGAGTGTTAAAATTGCCTTGTTATAGTGCTGGAGCTTGTAGTGCCCTAATTCCCATTCTTCAACCAAGAACAGGTGCTCACGATTTCTATAATCCCAAAGCCATTCGAGGTTTGCCTGCGATTTATCATCGAGAACATCCATCTCTCGAAGTTTCTTAATGCGTGCCTTGTATTTAGTGTTTTTCCCGCAGATTCCGCATAACGCATCTTTTGTGATGCTCTCCGCTAAGGCTGCCGGCTAGGCACACGCCCCCTTTAATTAACATCTCTCTAGGCGTTCCCCACAGATCCGTTCGATTGAGCACCCAGCGATAAACATCAGAAAGGATCAAAGTGTAAGCAATGTTTCGGCGTAGATTTTCGCTCCTGATAAACCAAAACCGGTCCCGGAAATAGGTAGCTGTGCGGAGCACACCGCGCGGGAAACGGACTTTTGTCCGTTTGTCGGCTCCAGCCTTTAGCGTGTCTTCGAGTGCTTGAAGGTCTTTCCCAATTCGCGCTACTAATGTTTCAATATCGGCGCTCACAGTTCGCCGCGGAAGGCTTTGGCGAGGAGGGCGGGGTGAAGGCGGCCAGTTCGGCTTCCGTCTCGGTTTGCAGGCGGCGCAGCTTGTCGCGCAGGGCGTGGAGTTTGGAAAAGCGGCGCTGGGCTTCGATTGGCGGGACGGGGACGGGGATGGCATGCAGCTTGGTGATGCCCAGGGTGCGGTTGCGTCCGGCGGAGCCGGGCGAGGCGGCGCGGATGTGCTCCATTCCGCGGTCGGTGAGGAGGTGGTAGCAGAGGAACTCGGCGGTGGCCTGCGCCAGGTCAGCTTCGTGCATCATGAAGCGATGCGATGCGACGCGGCCATCGTCCTCGGGCTTGGCCACGGCGATGGCGCCTTCCCATGCGAACACGTTCATGAAGACGAGGTCGCCGGGATGGATGCGGAACACGCGCTTGTTGCCGAGTTGCCGCCCCGTCAGCGCGGGCTTGTGGAAGGTGCCTTTGCCGAAGCTGCGGATGCCGGTTTCGTCATAGCTCTCGTCAGGACTCGTTTCGACTCGGCGGCGAACCAGCTTTGCAACTTTTCCAAACGGTTGAGTCACGGCGTCTCGGCAGATGCGTTTGTAGTCGGCGGCGAGAAGGCGGATGGCGTCCTCGACGAGTGACGCATTCAAGGCGCGCAATTCCTGCGCTTGGCTCGTCAGAGCTTCGATTCGCGCCACCAGTCGCCGCTGCTCTGCCAGCGGCGGGACGGGAATTTCGAGAGCTCGGATGAGCGTTTGGCTGATGTTGGGTTGTGCCGCACCAAAACTGTTGTGGAGTAGTTCGCCGCGAATGGCGCGGAGGTAGTGCCAGAGAAAGTCTGAAGTCAATTGGGGCGTGGGGAAGAATGCGCAAACGGCTTGGTTTGTGGCGGCATCCAACGCAAGCCTCCCGAGTCTCCCAACGGTTGCTCCATACATCGCCATCAAGAGCGTTCCGCTCGGGAAGACCTTCGCGTTGGACTCTGCCACAGCGCGCTGACTGATTGCTTCCTCGGCGTTCGTAATAACGCCGTCCTCCAACTCACCGGATTTCACCCACGGGATCGTGCCTTGGAAATAATCGGGATTTGTTCGGCTGGGCGTGCCGCCGGTCTTCGTCAGGCAGACATCCGCCAAGCGATGGAGTGACCACCCTTGAGGCAGTTTGTCCCCGTCAATCATTCCGCCTCGTCCGTCACGAGTTCCCGCATCTCCTTGATGACCTCCAGAATCCGTCGCTCCTTTTTCGCCACGCTCGCGAGGATGTCTTCCGGTTCGTCGTGATCCGCTTTCTCCGACTCCACGAGGCCGAGGCTGGAAGGGCTTAGGTTGTAGCCGTTTTCGATCATGCGCTCCGCCGACACGCGCCACGCGACACCGTCGGCGACTTTGCGCTTGGGCCATTTGGCGAGGAGGTCGGGGAAGTCGTTGCGGTATTGCGGGCCGAACTTGCGCGCTTTTTTCAGCGAGGAGCCGTCGCCCTCGACGCGGTAGAACCACGTTTCTTTCGTTGGCTTGCCCGTCTTCTGGAAGATGAGGAAGCAAGTGTTGTTCGGCGTGTAGGGCTCGAACATACCTTTCGGCAGCGTGACGACGGCCTGGAGGTCGCACTCGGCAAGGAGGCGTTTCTTTACTTCGACGTGCGTGTTGGTGTCGCCGAAGAGGATGCCATTCGGCAGGACGATGCCGGCGCGTCCGCCGGGGCGCAGGCTGCGCAGCGCGGCGGCGAGGAAGAGGACGTATTTCTCGCCCTTCTCGACGCGCAGGGAGCGCTTGGGCGATTGCGCCGCGCCGGAGAAGGGCGGGTTTTCGAGGATGAAGTCGAACTGCACTTCGTCCCATTTGTCCTCGCCGCCGCCGATGCTGTCGCGCCGGACGATGGGCGAGTAGTCGAAGCCGTGGAGCAGCGCGTTCATGGCGGTCATGCGCACGAAGGTCTGCTCGCCGTCGAAGCCGTGCAGCGTGGCCTTTTGCAAAAACTCCCACTGGCTCGGCGAGAGCCTGTCGCCGATGCCGCGCTTCACCGTCAGCCCGCCGGGTGCGGCGACTTCACGGACGAAATCAGGCGAAGTGTTGGCGAGGAGGATGTGTTCATAAGCGGCGATGAGAAACCCACCCGTGCCGCAGGCGGAGTCGCACACGGTCCTGCCGATCTCCGGGTTTACCATTTCCACGATGACGCGGATGAGATGGCGCGGCGTGCGAAACTGCGCGGAGCGTTTCTGCTGGCCGAGATCGCTGGAAAGCGTCTCGAAGAGGTCGCCTTTGACGTCCGCATCTTCGCTGAGGAGGTGAATGGGCGAGATTAGATCGACGCTGCGGCGGAGCGTGGCTCCATCGGGAATGACGATGCGGGCATCATCAAAAATGGCCCGCGCACCGGGAGAAAGTGCGGGATGGAATGCGAGCTTCGGAAGCAGATCCCGCAGAGTGGCTAGCATCTTCTCGTTGTCGGGATTGGAGGTGAGAACGCTCCACCGGAGACGGGCAAAGTCCACTTCTTCGCTGCCCAGTTTCACTGTCTTGAAGATTTCGCGTTTCGTCGGGCCGCTTTGCTCTGCTTCCATTTCCTCCAGCATTTTTAGAAAGAGGAGATAAGCGATCTACGTCACGTAAGTCAGCGGGTCGGTGACATTGCTTTCCCACATCACTTTGCAGAGACGTTTGAATAGATTTTGCAGTGTGGTGTTATCCATGAAGGTTTAGGCGGCGGAGATAAGTTGATTCAGTTCATCGAGGATGGCGCTGAAGTTTTCGCGGCCACCGAAAAGGCTTTCCATCCGGGTGCGTCCACCCAGGAGGGTGAAGGGGGCTCGAGTGAAGATATTTGTGTCAATCACGACGTATTTTGTCTCGCGCACAGAAGCGAGGACCACATTGTGCAGGAGCGAAAGGATGCGCGCCTGTTCCGGTTTGAGGCTTTCGGAGTGCTCTGCCACCCACACTGTGAAAGCGCGCTCGACCCGTTCCTCCTTGCTCGGAAATTGATATAGTCCCAGGGCTGCTCGTATGAAGTCGTTTAGCGAACCACTGGGTTGCTCGAAGGCTTTCTGCAACGAGGCTTCGTCGAACCAGAATTCGGGAGCGTTTAGCTTGTGGGCCAGCTCTTCCCATTCGTTCTCGGTTATTTCCTCACCCGCCAAAACCTTGCTGACGACCGGCTCTGCCTCGCGCATTTCCACGACCCGTCGCACCCATTCCTCCTGATATCGCTGACGATCAATCTCCAATCCTTCGGGGCCGACAATAATCATCTGCCGCCTGCGGAATTCATCGCTGAGAGAATCTTCTGCGATCACCGTAAAGGGACGCGGCGGTGGAGGTAGTGGCGGCGGGGTGGGCCCGACAATGGGGCCTTCCGGCCCATTGCCGGGCGGCTCACCCGGAAGAGGGCGCTGGCCTTTAGGGAACCGCTGATTTAAGTGAAGGTTTGCAGGGGAGATTTGATTAGGGCGAAGATTGTGGATAATCACTTCATTTTCAAGGTCGCAGCGGAGA
>JAYVOE010000003.1:0-19047 GCA_043758065.1 Spartobacteria bacterium | reverse complement strand
TTTTTCACAAGGATTACTTAGGGGTTGTGGATGGGAAAGTCAACGCGGGCTTGGCGGTGCAAAGAGATATTGTGATTGGAGGTTTGACAGTTTAAATTTCGCGAATTCATGCGGCGTTTCACGATCATTTTCGTTCTCGTTTCCATTACGCTGCCCGGTTGCAGCCGGACTCCGAATTCGCAGGCGCATTATCGGGTCATGTCGATGCTGAAGAACGGCGAATACGACGAGGCGCTGAAGGACGTGGATCTGCGTTTGCAACGCGAACCGCATAAACGCGTCTTCCTCGAAGATCGTCTGATCCTCCTGCTCGCGAGCCAAAGTCCGCAGGCACGGGTGGAAATTCTCAAAGTCCAACGTCAGCTCGATGCCTTCAGCGAGGGCCGCCAGCTTTTACTCGAGCAATCCTCCAGCCAACTTCCGCGCATCCGGCAGCAGTCCGCCTTTGCGCTTGGGGAACTTCGTGAAGCGAGTTCCATCGAAGTCTTAAAAAGTCTCGCCGAAGACAGGGAAGCCGAAGTCCGTGCGGAAGCGATTCACGCCCTCGGGAAACTGGCCCGTCCGGAAACGAAAAATCTCCTGCTGATCCGCTTGCGCGATGGCAATTGGAAAGTTCGCGCCGAAGCCGCAGACGCTCTGGCCCGGATCGGCGATGCGAGCGCGTCGAGTCAGCTTTTTCGCGCAGTGGCCGACCACGACGATTACGCCCGGATGCACATCCTCGCTGCCTTGCTGACGCTCGCCCATACGACTGAGACTCCGCTCTATTTTCAACAGCTGACATCGGATGACCTCACCCGCAAAACTGCCGCCGCGCTCATTCTCGGCAAGCTCGGACGCCAGGAAGCGTTGCCCGTTTTGATTCAACTTTTGGAAGACAAAAACAATCCCGAACGCGTGCAGATCGCCCAGGTTTTGATCGGACTTAGACCCGATTCCGTGCGCGACTCGCTGGAGGCCCTTTTAAAAAACGAGCAAAACCCCCGCGTCAAAGCGTTGCTGATCGATTATTTCCAACGAAAAACGAGCGGAGTATGAGTCGATTCTGATTTTTTTCTAATAAACAGCCGCCGCCCAACGTATTCCGGGTAGAAGAGTCAAAATAACTGCTGAAAATCGCCTCCGCCCATGTTACAAACTTCCAACTTCCTATGACTGCTCTCACTCAAACGAACGCCCTCCGAGACTTCTGGTTTCGGCTCAGCAAATCGCAGTTCTTCGTCGCCTCACTCCTTTTTCACCTCCTTCTCGTCATCTTCTTCGGCGGCAAAGCCATCTTCGACAACATCAAGGATGACCCCGACATGATCGCGACGGATGCGGGTCAATTCGTTTCCTCCGATCCGAATCCCGCGCCGCCCGCTCCACCCGCGCAACCGCAGCAGACGAAGCCTCAGTTTAACGTCACTCCGACGCAAACGGCCTCCGCCCCGGCTGCGCTCAGTGCGATCACGTCCGTCACCAGTTCGCCGACCAGTTTTAACATGCCGATGACGATGGTCACCGCTCCGTCTCGCGCGAATAATATTTCCGTGATCGACACCACGCCGATTACCATGCCGAGCACGACAAATCCCGCTGCGATGAACAAGGAAACGCAGGCAGCGATCGCTGGATTCACTGGCGGTTGGGCTCAATCCAGCGGTGGTGGGGGCGGCGGATCGTTGAAAAGCCGGAAGTTCAAATTCACTGCTTACGTCGCGAAATATGCCGGCGGCGACTGGGCGTCTACCGTCCGCAAAAGCGGAGAGAAAATCACCGGCGGCAGTCTGCCAAATCTGCTCTATCTCATGAAAACGCAGTCGCAGGATAAGATCGACGCGACGCCCAACCCCGAAGCGATCGACCTCGCCAGCGACAAAATTTTTGCGGTCAAGCCGCCCTTTATCTTCTTCACCGGCCACCGCGATTTCGTTCTCACTCCCACGGAAGTGGAAAACTTGCAGCGTTACATTCGCCTCGGCGGCTGCATCTGGGGCGATAGCTCATTGCCCGGCCAACGCTCGCGTTTCGACCTCGCCTTTCGCCGCGAAATGAAGCGCGTCGTCGCCGATGTGGACAAACAATTTCAGCCATTGCCAGCCGATCACGAGATCTTCACCAAGACCTATTACAACGAAATCCGCAGCGTCCCACCGGGCATCAACAACTACCAGGAACCGGTTTACGCGCTCAAGTTCAACGGCGAAATCGCCATCCTCTACACCGCCAACGACTATGGCGATATGTGGCAAATCGGCCTCGACAACCGCTGGCAAGTCGATACCCGCCAAGGCAAAACCGGCGATTTCGTCGCCCTCAACCAGGCTATTTGGAATAACCGCGACGTCTATTATCGCGGCATCACCGCCGAGAAAGTGGCGAACACCTTCAAATTCGGCACCAACGTCGTCATTCATCTCCTGACTCGCTGGGAGAGCAAAGTCCGCGGCGTCGGCACGCTCTAGCCGCGCACATTTCGGTCTAACTCAAGCCGCCAACGACGTCGATGATTCAGACGCTTCCATCCCCGATACCAAAAAAGACAGCGAAGCTAAAGAACCGCCGCTCACCATATCGGTGAAAGTCGACACAAAAACCAACATGCTCACCGTTTACGACGCCGACAAACTCATCGCCGCGTATCCCGTCACCATCGGTTCGGCCCAGACCGTCTCTCCCATTGGCGATTGGAAAGTCAAAGGCGTCGCGAAGATGCCGAACTTCCGGTGGGACAAAGCCATGCTGAACAAAGGCGAACGCAGCAATAACTTCCACATGCTCCCACCCGGCCCGAACAACCCCGTCGGCGTCATCTGGATCGCCCTCAACAAAAAAGGAATCGGCCTCCACGGGACCAACGACCCCGACAGCATCGGCCGCTCAGCCAGCCACGGCTGCATCCGCCTCGCCAACTGGGACATCGTCCGCCTCGCCGCCAAAGTAAAATTCGGCGTCCCCGTCTCCATTCACTAGGCGAACGTTCGCCTAGTTTTTCCATCGGAGTTCCAACCGACTCAGCAAAACGGCAGGCCCGTCACCCGGAGCCTGCCTTTTTTTGAGTTCACTGCAACTCGACTGAAAACTTTAATTAACGTGGTGGCTCACTGGTTTGTGCTGCGCGCCTGGTCTCGCTTCTCTGGAGCCAGAGTCATCTCCGGGGTCACTGCGATTCCCATGCGTCGGTAGTAATCCACCATCTTCTCCGTTGCCACGCGACCTGCTTCGAGGACAATCCTTGCCATTTCTGAGACTTCTGCCGTCGCTGGTTCCCGTAGGTTGGAGGATTCGAGCATGGCGTGGAGTTCTTCGTGAGTGTGAGTCTGGCTGTCGGCAATCTGCTTGGGTGGAGGCACTTGATTGTCCCACGCGCCCCATTCATCAGCAAGCGGCAGGTAATCTGCCAGCCATTGCCTGCGGCTCCGCTCAAACCGTCGCCGCACATCCGCCTCCGGCACATCATGTCCGCCCATTCGCACCCGCAACGCCACGCGCGCAACCGCCTGTGTCGCCGAGCCAATGACGATGTAATGGAGCACGAATCGATAGCCGCGTGCCTTCGCCTCGCGGATCAACGCAAGATAAGTCTTGCCGCTCAACGTGGATTCAATGGCAAAGCTGCCCTTCGCTGCGATCAGCCCTCGCGCCTCTTCCAGCAAAATCCGCCCCGCCCGAAACATACTCAGCGAAGGATCAAGCGGCGAGAGCCCGCGAGCGATTTCGTCCGCATTGAGAAACCGCATCACCCCGAGCCTCGGCAACAGCTCCCGCGCCAGCGTGGTCTTCCCCGCCCCATTGCAACCGCCAATAATGCAAAGCATCGGAGTCATAACCTCACAATAACAGGCAGTTGCTTCGAGTTCACTGGAACTCGACTGAAAACTTTCGCGAAGCGCTTCCCGAATCTACGGCGTCGGCGGTGGATTATCCGTAGCTTGGCTCTGCGTGGGGTCTTCCAGCTTCGATTGATCGAAAAACTCCATCGCTTTCTCCGGCTGACCTTTGAACTCCTTCGCCAGCGTCAGCAGATTGTCGAGCAACTGCAGTTCCAACGCGGTGCGCGTGGATTTCACCTCGCCGCGCGCCGTGCTGACCGCTCCCATTCCGCCGACCTGCGCGCTGCGCGCACCTTCGAAACTCGTGCGAATGTCCGCGAATTCCGCCGTCAACGGCGCGCCGAGTTGCGCTTGGAACTTCGTTAATTTCTCCACCAGATAATCGAGCCGTTGTTTGGCCGTCTGCATCGTCACCCGCGTGTAATAGGTCAGACCCTGCGGAAAAATCTCGCGAAAATCGGCGCTCGTTTCTCCCATCACATCGACGATCCGACCCCGGCGCTGGCGGATTTTCGTGCGGAAAAGTTGCAGCACCTGATCCTTCGTAATCGTGTCGCCACTCACGGAACCAATCTGTTGCGCCCGAGCCGAGAGAGCGTCATCAAACGGATCGAAAAGAGCCTGCGTCGCCGTCACCATCGCGGCGTAACTCCCATGAGCAGTGATTCTCCCAATATGATCCTCGGCAAAGATGCGGAGTTCTTCAGAGCTGATTTTCGGGTCCTCGAAGGGGTTTTCGAAATAACGTTTGATCTTAAACATAGCTGAATCCCGGGTTATCGGAGACAGGCAGGCGACATTGCCCGCAGGTCAGCTCAGGTATGTAGAAGAAGCCGGCAGAGGCCAAGCACAATTGACCTTCTCACATCATTTATGCCCGTCCGGTGGCCGATATCACTTCAACTCGACTGAAAACGCCGTTTCCGAAACCCGAAGTGTCACCCGCAGCCCTGCAAACCCTACTTCCGAAATCGGAAGTGCCATCTGCAGCCCTGCAAACCTTATTTCCGAAATTGGAAGTGTCGTTCGCAGACCTGTAAACCTCATTTCCGAAATCGGAAGTGCCATCTGTAGCTCTGCAAACCTTATTTCCGAAATCGGAAGTGCCATCCGCAGCCCTGCAAGCCTCGTTTCCGAAATCGGAAGTTTCATCCCCAGCCCTGCGGGTGCCAGTTCCCAAAATGACTCATCGTGAACGCCAACGGCGTTCAATCATCCAGCCCACCCGACCAAACCGTCAACCCTGCAAGGGTTGAATCATAAGTCAGACCACTGCTCGGGCATGGGCCGGTATTAACCAAACATCTTTTTGAACACGCGCGACAGAGCGTTCGGGTTGTATTTCTTGTATGCGGCAATTGAAGCAGAAATATACTTCATGAACAACGTAGAGTCCGCGAAGTAGTTAGGGTAAGCCTCCTTAATTCCGCCCAAGGCGTCGGTGGAAACGAGTGCTACCACAACCCCTTCGGACACTGCCGCCCTTTTTTCTGCGGTAAGATAGGCTTCCACACCTTGGTCAAACTTGTCCTCCGAAAAAAGATGCGAAGTGATTTCATGCTTCTTCAAGCTGATTTCCAGCAAAACATATCCACACGTCGCCTCCTTGGTGAAATGGTCATCAGCAACCTTAAGAGAATTTGCCCGAGCGTTGAAATGTTCCAGAATCCCAAGTTTCTCTCCCAGACTATACAAGGTCGCGGCGTTCTCCACCGCTGCAGTTTCACCCTTATCGGCGCTTTCCAGCAATTTCCGGTGGATTTCGCTTACGAGTCGGCCTTGAGGAATCTGATTGTAGAGGTGGATGTCTTCGATAAGCGCGATTTGATCGCCCGCGCAAAGAAAGAAACGCCGCCACTCGGCGGTTCCTTGGCTCGCCTTGATTGCTTGTCCAGTAAACAGATCGATTATCTCTACCGCCGTTGCCCACGCGTGCTGTGCGTCTGTGCGAACTTGGAGTTCGATTGATCTCATGGTGCCGTGGCCGTTTGAAAAATCACCAACGAGATGAACGCTCCTATAGCCGTCAGGTTTCGGCTTTCGAACATAGTCCTTTATCTTGAACTCTTTCTTAGCGCGCAGTTCTCGGACGACTTTTCGGACGCGCTTCTCATTTGATACAATAACGCGGCATCCGCCAATATCCTGCATGGTTCTAAGCTTCATTCCTTCAAATCGCCGCAGCTTGTTGATAATCGACGGCGCCCGTTTTAGTCGCTTCGCAATCACAGCTTTATTGTCGTGCTTTTGTGAGCAGCGGCTTAGTAACTCAACCGCTGAATTTAGTGGTTCTTCATGGCAAGCTCTCCAGTAAGAAAGAATCGCCATAGCATTTGCGAAAGCTGTCGGGTCTTTCTCCGCAATGTCGGGCTGAACTAGAATGGCTCCGGCTCTACTTATGTCCTTCCCAGAGTATGTCACTGCGTTCCGCACAATCTTTGAAGCCGCTCCGGCAACTGTCGCTTTCATGCCTTCGCGTAAAGCTCGGCTCCAGTGGTATTGAACTCAACTGACTTTTGCTCCATGCCTTTGGCGAGGGCTTCGTCTTCGCTGATTTGCTGTTCGGCGGCGTATTTTCTCATGAGTTCGTAGCGCATCTTAGTTATAAACTTCGCGGCGATGGCGAACTCGAAAGACTCGGACGATTCTGAGCGCGTCGGCAATATCGTAAAGCACCCGATAATCTCCAATCCGGATACGCCAGTGACTATCTGCCCCAGCCAGTTTTTTCGCGCCGGATGGACGAGGATTAGTTGCGAGGGTGGTAATCGCTTTTGCGACCCGCGCATGGGCTTCGTTTGAGAGACGTTTCATGTCTTTCTCCGCAGCACGCTCGATAACGAGGTTATACACGAGTTTTGCTCTGCTCGGCCAAGTAATCTCCGAAGGGGCGGAAGGAGAGGGTTTTACTCTGCGCTTTTCTCAGGTATGCCAAATCTTCTGCGTCCTCGAGTCGCTCCAAGATCTCTGCGTATGCTTTAATTGGGAGGATGACCGAGACAGGCTTTCCGTTCTTGGTGACGATTTCAGGCTCCGCTAAAGACGTTTTCATAAACGGAAGTTAACGAACTCAGGCCTTGGCGTAAAGCTCGGCTCCAGTCGAATTGAACTCGACTGACTTTTGACTCCGCTGCGCTATGCCCTTGCAGGGCAATCCTTCGGATTGTCTATCTCGCTGCGCTCGGTTCCGCCATGCCTTTGGCGAGGGCTTCGTCTTCGCTGATTGGTTGTTCGGCGGTGTCTTTGCGGATCGAATCACCTTGGTAGCGCTGGAAGAGGCGTTGCTTGCGCTCGGCTTCGCTGATGTTAGTCGGCAGGGAGGCGAGGACCATGCGGCGGGCGGCGTTGCACATTTCCACTCCCATGACGAAACGTTCGCTGCCGCTCCGCGCCATGATGCGGGTGCGAACCATCTCTGCGATCTCGGGTGAGGTGTCCGTCATATCAGTTCAAGGAATGTCGATTCGAGTGTAATCACCAGACTTGATCGAGTTAACCGCACTGGCGATGGCAACACCGGCCGCAAGGATTCGACGAAGGTCGTTGGAACTTAGCTCGATGATGGCGATCTTGCGGTTGGTGAGGTTTTGTTGATAACGAATGTTTTGATCGGAGGTAATGAAGAGGTCGAATTCGGTCTCAGCCAGCGCGATAAGCTCACCGTTGGTAATCGCGTCCCAGCCGCGTTTCTGCGCCGTGGTGCAGTGATGATCGGAAAGGAGTTTCCGCATGGGCCACGGAACGCATTCATCCAGCAGGATGTTCATGCACTGGCCAGAAATGCGGATTCGGAGTGTTCCAGTAGGCTGATCGCTGCGGTGCGTGAAACGGTGGGAAAACATTCCAAAAACTCTTCGAGCGTGTAGTTGGTCTCCAGATATTGGAAGAGTGTCTCAACGGGAACGCGAGTTCCTTTGAAAACGGGAGTGCCGCCGAGAATGTCCGGATCAATCGTGATAAGATCGGCTTTCATTCTGGGAGGTTACGGGATTTAAGCCTTCGCGTAAAGCTCGGCGCCAGTGGTATTGAATTGACTCTTGCGACCACCGTCGCCCTCGCCCTTGCGGGCTGGCTGTTCAGCCAGTCTATCTCGCAGCGCCCGCTTGCGCTGCTCGGTTCGGCTGAAGTTATGCTTTCGCATAAACGTTGGCTCCTGCGTCGATGAATTCTTGGGATTTGTCGGCCATCCCCTTGGCGAGGGCTTCGTCTTCGCTGATTTGTTGTTCGGCGGCGTATTTTCTCACGTCTTCGGTGATTTTCATCGAGCAGAAGTGGGGGCCGCACATGCTGCAGAAGTGGGCGGACTTGGCTCCCTCTTGCGGGAGGGTTTCGTCGTGAAATTCGCGGGCGGTGATGGGGTCGAGGGCGAGGTTGAATTGGTCTTCCCAACGGAATTCGAAACGGGCTTTGCTAAGGGCGTTATCGCGGTATTGCGCGCCGGGGTGGCCTTTCGCGAGGTCGGCGGCGTGGGCGGCGATTTTATAGGTGATGACGCCGTCTTTGACGTCTTTTTTGTTGGGCAAACCGAGGTGTTCCTTGGGGGTGACGTAGCAGAGCATGGCGCAGCCATACCAACCGATCATGGCGGCGCCGATGCCGCTGGTGATGTGGTCGTAGCCGGGGGCGATGTCGGTGGTCAGCGGCCCGAGGGTGTAGAAGGGCGCTTCGTGGCACCACTCAAGTTGTTTGGCCATGTTTTCCTCGATCATGTGCATGGGGACGTGGCCAGGGCCTTCGTTCATGACCTGCACGCCTTTAGCCCAGGCGCGTTCGGTGAGTTCGCCCTGGACTTGCAGTTCGCCGAATTGGGCTTTGTCGTTGGCGTCGGCGATGCTGCCGGGGCGGAGTCCATCGCCAATAGAGAAGGCGACGTCGTAAGCGGCGCAGATGTCGCAAATGTCGTCCCAATGGGTGTAGAGGAAGTTTTCCTGGTGATGCGAGAGGCACCATTTCGCCATGATGGAGCCGCCGCGCGAGACGATGCCGGTCATGCGGCTGGCGGTCCAGGGAACGAAGCGGAGGAGGACGCCGGCGTGGATGGTGAAGTAATCGACGCCTTGCTCGGCTTGCTCGATGAGGGTGTCGCGGAAAATTTCCCAAGTGAGGTCTTCGGCCTTGCCGTTCACTTTTTCGAGGGCCTGGTAGATGGGGACGGTGCCGATGGGGACGGGGGAATTGCGGAGGATCCATTCGCGGGTGGCGTGGATGTTTTTGCCGGTGGAAAGGTCCATCACGGTGTCGGCGCCCCATTTGGTGGCCCAGCGCATTTTTTCGACTTCTTCCTCGATGCTGGAGGCGACGGCGGAATTGCCGATGTTGGCGTTGATTTTGACGAGGAAGTTGCGGCCAATAATCATCGGCTCGGACTCCGGGTGGTTGATGTTGTTCGGGATGATGGCGCGTCCGGCGGCGACTTCGGAGCGGACGAATTCAGGGGTGATTTCCGAAGGGATGCGCTGGGGGAATTTACGGAAAATAGATGGTGTAAAATCGGAGCCGCTGATTTGACTGGAACCCGCATGTTGTTTGTCGAGATCGGCGCGGAGGTTGTCCTCGGAAAGATCAGCGATGGTAGCGCGGCGCATGTTTTCGCGGATGGCGATGAATTCCATCTCGGGCGTGATGATGCCGGCTTGGGCGTAGGCGTATTGGGTGACGACTTGGCCCGCTTTCGCGCGGAGCGTCTGGCGTTTGAGACCGGGGAATTCCACGAGGCGGTTGCGTTCGGCGACGCTGGCGAATTCGGCGTGTTTTCCGCTGAGGTAACCGTCGTCCATCGGCTGGACGCTGCGGCCTTCACATTCCTCAACGTCTGCGCGCTGGAGAATCCATTTCTCGCGAAGCGCAGGCAATCCACGGCTGGAATCGCAGGCCACATCGGGATCGCCCCACGGACCGCTGGTATCGTAAACTCGGACGGGTTCATTGGGAATGAGGCGACCATTGAAGTCCTTCGTCGACGCGAGGGAAATTTCCCGCATCGGCACGCGCACATTCGGATGCAACTCGCCTGAAACGTAGACCTTACGACTGGCCGGCAGCACGTCGGAGCTGTGAGGGATCGGGGCGGTTTCAGGAGTTTCGATGGCGTCGTTTTTCATAGGAGTTAGATGCGTATGTGGCGTTGAGAAATAAAAAAACCGTGCGCTGGTGGTGCGTCACGGCTGAGAGATTGAACTGGAACTCCGATGAAAAAATTCCGCTCCCTTCGACGGGGTTAACCGCATCAGGTTCAAAGGGTCTTCCGCTGGACCATTTCTGGCGGCGAAACTCTCAGCTCGTTGGCTCCCCTGCTTGTCGGCTGGAGGATAAGGGCACGCTGGCGATGCGTCAATGCGCCGTTCGGGCAGGTCACATCTGGCGGGTAAATATTTCCCACCTGCCGACTTGCGGACCGGGCTTTCGGTGTTACTCTGCACTCCCAATTTTCGCATTTTATGAAAGCTGATCTCCATCCTAACTACGTCGAAACGACGATCGCCTGCGCTTGCGGGGCCGTTTACCACACCCGCTCCACCAAGCGCGACATCCGCATCGGTATCTGTGCCGCTTGCCATCCGTTTTTCACCGGCGAACAAAAATTCGTCGATACTGCGGGCCGCATTGAGAAGTTCTCCCGCCGCTACGGCACGGAGAAATCCGGCCGCGCTGCGAAAAAAGCCTAGCTCCATTTCGTTTTAACCTGAGACGGTGATTGCGCCCGCGCGCTTTCACCGTTTCTTGTTTTTACGACTCACGCAGATACCGCTCTAACTCCGATGGATTTTTCGCCGCTCATTGAAAAACGCCGCCAGCGCTTCGTCGAACTCGACGCAGAGATTTCGTCGTCGAATCTCTTTGAGAATCCGAAACGCGCCCGGACGATTATGACCGAGCATGCGCAGACCAGGAAACTGCTCGATGCCTGGGCGGAATTGGAGAAATGTCAGCGCGAATTGGCCGAAAACACCGAGCTGGCCAAGGGCGAAGACGCCGAAATGGCCGAGCTGGCGGCGTCGGAGATTCCCGAATTGGAAAAGCGGATCGCCGAGTTGGAAAAGACGGTGCAGTTTTCCCTGTTGCCACCGGATGAGGATGAAAACCGCGATGCCATTATCGAGATTCGTGCCGGAACAGGCGGCTCGGAGGCGGCGCTTTTTGCGGCGGATTTGTATCGGATGTATACGCGCTACGCCGAGCCGCGCGGGTTCAAAATTGAGGAAATTGAGTCGAGTTCCAGTGAACTCGGCGGGCTGAAGGAAGTGATTTTCAAGGTTTCCGGCAACGGCGTTTTTCGCGACATGCGTTACGAGAGCGGCGTGCATCGCGTGCAGCGTGTTCCCGCGACCGAGGCTCAGGGCCGCATCCATACGTCAGCGGCGACGGTGGCCGTTTTACCCGAAGCGGAGGAAGTCGATTTTGAAATGCGACCGGAGGATTTGCGGATCGAGGTTTGCCGTTCCGGAGGACCGGGCGGTCAGGGTGTGAACACGACGGATTCCGCCGTGCAGGTGATGTATATTCCGACGGGCCGAATCGTGCGTTGTCAGGACGGTCGGAGTCAGATCAAAAACAAAGAAAAGGCGCTGATGATCATGCGTTCGCGTTTGCTCGAGGACAAACGCAACGAAGAGGAAGCCAAATACGCGGCGCACCGCAAAAATCAGATCGGCTCCGGCGGACGCGAGGAAAAAATCCGCACTTATAACTACCCGCAGAATCGCGTCACCGATCATCGCATTGGCCTCACGCTCTATAATTTGGACACGTTCGTCCAAGGCTACATTTCGGAAATGATTGAGGCATTGCAGACGCGCGATATGGAAGACCGCCTCAAGGAAGCCGGACTCGTCGCCGCGTAAAAATTTTCAGTCGAGTTAGAAGCTAACCACCGCCGCGAGGTTGTCTGAGAGCGCCTCGAATTCGTCCTTCGTCACCCAGCGTTCCGCGAATTCTGGTCCCCATGAATCCGAGATCGCGACTTCATCGGTAGCTTTGTTGTAGCCGATGATCAGGCACATGTGGCCGAGATTGGGAGCGTTGGGAGCGGGCCGAACTTTTTTCGGTTTCGGCGTTTTCTTGAGGATCTCTTTCCACTGAGCGATATCGGCCGTGGCTTTGCGCTGCGTCATACGATCGGTGATGTCTTTCTCAATGTCGTCGCGCGCCTGGATTCCCCACATGATCGGCAAACCTTGATCAATGAAATTAGCCAGACTGTTGAGACGCAGGCTGGGGATTTTTTCAAAGCGCCGCCCATGCGCACGAGCCAATGCGTTCGCGGCTTTGTAAGTGCCATTTTCTCCCGTTCCGCCGCCCATGCCGGTCTGCGCCTGGAGTGCGAGCACATACATATCAGCCGGTATGCCGAGTTAGCGGAAATAGCGCTCCAACGTCGCTGGCACACAAAAGCCTTTCGGCCCTTGATCGACCATCGGCAGATTGCCGACGACGACATCACCGTTCGGGCGGTTTTGAATTTGCTGCGTCAGTCGCGCTTTCAATTCTGCATCGCGCGTGACGTTTTTCTCATTCGCCGCCAGCGCGGTTTCTGGAACAATTCGCAGCGCCAGAAATCCATTCGCCAATGTGGATAACAAAAACCCGTGGCCTTTCCATTTCCACCCCTCGACCTTCTCGGTGGCATCGCCGCTCATTGTGTTGTGACTCGACTGAGAAGCGCCAAATAGCTTCGTGAGGTTCGACACAACTTTTGCACTGTCGATGGCAAGCTGTTTCCCAGCGCAGTATTCACTTCCTGAAAACTGGGCTCTGCGGAAGCAACGCTGATGAACAGCCCAAACGAGAAAAGCAGCGGAATCTTCATAAGAGATAACACTGAAACTCCGCTCGGTTTTTTGCGATCAGGATTTTGGCGCGGGTTTGGTGAGAAGCACTTTGGCACCGGGATCGATACCGGATTTGATTTGGGCGAATGCGTTGTTAGTCAGCCCGACTTCCACAAGTTTCTCGACGGGATCGCCGCTTCCGTTGGAAACGTAAACGACCTTGTCGCCCATGCGATTTTCAAAAATGGCGGCGAGCGGCAAGGCAGTGACATCTTCTGCTTTGTTGGTTGGAATCGTCACTTGCGCGGTCATACCGGGACGCAGCCGTGGATTGGGATCGAGGATGCGCAGCGTGACGACGTAACCTTTGATGTTGTTCACGATGGTGGCCATCGGAGCGACCGTCAAAATCTGGCCGTGCATCTCAATTGGCCCGAGTGAATCGACCTTGAATGTAAACAGCATCGCGACGTTCAGTTTGGCGACATCGACCTGATTCACATGCGATGTGATGATGAGATTATTCAGGTTCGCAACGCTCATTAACGTGGTGCCGGAATTCACGCTGGCTGCGCCGACAACAACTTGATTTTCGACGACGGGAATGGAAAGAACGGTGCCTTCGAGCGGAGCCATGATGCGCGATTTTTCGATGCGACTTGCAATCGTATCGAGCTGCTGGCGCGTCTTGCGGAGGTCTTGTTCGGCAATGTCGCGAACGGTTTGCGCGTCTCGATATTCCTGATCCGTGATGATACGGTTTTTCAGCAATTTTTCCTGGCGTTGCAGGTCGCGTCCTGCTTTGGCGAGTTGCAAATCCGCAATCGCGATCTCCGTTTCGGCCGACGATTTCTGCGTCAGAAGTTCCGTGTTATCGAGGTCCACGACGGGCTGGCCTTTGGTCACTTTGTCGCTCTCTTTGACGTAGATTTTTAGAATGCGGGCGCTGATTTCCGGCTTCACGTCGATCTGAATTTCGGGCTTCACCTCGCCCGCGACTTCGACCGTTTCGACGATTGTTTCCTTGGTCACTTCCGCCGTGGCCGTTGCCGTGTTTGCTGTGGAATCGCCCGTTTTTAGAAATTTCCAGCCGAGTAAGAGCGCAATCAGCGCGGCTAGAACGAGGAGGTATTTGTTCATTCGGGTTCCTTTATAATGGAGGACGCAGACGCCAGCAAACGGTTTGCTCTGCGGTTGCAAACTTAACGGTGTGTGCCAATTTGTCGCTTCACATGAAGCCCGGTTTTCTCGACAAATTTCTCGACCGCATTCAGCGGGTCGAACCCGAGGCGGTGCAAGGTTACATTCTGCGACTCGCGCGGGAGAAAGGATTTTTCGAGCGCGTTTTCAATGCGTTGCAAGAAGGCGTGATCGTGACCGATGCGACGAGCCGGATTTTGTATTTGAACGCGGCGGCGTGTGGATTGTGCGGGCTGAATCTGGGTGCCGATACGGGCGAGCTTTTGACCGAGCAAATGCGCGGTTTGGATTGGGCAGCGCTCTCGCAATCAGATCGAGTGGTGAGTCGCGACATGGAGGTTTTTTATCCGCAGAATCGGCTGCTGAATCTTTACGTCGTGCCGTTTCATCTGGGGGAAGAAGACGGCGCGGTCGATGAGGCGGAAAATCATTTGGGTTACGCTGTTATCTTGCGGGACATCACCGAGACGCGGAAAAGCACGGAGGCCTCAATCGAAAGCGAGCGTTTTTCTGCGCTGACGCTGCTCGCGGCGGGTGTCGCGCATGAGATCGGGAATCCGCTGAACTCGCTGCACATTCATCTGCAATTGATGGAGCGGCGCATCCGAAAATTGGAGGCCCGGCAGCGTGGTCCGCTCGAAGAATCGGTCGAAGTCGCGAAGGAAGAAGTGAAGCGACTGGACTATATTGTGAATCAATTTTTACGCGCGATTCGTCCGACGCAGCCGCAGGTCGAGAAGGCAAATATCAATGCCATTATAGAGGAATCGGTGGCGTTTCTAGCTCGCGAGATCGACGACCGCGATGTGCTGGTCGAAACGAAACTCGCGCCGGATTTACCTTCATTGGAGTTAGATCGGAATCAGATCAAGCAGGCGTTCTACAACCTGATCAAGAACAGTTTCCAGGCGATGAAGACGGGTGGGATTTTGCACATTTCCACCTGGCGCGATGACGAGTATGTCGGGGTGAAATTTTCCGATACGGGCGGTGGAATTTCCGCAGAAAACATGAGCCGTATCTTTCAGCCGTATTTTACAACGAAGGAAAATGGTTCGGGTCTGGGTCTGCTCATTGTGCGCCGGATTGTGCGAGAGCACGGTGGTGAAATTGATCTCGAAAGCAACGAGGGCAAAGGGCTGACAATCACGATTCGGCTGCCGTTTGGCGAGCGTCGGATTCGGATGTTGGAAGCGCCGAAAGAGGAGGTGATCGCGTGAACCCGGTGGTCTTGATTGTGGATGATGAGAAGCACACGCGCGAGGGTTTGCGGAACTCGTTGGAGGATGCCTTCGACGTTTATATTGCGGCGGATGCAGCTGGAGCGTTGTCGGTTCTCGAACGCGAACAGGTGGATGTGATGGTGACGGACCTGCGCCTCGGCGGTGACGATGGAATGAAGCTGATCGATACGGTGATTGCCCGAGCGAAACCGCCGATTTGCATCATGATGACGGCCTACGGATCCGTGAATACGGCGGTCGAGGCGATGAAGCGTGGGGCGTATGATTTCGTGACGAAGCCGATCAATATCGATGAACTGGAAATTCTGATTAATCGGGCGTTGCGCAGTCGGAAGACCGAGGCGGAGGTTGTCCAATTAAAGCAAGTCGTGGAAAAGCAGTTTGGCCTGGAAAACATCATCGGCAGCAGCGCGCCGATGGAGGAAGTTTTCGACACGATCCGCCAGGTCGCCCCATCGCGTGCCACGGTTCTTATTCAAGGCGAGAGCGGCACGGGCAAAGAACTTGTGGCGGCGGCGATCCATCATTTAAGTCATAGGAACAAGACTCGATTCATCGCCGTGCATTGCGCCGCGCTGTCTCCGCAATTGCTCGAGAGCGAGCTTTTCGGCCACGAACGCGGCGCATTCACCGGGGCCACGGAGAAACGCATCGGCCGTTTTGAGCAAGCCAATGGCGGCACGCTTTTTCTCGATGAAATTGGCGAAATTGACGCCAACACCCAGGTGAAAATTCTCCGCGCGCTGGACCCAGGCGAGTTCGAGCGCGTTGGTGGAAATACCACGGTCAAAGTCGATGTCCGCCTGATTTGCGCGACCAATAAGGATCTCGCCCAACTCGTTGCCGAGGGAAAATTCCGCGACGATTTATTTTATCGTTTGAACGTCGTTCGGATCACCATGCCGCCGCTGCGGGATCGCAAGGAGGATTTGCCGCTGCTGGTGGATGCGTTTCTTCACAAGTTTGCCGAGGCGAATGAAAAACCATTCCGTCGTCTCAGTTCGGAGGCTATGGAATGCGTCTTGCGGCACAATTGGAAGGGCAACGTGCGTGAACTTCGCACCGCGATCGAGCACGGCGTGGTCATGGCGCAGAAGGACCAGATCACGGTGCGCGATTTACCCCAGTCGGTGCGGGATTCGGTGGATGAAATTGGCGATTCCAGAACCGCTGGCTCCAGCTCGTCGACGTTTGGACGATCCAATGTTTTGAATTTGCATGATACCGAAACGCGCCTCATCATGCGCGCCCTGGAAGATACCGACGGGAACCGCACGGAAGCCGCCAAAAAACTCGGCATCAGTCGCCGCACCTTGCATCGGCGTCTTCACGAACTGAATATTACCTAACTCCCCTCACTTTTTTCTATGGCATCACAGTCTTCCGAAACGTCCGTCCAGGGTCTCGTTCATGATCTCGAACAAGGGTCGCTCGCGATCATGGTCCGGCGCACGCTCCTCATTGTCGGGGTCATCGCCATTACGGCGATTTACATCATCTTCAAATTCCGCGGCCTGGAGCACGGCATGGGAATGGATCAGGCGCAAATTGCCCGCGAGATCGCTCGGGGCAAAGGCTTCACCACGCAGACGATTCGCCCCCTCGCCCTGGCCCAATTGGAGGATCATGGAAAGCAAATCGACGGGAATCGTTTTCCAGATACGTATCACGCTCCGCTCAACCCGCTGGTCGAAGCACCACTGATGTTTTTCGTGAAGAAAGGCTGGAATACCGAAGCGAAAAACCAGGAAATCATCTACGCCGGGGACCGCCTTATCGCGATTTTGGCGATTCTCTTTTTTCTGGGGGCGGTGCTGATTAACTACTTCACGGCGCGCCGGTTGTTCGATGAACGCCTCTCTGTTTTTGGGACGGGCCTGACTTTGGTGACGGATTTATTTTGGAAATACTCCATGTCGGGGCTGCCGCAAATGCTGATGCTTTTGATCTTCAGCGTGATTATTCATCTCGTTGTTCGCGCGATTTCCGCCAAAACAGAGGGGCGCGCTTTTGGGCTGACTTTGAGTGGTATCGGAGCGCTTTTTGGCCTGCTGATGCTGACTCATGGATTGACCGCCTGGATTCTTCTAGGCTTCGTCTTTTACGTCGCGCTTACCTTTACGCCACGCTTCATTAATGGCCTGCTCGTTCTCGCCGTGGCCCTTGCCGTCTATTCGCCGTGGGTTGCTCGGAATATGAAAGTCTCCGGCACGCCTTTCGGGGTTTCCTATTACGCGGAGCTCGATGAAGTAAAACAAAGCGAAGCCGCCTGGATGCGCCAGCCGACGACCACGCTCGGCATCGGCGTTTCCTGGTTTCGCTCGAAGTTGACGGAGCAGATTATCGACCAATCCGGCAGGCTCCTCATGCTGCTGGGCGCGGGGATCGCCGCTCCGATGTTCTTTGTTTCGCTGATGCACCGCTTTAAACGCAAGGAAACCGCCGACCTGCGTTGGGCACTCCTGTCGATGTGGGTTTTCGCATTCCTCGGCATGACCCTCGCCGGCCAGAACGACGCTCTCATCTCAGCTAATCAACTGCACATCCTCTTCATTCCGTTCATGCTTTTCTACGGAATGGCCATGCTCCTCATCCTCTGGGCGAGGCTGGATATTCATCTCCAATACGCTCGCGAGGCCTTCATCACCGTGATCTTTTTGGTATCCAGCGTGCAGTTGATTCTCACCTTGTTGCCGAAAGGGACGTCCGTCGCCTTCGCCTGGCCGCCTTATTGCCCGCCCATTATTGCCTTGCTGAATAAATGGATGCAGCCCGACGAAGTCATCGCCTCCGACATGCCGTATGCCGTCGCCTGGTATGCCGATCGAAAAAGCATCTGGCTGCCGGATTCGGTCGAGGATTTTAACGCCATCAACGACTACAACCAGCTCGGTATGCAGATCAACGGCCTCTATTTGACGCCCGTCACCAGTCGGCTCGGACTCTTTCCCAACGTCGCCAGCGGCGAATACAAAAACTGGTCTGGCATCATCCTCCGCAACGGCCAGGCGCTGGCCAAATTCCCGTTGAAAGCGTTCGTTCCACTTCCGATCAGCGGCGAATCCATTTTCTACAGCGACCGCGAACGCTGGGCCAAGGGGAGCTAGTAGCGGCTAGGTTCAGATACGTATGAAACCCGAATCAAAAAACGTTCCCGCCGCCGTCACGTTTGAAGCCGCCATGGAGCGACTCGAACGGATCGTCCAACAAATGGAATCCGCCCAGATGCCGTTGGACGAATTATTGGAGCGCTACGAAGAAGGCACCCAGCTCGTTTCTGTCTGCCAGGAGAAACTCAAAGCCGCCGAACAACGTATCGAGATCGTCACCCGCAAAGCCCTATCTCCCACGCCAACGTCCGCTCCAGAATCCACTGCAACTCCGTTCATAAATCCCGATCCTGATGTCAGTCTCTTCTAACTCCGCTCCACGTCCCCTCCTCGATCAAATTAACTCCCCGGCGGACGTCAAACTCCTGTCGGAGAACCAACTCCCGCAACTCGCGCAGGAGATTCGCGATGAACTCATCGCCGTCCTCGCCGAGACCGGTGGACACCTCGGGCCGAACCTTGGCGTCGTCGAGTTAACCATCGCGCTGCATCGCGTTTTCGAGACACCGACCGACAAATTCATCTTCGACGTTTCGCATCAGGGTTACGTCCACAAATTGCTCACCGGACGACGCGAACGCATCTCCACCATCCGCCAATATGAAGGCCTGAATGGATTCTTACTCCGCTCAGAAAGTATTCACGATTCTTACGGCGCGGGCCACGCTGGGACCGCCCTTTCCGCCGCGCTCGGCATGGCCGTCGGACGCGATATGCGCGGCAGCCGCGAGCACATTGTCACCGTTGCGGGCGACGCTGCGTTCACTTGCGGGATCAGCTACGAAGCTCTGAACAACGTCGCGGAACAAACGAAACGCTTCATCGTCGTCCTGAACGACAACGAGTGGTCCATCGCAAAAAACGTCGGTGCCATCGCGGGTTATCTCAACAAAATCACCACCCACCCGAC
>JAYVOE010000002.1:0-7333 GCA_043758065.1 Spartobacteria bacterium | reverse complement strand
CGCGAGTCGGACCGCCGAACGGGTCGCCGCCGGGTCCGAGATTCCAGACGCCCGCTCCGACGCCTTGTTTGCCTGCTTTGTTTTTGAGTTGGTAGGGTTGTTTGTTCATAAATGATATTTCTGAGTGATGTTTGGTTTACTAGCTAAAGATTGGGAAAATGTGTCGGTCGAGTAGATTTCCTGTGACGTTTTTGGCGATGATTTCTTCGTTCGCTTTCAAGGCATTGGTATAACGTGCGCCCATTTTAGCGGCGACTTTAAAGCCGACGTGAATCAACTGACGGAAGTTAGAATTATAGTTAGGATTCGACTGAACGTGACGCAGTGTACTAACATACTTTTCTGAGTCCCAGCCTTGCACTTCGACTGGCGCTGGCAGCTTCGCACAGTCAATGTCGATCACGGTGGCGTAAGGGGCGGTGAGTTCCTCGAAGTGCGCGTGCGCCTCGGTGTAAACGTCTTTCGCAATCGCTAGTCCCTCTCCGCCTGACTCCGCGAGACCGATCACTTCTTCCAGCCAGGTGGTGCCGGCGGTTTTGACGTGCAGGCCAGCGTCGTGCTTCTGAATGAGCCGGCGAATGATCGGATAGAGCGAAAACTTATCGCTGCCCGAATGCACACTTAGTTTTAACGTCTCCGGCAAGCCAAACTCCCGCACCGCGAATGCGATCACACTCAAATCTTCGTCGAATTCCTTCTCAAATTGCGTCAGGTCGCCGACGTAATCGACGCCTTTGTTAAAGCGCCCGGTAAACTTCGGGGCAATCGTCTGCACGGGAATTTTCTCGCCCGCGATCATCGCTAGAATGAGAAATAATTCCATCGGAGTCTGAGGCGTATCAGTCTCGTCCACGGAGACTTCGGTGACGAATTTTCCAGCGCCTTTTTTCTCGACGATCTGACGATAAATTTTCCCGGCTTCCTGAATAGCTAGGAGAAATTTCTTCGCCGCGGCTTCGGCGATTTCTTTTGTTAGTTGGAATGGCCTGGCAATCCCGGGAATAGCTAGATCGCCGAGATATTTCTCCATGCTAACAACGAAGCGCTGAATCGAATCTAACTCCGCTGGTTTTCCAGTGAAATCCGCCACGTCCAGCGTGTAGAAATTACTCGCCGAGATGAAGCCATCCACCGTTTTCATTCCGATGTGATCGGCGTCCACGTAATACGCTTTTTTCCAGTCGAGAGCGGCCACGGCGGCATCGGCCTCTGCGCGTAAATCGTCCGGGCGACTGCCGATGATCGTGTGTTCGCGATTCGATTTGTTCCAGACGGGATAAATGTTCAGCCCCTGCTCGGTGGCGAGTTGGACGGCGCGGAGTTGAGCCCGGCCTTGGTGGGCAAAGCGGTCGCCCATGCCGATGGTGTATTTTTCCATATTCATAAATGAACTAAGTCTTTTTTTGATGGGAGTTAGATCGTAATCACGGTTCAGCGAATACGGAGCCGGGCGGTTTGGCGAATGTCGGACGAGGATGCTCCGACTTGAACTTCAAAGTCGCCGGGTTCGACGATGTAAGATTTAGATGGCTCGTCCCAGTAGCGCAGAGCGCTCGCCGGTAGTTCGAGTTCGACTTTTTTCGTCTCGCCCTTGGCAATGCGCAGACGCTTGAAAGCGGCGAGGCTGAGGCGGGGTTGCGGTTGCTTTGAATTCACGTGGCTAACGTAAAGTTGGACGATTTCGTCGCCGTCAGATTTGCCGCTGTTGGTCACATTGACGCTGACGATGGCTTTACCATCGGGCTTCATTTCGGAAACGGAGGTTTGCAGGTGTTGGTAATCAAATTTCGTGTAGCTCAGGCCGTGGCCGAAAGGGAAAAGTGGCTTGCCTTGGAAGTAACGGTAAGTCCGGTTTTCCATGCTGTAATTTTCAAACGCGGGCAGGTCCTGGGTCGAGCCATAGAAGGTGACGGGGAGGCGACCGGCGGGGTTGTATTTGCCAAATAAGACGTCCGAAATTGCGGTGCCGCCTTGTTGGCCCGGATACCACGCTTGAAGAATGGCGCCGATGTTTTCGGCCTCCCAAGGCATGGCCATAGCGCCGCCGCTGAAGTTGACGAAGACGATGGGTTTCCCGGTTGCTTTGAGTGCTTTCAGGAGTTCCGTTTGGATGGGAGGAAGCTCGATATTTACTCGGTCGCCACTGTCGAAACCCTGATAAACGGTTTTCATTTCCTCGCCTTCCGCGGATCGGTCGATGCCGCCGGCAAAGATCACCACGTCAGCCGATTTCGCCGCTTCCAGAGCAGACTGAAACTCCGATGAATTTGAGCTCAGTTCCTCTCCGATCTTGGCGGCGAGTGGGCAGCCTTTGGCGTAAACCACCTCGAGATCCGATCCTGCTTCAGCGATTAAGCCGGCGCGCAAAGTCACGGGATTGGAAGCTGATCCGTTATAGTTACCTTCGAGCACTGGAACGGAGTCGGCGTTTGGACCGATCAGGGCGATCTTTTTAATCGCGCTCTTTTGCAACGGCAGAATTCCTTCGTTTTTCAGCAGAACGATGGACTCACGCGCCATCGTGGCAGCGGCTTCGTTGTGAGCGGGTGTGTCATTCTCCGTTTTCGGAATTCGCAGGTATGGGCAATCGTCGGGCGAATCAAAAAGCCCAAGTAGAAAACGCGCTTCGAGCACTCGTTTGAGCGCTTTGTCGATGTCGGCTATGGTTAACAAATGCTTGTTCACCGCCTCGACGAGAGCAGCGTTTGTCCCTCCACATTCAATGTCGTTCCCTGCTTTGAGCGAGACCGCTGCCGCTTCCGCATTCGTGCTCGCGAAATGGTGACCTCTGAGAACGTCTCCGATCGCACCGCAATCGGAGACGACGTGGCCGGTAAAGCCCCATTCTTCTCGTAGCAGATGCGTCAGGAGGAACTCACTGGCAGGCGCGGGGACACCGTAAACGGCGTTGTAGGCAGACATGATGTTTAAGACTTTTCCCTCCTTCACGGCAGCCTCGAACTGGGGCAAATAGGTCTCGTAAAGGTCGCGCGGCGATGGATCGACATTGAAAGTATGGCGCAATTTTTCCGGGCCACTGTGCACGGCAAAATGCTTGGCGCAGGCAGACGCTTTGACATACTTCGGATCGTCACCTTGCAGGCCGCGGATGAATGCCACCGCCATGCGCGATGCGAGAAACGGATCCTCCCCGTAAGTCTCCTGGCCGCGGCCCCAGCGCGGATCGCGGAAGATGTTGATGTTAGGAGTCCAGAAGGTCAGGCCAAAGTAGCGGGCGGTATCCGGGCTTTTCTCGCGTGCACCATTATTTTTGGCTCTCGCTTCAGTTGCAATAATGTCAGCCGTTGACTTCAGAAGCGGCGGATCCCATGCGGCTGCCATTCCTATGGCCTGCGGGAAAACCGTTGCTCGCCCGGTCCGAGCGACCCCGTGGAGACATTCGCTCCAATAGTCGTAACCCGGCAACTTCAAGCGGTCGATTGCGGGTGCGGCATTCATTAATTGGGAGACTTTTTCCTGGAGCGACATGCGACGAACCAGATCGGCCACGCGTTTCTCAACTGGCTGCGTGGAGTCAAAGTAAATGGGTGCCTCGGCCACTTCTGGCACGACGATGGCGGTCGGATCTCCGAGGACTGCCAGATCCTTGGCGGCTACGCATGCAACGACTATTCCCTGGCTGTCCTTGATCTGGATCGCGTTGAATTTCGCGGAGTCTTTCTTCGCCGAAAACTCAATCGCTAACGGCCCCATGATTTGATCTTCCTGATGCTCGACCGTGCCGGAAACGACCTGCTCTTTGGCAAAGCCCGACTCCATCAAGTCCAGGTTTGCCGCGAGTTCGCGACCACCCGCCGTGATCGTCATGATGCGCTCGCCGGGTTTTTGCCAATACGTTTCCGCTAGATAGATTTCCACCGTGTAGATGCCAGCGGGTAAGCCCGGAACAGTCGCAGTGAAAGACTTCCCGAACACCTCATCCACATAGAACTCTGAGTTGGTTGCATTTTCTACCGTGATGCCCGGCTTCGGATGTTGGTGCTTGATTTCACCGACGATGACAAAGCTTTTTCCACAAGCGCCTGGAGCCGTTTCACTCGCAGAAACGACTGACAGGAAACTGAAAATAGACACGATACAAAATGCTAGTTGTTTGGAAAAATTCATGGGACTTCGAGTGAAATGGAAAAGCTGTCGGGCTTCTATTCCACGGCGATTTTTACAGAGGCGGAAGTTAGACCGGGCGACTCTGCCTGGAGGGAAACTGCTCCGGTCTCTTTCTTCGAGCGGATGACGATCAGCGCGCGCCCGTGATAGAAATGGCACTGCGTTCCTTGATACATTTCCTCGCTTTTTAGATTCGCGTTCCCCAGACCTGCAATCACGCCGGGGCCTGAAACTGTGAACGTGATCAGCGCATCCGCATTCGGCTGTGGCTGCCCGTTTTTGTCGAGTGCTTCGACGTTGATGAAGGATAAATCCTGCTCGCCTGAATGAATGGTGGTGCGGTCGGGAGTCAACCGGATTTTCGCCGGTTCGCCTGCGGTTGAAATGGAAAACGACCCTGTTTCCTTGCCATCTTCGACGCCGACAACTTTCAGCGTTCCGGGCTGGTAAGGCAGGTTGAAAATGGATCGGAAGCCGTCGGCGGGCTTGATTTTCCGCTCTTCCACCAGCTTGTCGTTCAAATAAAGACGCACCGTTTCGTAGCGAGAATACACTTCAACTCCGGTCTGTTTTCCTTCGCGACCGGGCCAAGTCCAATTTACAAACGTGGGGTGCCAGCCCCAGCCGACGGTAAACAACGGCTTTTCATCCTCGGGTTGACGCACGGCCAGGTAGAGTTTCTCGCCTTTGTCCCAAACGATGTTGCGCCAATGGGCCATTGGCTTGCGGTCGCCTAGTAAATCCAGATCGCCAGGGTTCGCACCGCGCCACGGGTAAAGGCTGTCACTGCCATGCATCACGGGGTGCAGCTTCGTGTCCTGGGGATCTTTCGGTGGATTGATCGGTTCCGATGGATCTCCGATGTAAAACGACCGGCCCACGCCACATTCGCCGAGATAATCTTGAGCCGACCAGACGTTGTCGCCGACGACGAATACGTTCTCCATGACTTGCCTCCAGACGTTGGACGGATTACCCGGAGACGATTCCGTAACCATCAATAATCGGTTCGGAAATTGGTCGTGCTGCTTGATGTGGTTGCCGATGCCGTAGTTGCTGCCGACGATGTCCAGCGAGTTCCAATTCGCATCGGCCGCTGCCTGCGATCCGGGCTTTTTCGTTTCGTCGGGCCAGCCGAGAATGCCGTTCGTTACAGGCCGTGTCGTGTCGAGCGAGTGGACCCGAGCAGCCAGCTTGGGGCCGTATTCTTGACCCATTGCAGCCATGAGATCGGGGACTTCGTTGCCGAGGCTCCAGAAAATAACGGAGGGATGGTTGCGGTCCCGCAAAACCATGGAGTCGAGATCGCGCTCCCACCAATCTTTGAAATAGAGACCGTAGTCCGCTGAGTTTTTTCCCTTGGCCCAGCAATCGAACGCCTCATCCATCACAAGCATTCCCAAGCGATCGCAGGCGTCCAGCAATGCGGGTGAGGGCGGATTGTGCGCCGTGCGGATTTCGTTAAACCCGGACGCTTTGAGTAGCTCGATCTTCCGCTCTTCGGCCCGATCAAATGCCATTGCGCCGAGGACTCCGTTGTCGTGGTGAATGCAGCCGCCGTTGAGTTTTAGCGGAGTTCCGTTAAGAAGCAGTCCCTTGTCCGCCGACCACGCGAGAGTGCGCACGCCGATCTTCGTCTCCAACTCATCGACGGTTTTCCCATTCATTCGCACCTCAGTTACGGCGCGATAAAGCGTCGGCGTTTCGGGCGACCAAAGCGAAGGATGCGGCAGCGAGATTTCCTGATGAATCGTCTGCTCCAATCCCGCAGCCACGTCAGCGCTGGAGGAAACGGTAGCCGCGCTTTTTCCATCGGCCCCGATCAACGTAGTCACAAGCGTGACGTTCGCCGCCTTCGCACTTTCGTTGGCCAACTTCGTTTCAACGGAAATCGTCGCGACGTTTGCGTCTGCTTTTGGCGTGGTGATGAAGACCCCGCGCGGTGCCACGTGCACCGGGTCCGTGGCCGTAAGCCAGACGTGGCGATAAATGCCCGAGCCGCTATACCAACGCGTGTTTTTGTGCTTGGAGTTGTCCACTTTCACCGCGAGCAAATTCTCTCCGTCAGCCTTCAGGTGCGACGTGAGATCAACGATGAAACTGGTGTAACCGTAGGGCTGCGTGTTGAGGCGCTCGCCGTTTAGCCACACTTCGGAGTTCATGTAAACGCCTTCAAATTCCACGCTCACTCGTTTGCCGGACCACGACGCCGGAATCGTCAGCGGTCTCCGATACCAACCTAACCCCGCTGGAAAAAAGCCGCCTTGCCCGCCCATCGGATTTTTCGCATCTGGCTTTCCCTCGATGCTCCAGTCGTGCGGCAGCGTCACCGTGCGCCAGGCCGAATCATCGAACGCGGGGTCTGCGGCTTTCGCTGGATCTCCGACGAGAAATTTCCAATCGGGATCAATCAATTCCCGAATGCGAGACGATTCGGCCGCCGAGGCGTGCAGGGAAAAAACGGCGGCCAGAAATGGGACTGCAAAATGTCGGAGCGCGAACATAAGCGGGCCTGGTTATTTTAGCAGAATGGTCTGCTCAACGAGCTCGGCAGTCTGGATGGCGGGCGCGGTGGAGCGTCCCCATTGCCAGGCGACTACGGTGATGGCGATGGGCCGCTTTGATCGCGGTGGCACCGGAGTGAAAACGAGCTCGTCGCCGTGAATTTCCGCAGGGCCGCTCCTAACAAAAAACTTCACGGGCAATCCGGAGTCAGATTGCGCTGTAACTCGAATGGATTTTGTTCCGTCAGTCACTTCGGGGATCGGGTCAAAAGTGATGCGTTGCGGAGTTCCTTCAGTGTGTTTTTTGATCTGAATGCCACACGGCTCGACGATGTCGCGGATGGTCGCGGTGCCGCTTTGACGCGCCGCCAGATAGCAGGCACCGGAGGGCCAGGTGCGGTCGAGCGCGATGCGGAACTGGTCGTTGCCGAGCGGAATGACGGGGCCGCAGAGCCATTCGATGGTGGGTTCGCCCGGTGCCTTGGCGAGCTTTTCACCAGCACCGACGAAGTTGGCGGGCAAAGTGTCTAACATCACACTGTGAAGAGTGAAAACTCCATCCGCGTCCGTCTCGGGAGTGAGTCGCGGGATGCCGTTAAAGTCGAACGGAAGAACGTTTCCGGCAGCGTCTTTGAAACCGGGGAGTTGCGTTTCAGCCAGCCAGTTGATTTTTGCAATGGATTGCGCGTCCTCGGCGCTCG
>JAYVOE010000001.1:0-42452 GCA_043758065.1 Spartobacteria bacterium | reverse complement strand
GTTCCATTCGTTGTTTTCGGCGAAATCCGTGATGCTGTTTCCACGACCGAGAACGTTGCCGCTGACTCCGAGTTGTTTGGCTAGCGCGATGATGTCTTTTCCAATGTTTTTCACCTGGCGTCCGTCCTGCGCCTCGACGGCGATGTAGCCGTCGGCAATCAGGCCGCCGAGATTTAAGGCGATCTGCGCACGATTACTGTAAGTCAGCGAGAGCGGCGTCCGGTAAAAGAGCGACCAATTGGGACGATTGCGTTTCCCGATCGCGGCGAAAAATTCACCCGGCATCGGCAATGTTAGGTCATCGCTTTTTGTGGCCTGATCCATCTCGGATTTGGAAAGTTCGGCCACTTCCGACGTGGTGATTTCACTGGAACTCGACTCATTTTCCGCCGCATTTCCGGTGAATGCGCTGCAACTCGCCCCTAAAAGCAAACTGCGGAAAATGAAGGAACGAAATCGCATATGGAAGCGGTCAGTTATTCATAAATGCCCGGACGCAATCGCGACAAGTTATTTCCCAAGTGGCGTGCTGACATTCGCGCCCGCTGGCGGTGTGAAATCGAACGTCGCCGTCGGAATTGGCTCGACGCTGATGTGGCTGAGTTCCGTCAAAATTTTCTCACCGCGCGGCGACTGCGTTTCGACCGACTGAAGTTCCAACGCTTTGCTGAGTTGCACTTCGAGCCGCGTCAGCATCCGGCTGACCGGACCACGTTTCGGCGTCAGTTCGATCGAGTAACCGCGAGGAGTTTCCTGCGCGACAACCGTGAAATCCTTGTCCACCTCAGTGAAATCCAACCCGGATGTAAAAGCTGCGATTCCCTGGTTGATGAATTTTTGCTTCCGCAAATCGTAGCGCTCGGCTTCCTGAAACGCCGGGTAATACATCCAGAGCAATTCGCCGTTGCTCACGATGATGCTTTCCTTTCCTTCGCCGCGATTTTCTTTGCGAAATTGATTCGGCGCGGCATACCACATTTTCCCCGTGCTAATCGCTGGACGCGCGAGCAAACCGCCGCTTTTTTCCTCACGATAATCTGCCTGGATGAACGGCTTTTCCTTCCGCTTCGCCGAGATTTTTTCGACGATGATCCGAGTTGCATCCTTATCTAAAACCTGGGCCGTGATCGAGTTGGCGATCAGTCCAGACAGGAACAAAATTATACCACTGATCCGGATAAATCTGGAGCAGCGAGGCGAAGAAATCGGCGATGCGTTGGGTGTTAACATGGTGAGTCTGTGAAGGGTCCTGAGCCGTGCTCATTTCAATCGGAGCATACGCATGGGAAGCGTATTTTCCAGAGGGCTGGGCAAAGACAAAGGCTGGCAAAATAGTCGCTCCCGTGTGTTGCCACAAGAGCGATGCGGCAGGTGAAAAATGCGCCGTGCGGCCAAACATTTCTACCGGTTGCGAATGCTCGCCATACGGTCGATCCACCAGCAGGGCGACGATGCCATTTTTGCGGAGCGTCTGGACGATGGATAGAAATGCGAAGCGGTCCTCACCGAGTGTAATCGTGCTGATGCCGAATTTTTGACGGTATTTTTCGCGCCATTCGCCGAGATCAGCGCGGGGTTCCGCGAGCGTCACAACCGTCACGGGAATGTCGCGCACCGCAAGGAGAATGCCCCCTAACTCCCATGCACCGAGATGGCCGGTGATGAGAACGGTCCCCTTGCCACGAGCCTGGGCCTCGCGCAAATGTTCCAGCCCAGACCATTCGCCCACGATGTCGGCGACTTCGCTGAGATCGCTCGTCTGAATGCGCAGGTTATCCGCGATCATCTGGATGAAATGGACAAACCCATTCCGCACAATCGTATCCAACTCCGGTCCGTTTTTCCCCGTCACCACGCGGAGATTTTCGCGCATGATGTCGCGTTGCTGGTCGCAAAGATCGTGCGCCAGATGCCCGATGAACCTCGCCCCGGCCTGACTGAGCACCCGCGGAATCGTCGAGGCAATGCGGCTGGCCGTGCGATAAGTCCAGGAGTTATACCAGGGATTCGTCCGCGGTTTATCGGTGCTTCCAGACATACGCGGGGACGAGGAAAAAGAGCGTCGCTAAAATGCTCCAGCCGACACCGATCGCACATAACAATCCAAGTCCGCTCAAAGACGGATTTTCGGCGAAACCGAGCGAGCCAAAACCAGCCGTCGCGGTCAGCGCGCTGAGCAAAACGGGCTTTAAAATATTGTGTAAAAGCTGCTTCTGATCGCCCGGTCGCCGGATCGCCAGCAGCACGTAAATGCCGTAATCGACGCCCACGCCGAGCACGAGCGGGAAGGCGAGAATGTTAAACAAATTGATTGGCAACCCGGTGAGTTTGACGGTGGCAATCATCGCGCCGATGGAAAGAATCAGCGTCAACATCAGCAGGAAAAGCGTGGAGAATTCCCGGTAAAGAAAGACGAGCAAAATGACGTTGAAAACCAGCATCAGCGAACTCAGCAGGACGAGTTTTCCCTCGGCCCAAGTCACGAGATCGGCGAGCGTAAACGTCCAGCCGGTGAGATGGACGGGCACGTCTTTCGGCGTGACCATTTCCACAAACGCCGCTTTTTCGGCGGGCGTGACGATGGGTTTGAGCGGTGTAAGGTAGGCGCAGGCAAGGTTCGGCTTCGATGCGAAAAACTTGTCGAGGATGAACCACCAGCTCGAGTTTAGCGGCAGCGTGTCGCGAAAACTGATCCCAGTTGCATTCGATTCTGCGAGCTTCTGGAGTTGATCCAACGTTCGGAATCCGCTGGCAAACGCATCTGTGGAAAACCCTTCCGTCGTGAGTGCTGCCGTCAGCGCGGTGCGAGTCGCGGCGAAATCGACGGACTTCAGTTTGCCGATATTTTGTCCGACATTATCCGGCGATAAAATGAAGGCCGCCGGCGATGTCGCGGACTTGAGTTTTCCCTCTTCGACAAGCTTTTTCCAGTGGAGTTCCAACGTATTCCACCGGCGGGAAAACTCACGAGCGTCCGGGGCGTCCACGATGGCGAGAACGAGTTCCTCACCTGTCGGCGACATTTTTTCCTGAATCTTCCGCAAGGCGTATCCGGCGGGAATATTCTTCGGTTCGAGCGAGCGCGGATTCGGCTCGATCCGCAGTTTGGCAATTGGCAGACCGGCAAAAATCGTTAGGCCAATCAGGACGACGAGCGATGCGAAAATCATGCCTTTGGGCGAGCGAAAAATGTGTTCCAGATATCGATCTAACCCGGATGAAAGCAGGTCTTTATTGATCGGACGATGCTCGGAGCCGATGAACAAAAAGAAGACGGTCATCATCAATCCGGCCGCGAGCAGAATGCCGAAAAAGATCAGCACGCCAAGCTGCGCGAAGCCCTGGCAGCCGCTCAGGACCAGGGCAAAGAATCCTGCGCCGGTGGTTGCTGCGCCGAATAAAATACCGCGTCCCAATTGCTCGATCGACGTCGCTATCGCCTCTTCGTGAGTCGAACCGGAGTCGCGTGAAATCTGATACGACCCGTAAAGCAACATCCCAAAGTCCACTCCAAGTCCGATCAAAATCGAGCAAAAGCCGACCGTGATTCCGTTCAGCGCGGGGAAGCAGAGCGTGCCCAAAGTGATGGCCAAAACGCAGCACAACGCGAGCACGTGCAGAATCGCAATGAGCGGTTTGACCCGGCGGAATCCGTAATAAAAAACTCCAGCGACTAATATAATGGAACCCAAAAGCGTCGAGGCAATGTCGCGCTCCATGCCTTTCGACATTTGCGCGACATACGGCGTGCGTCCGGTGACGACGATTTCGGGATCGGGGCCGTCCCATGAGTTTAGGACGCGCTGATTGAAGTCGTTCACTTTCTTCATCAACTCGCGACATTCAAACGGTCCATCGCCGGGCTGATTCGTGAGGACCATGACCAAATGCATCGTGCCGTCTTCCGAGGTGAGCGGCTGCGCTTTATCCATGGAAAAGGACATGGCCATCGGCTTCATCGCGGGCACGACGAGCCCGAGTGGATCGAGCGTTAACTGGATTCCCGCACGCGGCGAACCGGATTCGATTTGCTGACGTTGCAGCCGCAAACGCTCGGCCAAGGTTTCGGGTTTCAGTTGAGTTAGAGCGGAATCAAATTCGGCGGGCGGCAGATTGAAAAGCAGCGGCAACGCGAGCGCCTGGACCTCTTCCATGCCATTCGCTTTTTCCATCGGGGAACGATCCAGAAAACGCGTCACCCACGGTTCTTTTCCGAGCATCGTGCTGAAATGCTCGGCAAACGCGTCGAGATCGACTTTCCCCGTTTCGTCGAGCAGACCAAATGTTAGCTCACGATTTTTGCTGAATTGCGAACTGTAAACTTTGAGCGACTCGACGGTGTCGAAACCCGACGGCAGAAGGTTGAGAATTTCGGTATCGAAACGCAGACGAAACCCCAAAATGGTGAGCGCCACGACCATGACTCCGGCGAGGGAAAGCAGCCAGGCGCGGCGACGATGGACGATGGAATGCGCGATGGCGCGGCTCGGCGACGACATTGAGACTTAGCGCTGAAGCCGAAATTGCAGCTTGGGAAAACCCGCTTCCGCCACCGATGCCCCGCTGAGTGCATTGGAAGTCGAATCAAACCACGGCCTCAAATGGGAGCCCGCCGATTTCACTGGACCGGAAAACGGCCAGTGCGCGAGTGGTCCGGTGGCCCAGCCTTGATCGCCCACGCGGTCGAGTTTCAGGAGGACGGCGCCGGCTTTGTTCACCTCCATGGAGAATTCCTGTGAGTTCGCTCCAACTCGAATGGAAACGTCTGCGACAAACGTCCGTTTCGCATCGGCGTAACGCACCTGGCCACCAACCGACTTCCATTGCACTCCGGGTTTTGGCGCAGGCGCGGTGGCGCAGCCGGAGATAAAAACGGCGACGATAAGCCAGAGAAAATGTTTCAAGCGATCTTGGGTTCGAGAGTGAGTTTGGGGGAAAGTGGGAAGCGTTTTTGCAACCGCACAATGAGGTGGAAAAGCGCCATGCGCCAGCGAATCGCGAAGGAGCGGCCGTCATTTCCCGCGAGAATGGCGTTGATCGCCGGGACCATTTGGAAATGCTGCACGGGATTGAAAAATGTCTCGATGAATTCCTGGCGATACCAGCCGAGGACGAGGTCGAGGTAAAGGTCCATCACGCGGTTGATCTTGCGATGATATTCGGCAAACAAACGTGAGCGGAGTTGCACACGATTCAGCGCGCCCATGACGGCGTTGGCTGATTCTTCGCCGGTGAGAATCGCGAGGAAAACGCCGCTGCTAAAAACGGGATCGATGAACCCGGCGGCGTCGCCTGCGAGAATCCAGCGGTTGCCGGTGAATTGCTCGTTGCGATAGGAGTAATCGCCCGTGGCGTAAACCGGGGAAACCAGCTTGGCGTTTTGCATTTTCGCCTGCACGACGGGCTGATTTGCGATGGCTGCGGAGAGCGTTTCCTCGGGGGAACCCCCGGCGGATTTGAACTCATCGAGATTCATCACGACGCCGACGCTGGTGCGTGTTTCTGAGAGCGGGATCATCCAAAACCACGACTTCGACGTGCGCACCATACGAGTCAAAGTCCCATCGATTCCTTCGGCGCGATCGACGTTTTCGTAATGTGCGTAAACGGCGAATTTCTTCAGTTCGTGATACGATTTTTTCAACCCGAAATGCGTGCCGACGAGACTGTTTCGTCCGCTGGCGTCGATGACGTAATCGGCCTCGATGGAGCCGCCATTCGTCTCTAACTCGACTCCGTTTTCCGTGAATGCGATGGAACTCACCTGTGTTTCTTCGCGGACCTCAGCGCCTTGTTCGCGAGCGTGGTCGAGCAGGAGCTTGTCGAAATCGGCGCGGGTGACTTGATACGCGCTCTCACGTTTTGAGCGGAAGCCGTTCTTGAAATGGAAGCGCAATTCACGCGTGCCGCAACCGCTGGCGATCTCCGCGCCATGTTTCGGCATGAACCCGGCGGCCTCGATCTTCTCGCGCAGGCCGAGCCGGTCAAACGCGTCCATGCTGTAAGGAAGGAGCGACTCGCCGATGTGAAAGCGGGGAAATTTTTCCCGTTCGAGGACGATCACGTTGCGACCGCCACGGGCGAGGGTCATCGCTGCCGTGCTGCCCGCCGGACCTCCTCCAATAATGGCCACATCGTATCGCATTCGAGTCCAGATTTTTAAGCGCGGACCAATCTTCTTGCAAACGATTCCCGCCCGAATCATCGTTTCCGCCCGGCCCTGATGAACCTTCTCCACCGCTACGTTGTCCGCCAAGTTCTCGCGACTTTTCTGATCGCGGTGACGGTGCTCAGCGGCGTGTTCATCCTCGGGTCGATCATGACGAAAGTGCTCGACCTGCTGGTGAACCACGATTTTCCGCTGATTTTCGTGGGGCGTTTTATCGCTTACATCGTGCCGTTTTCGTTGATGTATACGATTCCGTGGGCTTTTCTGACGACCGTTTTGCTGGTTTACGGAAGGCTTTCAGCGGAGAACGAACTGATCGCGATGCGGGCTTGCGGCGTGAGCCTGACGAGTATCTGCGTGCCGGTGATCGCGACGGCGATGTTGCTTTCGCTGTTTTGCTTCTGGATCAATACGACCGTCGCCCCTCGCGCCCAGCAGCAGATGAAGGAAACGCTCAAGGACGTCGCCACCAGCGATCCGCTTTCGCTCTTCGGCAGCGACAGCATCATCGATCAATTTCCCGGGCGCAAAATCTACGTCGGACAAAAAAACGGAACCCGGTTGCATAACATTCAGGTCTACGAGATCGACGAGAGCAACAAACCGATCCGCGTCGTTTCCGCCCGCGAAGGCAGCCTCGAACTCGACCTCGCCGAGGAACGCGTCCTCATGCGCCTGAACAACGCCATCTACGAGGAGCGCGACCTGACCGACCCGGCCAACATTCACAAAATCCGCCAGGGCATCACGATGGAAGAAGGCGTCCTCCCCATTTCGCTGACCCAGCTTTACGAGAAAAACCAGAAGCGCCGCGGGCTGACCACCCTCACCCTCAGCGAGCTGGAAACTGCCCTTCGCGGCGACAACACCGTCGAGCGCCAGAGCGCCACGCTCACCGAGTTGAACAAACGCTATTCGCTCTCCCTCGGCTGCTTCGCGCTCGCCCTCGTCGGCATCCCGCTCGGCATCACCGCGCATCGACGCGAAACGTCCATCGGATTCGCCCTCAGCCTCGCCGTCGCCGTCTGCTACTTCATCTTCATCATGATTGCCGACAACTCGCGGAACAACCCCGCGCTTTACCCGCAATGGCTTATCTGGGCGCCGAATTTCATCTTCATCACCCTCGGCGCATTTCTCTGCGCCCGGATGGTCCGTCATTAGACTCCGACTCGACTGAAAAATTTGTCGGCGCCTTCCGCTTTGATACACGTAAAAGCCGGGCGGATCCGTTAAACGGAGGACACCACAATCCATATGGGCTTCTTCAATAAAATTATCTCCTCCATCTTCGGCCACAGCGCGACTACCGCCCTCGCTCCCACCAGCACGCCTCCCGCCACCACCGCCGCTGGTGGCATCGCGCCGACGGCTCCCAGCCCGGCAACCGCTCCCGTCGATGTCGATGCCGTTCTTTCCGCCATGGCCGCGAAAAACCCGGAGCATCTCGATTGGAAAAAATCCATCGTCGATCTCCTCAAAATCCTCGACATCGACAGCAGCCTCGCCGCCCGCAAAGAACTCGCCACCGAACTTCATTACACCGGCGACACCAGCGACTCCGCCACCATGAACATCTGGCTGCACAAGGAAGTCCTCAAAAAACTCGCAGCCAACGGCGGCAAAGTCCCCGCCGATCTTCTGGACTAATATTCCGGCCAAAAACAGATTCGAGTTAGAATCCAATCAGCCGTCATCCCGTGGTAAACCCGGCGGTTCGAGTTGATGTCATCTTCCACTTCGCCACGACCGCCGTTTGGCTGGCTCGGTCCCGGAGTTATCATGGCCGCGAGTGGAATCGGGGCGAGTGACATCGTCGCCGCGACGGTGGGAGGAGCGACGCATGGCGTGAGTTTACTCTGGGCGTTGGCGCTGGGCACGTTCTTCAAGTTTGTCCTCAGCGAGGGGATTGCTCGATGGCAGCTCGCCACCGGATCGACGGCACTGGAGGGTTGGACGAGCCACCTCCCGCGATGGGTAATGATGCTTTTCGCCGCATACCTCGTGCTGTGGGCGGTTGCCGTCAGTGGGGCGTTGGTCAGCGGTTGCGGGTTGGCGATTGAGAACATTTCCAACGGCGCAGTGTCGAGAACCTGGGGTGGATTTGCGCAAGCGGTCGCCGCATTGGCACTGATTTGGTGGGCGCGAGGCGGCGGTTTCGAGCGGGTGATGAAACCGCTCATGGTGGTCATGTTTGTGAGCATCGTCCTCTGCGCCGTCCTCACGTTTCGCGATCCTGCAGCCGTCATGCGTGGGCTCTTTGTGCCGTCCATACCGCAGGGCGGTGGCACTTACGTTCTCTCGCTGCTCGGCGGAATCGGTGGATCGGTCACGCTGCTGAGTTACAATTATCTCTTGCGCGACGAGGGCAGAGTAGACCCGCTCAATCTCCGGGCGGTTCGACTCGACCTGGCGACGGCCTACCTTTTCACAACGATTTTCGGGTTGTCGGTGATGCTGATCGCAAACCGGGTTTTTCATTCCGCTGGGATTGCTATCACGGATCGCGAAGCCGTTTCTCGCATGGCTGGCGCGATGACGGCATTCACCGGACCCGCCGGCTTTTATATTTACTCGATCGGATTCTGGGCCGCAGTGCTCGCATCGCTGGTCGGTGTCTGGCGGACAATCCCGAGCGTCATCGCCGACTGCTACAGCCTCCTTCGGAGAATGCCGCCGGCTCAGAGGAAAGCCGCGACGCAGTTCGGTGCCGCACCTTATCGCGTCGCGCTCCTGGGGATGGCAATTACGTCCGTGCCTTTCGCTTTTCTTGGTCGGCCGCTCCTCATCGTCATTGCGTTCACTGTGCTGGGAAGCGTGTTCATCCCGTTTCTTGCCGCCACGCTCCTCTACTTAAACAACGTCGTCGCCTTCACCGAACCCCTGCGGCACAACCGGCTCCCAACTAACATCATCCTCGGCTTGATTGTGGTGCTTTTCGCCATCGTCGGCGCTTTGGAAATCGTCGCGCTTCTTCGGGCTAACTAACGATACCTACTCAAGCTCCCTGCAGGGCTTGTGTAGTGATCATGCGAGTTGCATCGATATCGGCGGCGGAGTGGGCGAGGGAGAGGAAGCCGGCTTCGAATTGGGATGGCGCGAAATAGACGCCGGCTTTTAGACACGCGTGGAAGTAGCGGGCAAAGGCAGCGCGATCGGAAGTTTGCGCCATGGCTAGGTTATCCACGGGTTGATCAGTAAAATAGAGGCAAAACATCGAGCCGATCCGCTGGAAGGTGAATTTTTTTCCGGCTACTGCCAGTGCCTCGCGGACGCCAGATTCGAATGCAACTCCGATGGTTTCCAATTCGGCCCAGCCATTGCGGCGTTCCAGTTCGCGCAGTTGGGCGAGGCCGGCGGCCATGGCGAGCGGATTGCCCGAGAGTGTGCCCGCCTGATACACCGGGCCGTCGGGCGCGAGGAAATCCATGATGTCGGCGCGTCCGCCAAAAGCTCCCACGGGCAGGCCGCCGCCGATGACTTTTCCGAGCGCGGTAAGGTCGGGCTTGATGCCGTAAATTTCCTGCGCACCGCCTTTTGCCAGTCGGAAACCGGTCATGACTTCGTCGAAGATTAGGATGGAACCCGAATCAAAAGTCAGCTGGCGGAGGAGTTCCAGATAGCCGGGTTTTGGCAGGTAAAGTCCGGCGTTGGCGGGAACAGGTTCGACGATGATCGCAGCGATCTCGCGTCCTTCCCGGGCGAAGATGGCTTTGAGCGCTTCCGGGTCGTTGTAAGGCAGCGTAATGGTGAGCGCGGCGAGCTCCGGCGGAATACCCGCGCTATCTGGCTGACCGAGTGTTAGTGCACCGCTGCCAGCTTTGACTAACAACGAATCAACATGGCCATGATAGCAGCCCTCGAATTTGACGATTTTGCTGCGTCCGGTGAATCCGCGTGCCAGTCGAATGCAAGACATCGTGGCCTCAGTGCCGCTGTTGACCATGCGGACTTTTTCAATGCTGGGAACGAAACGAATAATCGTCTCCGCCATTTCGATTTCCAGAGTGTTAGGAATGCCGAAACTAACACCGCGCTGCGCCGTGCTAACAATCGCGTCTAACACCACTTTTGGCGCGTGACCTAATATCGCCGGGCCCCAGGTTCCGACGTAGTCGATGTATTCCTTTCCATCGACATCCCAGATGTGTGAACCTAACGCCCGCTCAACGAAAAACGGTTCGCCACCGACTCCGCGAAACGCGCGCACGGGGGAGTTGACGCCGCCCGGAATGAGACGCCTGGCCTTCGCAAACGATTCGGCTGAGGTCATGTTAGTTTTTGGTTAGCTCGTAGAGCAAAATCTGCGTTTGCTGATCTTTGCCGAAGTTGTCGTCACTGACGGCGACGAGTCCGGTGCGATGGTTAGGAAGCGGCATGAAGGCGAGGCCTTCGATGTTATCTAAATCATTGAGTCCGTCGCGGCGGGAATCGTAGACGAGTGTCTTTTCGAGAGGCGTCACATCGCGTCCGCGAACGCTCTGAATCCGCTCTAACTCCGTTGCGTTTTCCTGCCGGAAATGGACGCGGTAAATTCGGATGCCAACGCAGCCGGTGCCTTTTTCCAATCTCACCATGCGGCGTTCCAATACTAACAGATTTCCTTGGTTATCGAGCGGCGTAACGTCGGAGATCGAGCCGAAAAAACAGCCCGCGTCGGACACGTAAAGTTTCTCGCTGAGGCAACGATTGTTAGTAGCTGAGAAAGCGGCGATACGAACCTGAGTCGAATTAAAAAGTCCTGCGCCGCCGGCACTTTCGCCCGGGGCTTTTTCTTGCATCAATGACGTCTCGTTAGCCGTGTAGAGCGTCGTGTGATCGGGCGAGAGCGAGCAAGATTCCAGTGCCCGATTTGAGAGCACGCCGCTGACTTGCAGAGGGCTATTGACAGACACGGGTTGCCCGTTCGCATTGGTGGGCAAATAAATTTTTGGCAAGGTCAGACTGCGAAGGAGTTTGCCATTGGATAACGAGAAAAGCCGAATCCAAGGGGGCGCACCATTTTTCCCTGCCTTGCCTTCGCTGCTGACCCAGGCGGTGTTTTTTCCAGCGATCGCGATGCCTTCGCAATCGGCTTTGAATTCCGGTTGCCCGTCGCGGTTGCGGAGGAGGACGACGCCTCGCACGGAGCACTCGAGGGCGGGCGTTTTTTCTGAGTCGAGTTGCAGGGCAATCTGGTAAATGCGCGACGCGCCGCCGTGGTTGTTGGAGTCGTCGGAAACGGCCCAGAGCGTGTTGGTCTTTCCGTCGTAAGAAATGCCGGAAAGCCCACCAAGCTTGGTCTTGCCGACGGACATTTCATGGGGCAACGCTGTGCGCCCGAGGAGGCGGAGCGTTTGCCCGTGAATCGCGCCAACGCATGCCACGCTGGCGACGAATGTTAGGAGAATGACGAGACGACGAAGACGGGCGCGGAGTGGATTCAAAGTCCGCTCAAACTGCGCGAGTTCGCCAGCCGAATCGAGCGAATTTATCCGCCGCTGGTCAGCTCGCGCTCGGCCTGCAGCCAATGTTCGAGCGAACGTCCCTCCGGACAGCCCGCGTTCGTATAGAGGATCCAGGCGCGCTCGGAGATTTCTTCCGCACTCGGCGCGTTGGAGCCTGCCCCAGTCGTGCCACCGCCGCTGCTGTGAAGATCGCCAACGAGTGGCTCGATCAGCGGCTTGAGGGGATGGGATATTTCGCCGGCGAGTTGGCTGACGCCGCTGCCGCCAAGGGCACTGCCGGTCTGGGATGCTGTGGATTCTTTGTTAGGTAGATTCATAGGTGTTGTGGTTGGAGTTTTCGCCACGTGTGTCAGCGCTCACATTCCTTCATCGGATGACTCCGACGCTTCGAGTGCGATTAATATCGAGGGAAAACCATGATCCGGGAATCATGGCGCGGCGCGGAATCATCGTCGTTTCCAAGTCGCGCCCGGAGAAAGCGCTGAATCGTCCCTAACTCGGCTCTCTTTTTTAGGTTTCCAGTCCCGGCCCGGCGTCTGTTAGGAATAGCCAGATGCCCGCCGCCACGTCTGAGAAACCGCTCGTCATCAGCGTCTGCGGGACGTTTCTGAAGCCGGAAATGCTCAGCGTTTACCGCCAGGTCACCGGGCTGACGCGCTGGCGGACCGAGGTGGTTTGCGAGGAGCGGATCAATGCGGACAAGTTTCCGTTTTCGCCGTTGACCGTGATGAAGAAAAACAAGTTTCGTCCACGGGGAAATTTCCTGCGCCGGTTTTGGTTGAAGCACGTTCTGAAAAAATGGAACCCGGTTCCGGTCCTGCCGCCGCCGGGCTGGCACAGCCACAATCTCGCGCCATTGCTATCGAAGTCCGATGCAAAATTGCTCCACGTTTATTACGGACACAAAGCGGCGAAGTTTTTGCCGATGATCCAGGCTTGGGGCGGGCCGCTGATCGTGTCATTTCACGGCGTTGATGCGACGGACGGTGCCTACAAAGACGAATATGCGCACGCCTTGCCGGAGGTTTTTGCGACGGCGAAACTCGTGCTGGCGCGGAGTCAATCGCTCCTCGATCGCGTTCGCGAAATGGGTTGTCCCCCGGAGAAATTGCGGTTGAACCGGACGCCGATTCCGCTGGAGGGAATCGTCCGCCGCGTGCGGACCGCGCCTGCTGATGGGAGTTGGATCGCACTGCAAGCCTGCCGTCTCATTCCGAAAAAAGGGCTGCTCACGGCGATCGAGGCGTTTGCGGTTTTCGTGAAAAAATATCCGAAGGCACAATTCTGGATCGCTGGCGAAGGTCCGCAGCGAAAAGCGTTGGAGGAGAAAATTTTTTCATTGGAGTTGCAGTCGAATGTGAAGCTTCTCGGCTGGGTCAGTTCCGAGGAGCTGTATCGAAAAATCGACGCGGCACATCTGTTTCTGCATCCGAGCGAAATGACTTCGAGCGGCGACCGCGAAGGCGTGCCAAATGCCATGCTCGAAGCCATGGCCGCCGGTTTGCCCGTGGTGGCGACGAATCACGGCGGCATTCCCGAGGCCGTGACGCATGGCGAAGACGGCCTGCTCGTTTCCGAAAAATCACCCGCTGAACTCGCGAACGCACTGCTCGAAATTTCATCGGACTTCCAGCGATATGAGGAATTTTCCCGCAAAGCTGCCGCTAACATCGAGCGTCTCTATGGACTCTCGCAAAGTCTGGCCGCCCTCGAAGCCGCCTATGACGAAGCGGTGAATCGACTTTAACTCGACTGAAAAATTTCGCGTCGGTAAGGGACTTTGTGAAAAATTTCACAAACTTCGCAATTTGCGCTTGTCAAAGGTTCCAACCCGCGTTTTTATGTCGCCCTGCCAACGACCCGACGGTCTCCCCTCCCCGGTTTGTTCTCACGGTCTTTGGCGGCCCTTGAAGTGAACTCCATGTCAGCTACTGCTTTCCCTATTTTTAATTTTTCGAGCCCGCTACGCACGTTGTGGCTGGTTCTTTGCCTGACCTTTTGCGTCGGCACGGTGAAAGCCCAAGAATCGACTGGAACTCCGGTCGTCGTCACTTCGAGCACGGTCGGCGCTCCAGTGCAGCACGCCGTGCACGTCCCGGCGGTGCATCAGGCGGAAGAAAAACATGAGGGTTTGCCGCTATTTTCGCCCGTTCTTTTCCGCGCTGGTCCGTTTGTGGTGACGAGTTCGATGGTGCTCTGCTGGGGCGCGGCTTTGACGCTGATTCTTTTCTGCCAATTGGCCACTCGCAACATTCGTCCGGTGCCATCGGGCCCGCAGAATTTCTGGGAATTTCTCATCGAAGGCCTCTATGACTTTCTCGGCGGAATCGTTGGTCCCGATCTCGTAAAAAAGACGTTCTGGTTCTTTGCGACGGTCTTCATTTTCATCCTCATCAGCAACTGGTTCGGCCTCATTCCCGGCGTCGGCACCATCGGCTGGGGACATCATGTGGCGGGTCACGGATTCGAGTTGGAGAAGCCTCTGCTTCGCGGCGGAAATGCTGACCTGAACATGACGCTCGCCATTGCGATGATCTTCTTCGTTCTCTGGACGATTTGGGGCGTGCAATTCAATGGACCAGGTGGATTTGTCTTCCACATTTTCGGGCCAAAAGGCGAATCGAAGGGTTTTATGAAGCTCGCGATGATTATCCTTTTTGCCTTCGTCGGCGTGTTGGAAACGATCTCCATTGCGTTCCGCCCCGTATCATTGAGCTTCCGTCTTTATGGCAACGTCTTCGCCGGTGAAAACCTGCTCGAAGCCATGACCGGTATGTCGCATTATTTCGGCTGGCTGATTGCCCTGCCATTCTACTTTCTGGAACTCCTCGTCGGCCTCGTGCAAGCGCTGGTTTTCATGCTTTTAACCTCGGTTTTCACCGCTCTGATTTGCACCCATGAGGGCGGCGATCACGCTGAACATCATTGATTTTTTAACAACCACTTTTGATCGTTTGACCGTGGCTGGACTGCGGGAGCGATCAGGAAAAACAACCAAAAGAAAATACAACAAATGAGCAATCATCTCCTCGCAGCGGCAGAAGCCATGAGCGGTAACATCCACATCGGTCTCGCCGCACTCGGTGCAGCAGTCGGTATCGGATTTATCGGTGCAAAAGCAGCCGAAGCTACCGGACGCAACCCAGGCGCATCGGGCGACATTCGCAACATCGCGATTATCCTCGCCGCCTTGGTGGAAGGCATCGTGTTCTTCGCGATCTTCCTCGCCAAAGGCCAATAGTTCATCCCGGCGCGCTGATTCCTTAACCCTAATCGGCGCGTCGGTTTTCTTTTTTCCATCCCACTTTCATCCTAATGTTCCACTCATTTACTTTAGCGGCCGCAGATAGCGGAATCCTCGACATGGCCACGAAAACGGGCAGCGACTTCGGAGTCGAATGGCCACTTTTTCTCTCGCAACTCGTCAGCTTTTGCATCGTGGCGATTCTTCTCCGGAAATTTGCCTACCAGCCGATTCTCGCGGTGTTGGAAATGCGTCGGAATAAGATTGAAGAGAGCCTCGTCAACGCGGAGAAAATCAAACAGCAGCTCGCTGAGTCCGAAGTTCGTTATCAGCAGATTTTGTCCAAGGCAAATACCGAGGCGCAACGCGTGATCGACGAAGCGCTCACGACCGCTGGCTCATTAGGCGAACGCGAACGTCAAAAGGCCATCTCCGAAGCGGAACAAATCATCGCCAAGGCTCGCGAAGCCACGGCGCTCGAACATTCGCAAATGCTCGGCCAGCTCAAGCGCGAACTCGGTCGTCTTGTCATCGACACGACCGCGAAAGTCACCGGCAAAGTCCTCACCGCCGAAGATCAACAACGCCTCACCGAGGAAAGCACTCGCGGCGTGAGTGCTGTCTAACTCCGATGAAACTTTCCAAGGACTCCCGCAACACGGCCAAACAGCTTTTTCAAATGAGCTTTGTCGATGGCCGTCTAAATGGCGATCGTCTGCGCCAGGCCACGTCCTTGTTGATCGAACGTAAACCGCGGAACTACGTCGGCATTCTCAAAGAAATTGCGCGTTTGTCCCGTTTGGAAATCGCCAAACATCATGCTGTGATTGACAGCGCGGTGAATCTTTCCGGCGAATCGCTGGACCGCGTCACACGCGATCTACGTTCCCAATACGGCGACGATCTCACCACCGAACTCCACGTCATTCCCGAGCTGCTCGGCGGACTTCGCATCCAGATCGGCAGCGATGTTTACGACGGTAGCGTTCGCGGTCGCCTGGCCAATCTCGAAAAACATCTCGTCGCCTAACCCGGCTGATATCCTTCTAACTCCCATCACTTTTTTATGAGCACCATCCTGCAAGAACTCGAATCCCAAATCTCCGGCCTGTCTACCTCGGCCATGAAATCCAATGTCGGCCTCGTCCGCGAAGCCGGTGACGGTGTTTGCAAAATCGAGGGCCTTAGCGACGTCATGCTCAACGAGCTGATTGAGTTTCCGGGCGGCCTCTACGGTCTCGCGTTGAACTTGGAAGAAACCGAAGTCGGCTGCGTTTTGCTTGGCGATTTCACGGAAGTTAAGGAAGGCACCGAAGTCAAAACCACCGGCAGACTTCTCTCTGTGCCCGTTGGAAAAGGCCTGCTCGGTCGTGTCGTCAACACTCTCGGCCAGCCCGTCGATGGCAAAGGTCCGATCGTTTCCGACACTCAATATCCCGTGGAAAAAATCGCGCCCGGCATCATCAAGCGCAAATCCGTCAGCCAGCCTGTGCAAACTGGCATCATGGCCATCGACGCGATGATTCCCGTCGGTCGCGGACAGCGTGAGTTGATCATCGGCGACCGGGGCACTGGCAAGACGACCATCGCGATCGACACCATTCTCAATCAGGCGCAGATCAACAAAGCCAACGTCGGCAACCCTGATTTCCGCCCGATTTACTCGATCTACGTCGGCATCGGACAGAAAAACTCGAACATTGCCCGTTCCGTCGCCATCCTCGAAAAAGCCGGTGCAATGGAATACACCATCATCGTTTCCGCTCCCGCGGCCGAGAGCGCGACCAACCAATATCTGGCTCCGTTTGCCGGTGCTGCAATGAGCGAGTGGTTTATGGATAACGGCATGGACGCGTTGATCGTTTATGACGATCTCTCCAAGCACGCCGTTGCTTATCGTCAGGTGTCGCTCGTGCTCAAGCGCCCATCTGGCCGCGAAGCGTATCCGGGCGACGTTTTTTATCTCCACAGCCGTTTGCTTGAGCGCTCCGCTCGCGTGGACGAAAAAAATGGTAACGGTTCCGTCACTGCGTTCCCGATTATCGAGACGCAGGCAGGTGACGTGTCTGCTTACATTCCGACGAACGTTATTTCCATCACCGACGGCCAGATTTACCTCGAAACCGACTTGTTCTACCAAGGCATTCGGCCAGCGATTTCGGTCGGTCTCTCGGTTTCCCGCGTCGGTTCCGCTGCGCAAATCAAGGCCACCAAGCAGGTCGCCGGGAAGATCAAGGGCGATTTGGCCCAGTATCGTGAGTTGGCGGCGTTCGCGCAATTTGGCTCTGACTTGGATGCAAAAACCAAGGCCACGCTCGATCGCGGACAGCGCATCGTTGAGCTTTTCAAGCAGACCCAATACAACCCGCTCGCCATCGAACTCCAAGTTGCCGTTCTGTGGACAATGCAGAACGGCTACCTCGACGACGTGCCAGTTGAGAAAATCAAAGATTTCCAGAACAAGCTGATGGATTTCTTCAACACCCGCAAATCCGATCTCCTCGGCAAGATTAACAGCAATAAGCAGATCAACGACGAAATTACAGCGGAGTTGAAGTCCGCTCTGACCGACTTTAAATCGAGCTACAAGTAACCGCCTTTACCTGCTTTGATTTCTCTGCTCTCCGACGAATTCTTTATGTCTTCTGCTGTAAAAACCGAACTCGAAACCGCCATCCACTGGATGCGCGGCCAGCGAGTGATGTTTGATTTCGATCTGGCAGAGATCTATGGCGTAACCACCAAACGCCTAGTTGAGCAATTCAAACGGAACCTAAAAAGGTTCCCCTCGGGTTTTGCGTATCAGCTTACGGCTAAGGAGTTTGCAATCTTGAGGTCGCAATTTGCGACCTCAAGTTCTTCGGTAAAAACCCCGGACCAACCAGAGCACGGTGGACGACGGACGCGCCCTTTTGCTTTTACCGAGCATGGTGCCATTATGCTCGCCAGCGTCCTGAACAGCGACACGGCGATCGCGGCCAGCGTGGAAGTTGTGAGAGCTTTCGTGCAGCTTCGTCAAGCGGCTTCGGCCAGCATCGAACTCGCCACCAAGCTGGCAGAGATCGACACCCGCATCGACGGGCACGACACGGATCTTTCCACGCTTTTTGCAGCTCTCCGCCGCCTGCTTGAACCGCCTGCGACCGAGAAACCGCAGATCGGTTTCCGCATTCGCGAGGATGCTCCCGCCACCCTCACTTTCAATTCACCCCTTCTGTAAATGGCCGCCAATACTCGAGACATTCGACGCCGCATTAAGTCGGTCAAGAACACCGCCCAAATCACCAAGGCGATGCAGATGGTGGCTGCCTCGAAAATGCGCAAAGCCCAGCAACTCGCGCTCGATGCCCGTCCCTATTCAGCGGCGTTGCGAAAGATGGCGCTCGCTCTCCGCAGCCTCGGCTCGGACGACACGCATCCGCTGCTGGAAACGCGTCCCGTTGCCAAGGAATTGGTTCTCATCGTCGCCACGGACAAAGGTCTTTGCGGCGCGTTGAACACCAACCTTTTGCGTGAGGCCACCAAGTTTGAGGCGAGCAAAACCATTTTCGTCACACTCGGACGCAAAGCCTCGCAATGGGCTGGTCGTAGCAAGCGCAATTTACTCGCCGATTTCCCTCTGAAAGACGCGCCGACGTTTGCGGAAACGAAGACCGTCTCCAAGTTCATCGTGGAGAAGTTTCTGTCCGGTGCAGTCGATCGCGTGACCGTGCTTTACACCGACTTCAAGAACACGCTGACGCAAGTTCCGAAAGCGGTGCAAGTTCTCCCGGTCACGTCGGCGATTGACCAACTGGACGTCCACGATTTCGCGGACGACACCAGCATCACTGCGACTAGTAGCGACATTTTGTTCGAGCCGAACGCCTTCGCATTCCTTGAGTCATTACTCCCTTACTCCGTTCACATCGCCGTTTTTAACGCCGTTCTCGAAGCCCGCGCCTCGGAGCACAGTGCGCGAATGGTTGCGATGAAGAGCGCGACCGACAACGCCAAGTCGCTCATTAAAGATCTTTCCCTCGAATACAACAAACTCCGCCAGGCCAGCATCACCACCGAATTGCTGGAAATCTCGACCGCCCAAATGGTCCTCGGCCAGTAATTTATCAGCCCGTTTTTTCATTCCAGTTCCAATCATATGAGCACAGACACCGCCACCAACATCGGCAAAATCGTCCAGGTCATCGGCCCCGTTATCGACGTCGATTACAGTAAATTCGGACAACTCCCAAAAATCTACGAAGCCCTCGAGATCGACTTTGAAGTCGGCGGCGTTCAAAACCACCTCGTTCTCGAAGTGCAGCAGCATCTCGGCCAGGGCTGGGTGCGCGCCATCGCGATGAGTTCCTGCGAAGGCCTCAAGCGCGGCTACGACGTCAGAGCGACCGGCGCTCCGATCAGCGTTCCCGTCGGCGACGGCATTCTCGGCCGCATTTTCAACGTCACTGGCGATCCCGTGGACGAGCGCGGCCCGGTTCCTCACACCAAGCGCTACCCCATTCACCGCCCGGCTCCGACCCTCGTCGAGCAGGACACCAGCGCTACCATCTTGGAGACCGGCATCAAGGTCATCGACCTCATTTGCCCGTTCACCAAGGGCGGCAAAGTCGGCGCCTTCGGTGGTGCGGGCGTCGGCAAAACCGTCGTTATTCTCGAACTTATCAACAACATCGCCAAGGAACACGGCGGCTTTTCCGTCTTTGCAGGCGTTGGCGAACGTTCCCGTGAAGGAAACGATCTTTACCACGAAATGAGCGACGCCGGCGTTATCAACCAGGCCGATCTGAGCAAGTCCAAAGTCGCGCTGGTTTACGGCCAGATGAATGAACCTCCCGGCGCACGTCTCCGCGTCGCGCTTTCCGCCCTCTCGATGGCCGAGTATTTCCGCGACGAGAAAAACCAGGACGTGCTGCTCTTCGTGGACAACGTCTTCCGTTTCTCGCAGGCCGGCTCCGAAGTATCCGCACTGCTCGGACGCACCCCGTCCGCAGTCGGGTACCAGCCGACTCTCGCCTCCGAAATGGGCACGCTCCAGGAGCGCATCACTTCGACGACGAAAGGTTCCATCACCTCCGTGCAGGCCGTTTACGTTCCGGCGGACGATTTGACCGATCCAGCTCCGGCGAACACTTTCGCGCACCTGGACTCCACCGTCGTGCTTGAGCGTTCCATCGCGGAATTGGGCATTTACCCAGCGGTCGATCCTTTAGCTTCGACTTCCAAAGCACTCTCGCCCGACATCATCGGCCAGGAACATTATGACGTCGCTCGCGGCGTTCAGCGCGTGCTCCAGCGTTACAAGGATCTCCAGGACATCATCGCGATCTTGGGTATGGACGAGCTCAGCCCAGATGACAAAACCACCGTTTTCCGCGCTCGCAAAATCCAGCGTTTCCTCTCGCAACCGTTCCACGTTGCGGAAGTCTTCACCGGCACTCCCGGCCAATACGTTTCCATTGCGGAAACCGTTCGCGGCTTCAAGGAAATCCTCGAAGGCAAACACGACGCCGTGCCAGAAGGCAACTTCTACATGAAGGGCGGCATCGACCAGATCCAGGACTAAGTCCCGGCTGAATCGATTCTAACTCCACTCAAAAAACCCTCGTGGCCACGCTTACCTTAAAAATCGTCACCCCCGACAAGCTCACCTTTTCCGACGAAGTCGATTCGGTGGTCATCCCGGCAGTCGATGGCGAAATGGGCATCTTCCCGATGCACATCCCGCTGATGACGTCGATTCACCCCGGTGAATTGGTCATCAGCCAGCAAGGCAAACGGACTCACCTGGCGGTTGGCGAAGGCTTCGTCGAAGTCACCGGCAGCAGCGTCAGCGTCCTCACGGACATGGCGGTGGAAGAAACGGCGATCAACGAAGCGAAAGTCCAGGAAGCCCTCGATCGCGCTCAAACTCGATTGAAGGAAGGCGCGCTCGAAGGTGAAGAATTGGCCATGGTCGAATCGGCCATCATGCGCAGCTTTGCCCAGCTGAAAGTGAAACGCCGCACTCACAGTTAGAATCGACTGAAACTCGCATCAAAAAAAAGCCGTCCGCATCTCGCGCGACGGCTTTTTTGTTTTCAGGCGAGTTGGAGCGCATTCAGCGGCGGGACGTTCGGCAGAATCGATTGGAACTCCGCTGAAAAACCGGCCGCTTTCCCCGATTTCAAACATCCATTTTAGGGCAGGATTCGTTACAAGAGGAAAGGTTGATTGCTTCAAAACGCCCTGATTTTTTATAGCTCCTGAAAATGCCGAACCTGACGCCACTGACCGCGAAGTCCGAAACAACGCGTATTTTGGACGAGCGAAATTTTTCAGCGCTTTTGAGGCGGACGACTTTCTCGCTGTCCGTCGCCTTGGGCATCCCACTGATGGGGTTGGTGGCGCTGATTTTTTTCCTGCTTCATTCCGCAAAGATGGTCGATCACACCAACGAGGTGATCGTGACGGCGAACGAGATCGAGAACCAGATGATCACGATGCAAAATGCGGCGCGTGGTTTTCGTCTGGCGCAAGACCGGATTTATTTGGTGCCGTTTGATGAGGTGAAGCCGCAGGTGCTGCCGAAGATCGATGGGTTGATCGCGCTGGTTTCCGATAATCCGCCGCAGCAGGCGCGCGTGATACATGCCCGGGAGGTGGCGCAGAATTGGATGCAACTCGCATCAAATTATATCGAGCAGATGAAGGCGACGAAGGAAAATCCGCCGCCCGATACGGTGCAGCGCGGCTTTGGCTGGATGAATGATTTACAAGCTACGCTGAAGGCTTTCATTAAGCAGGAGGAGACGCTTCGGGCGCAACGCTCGCTCAGATATCAGCGATTAGTGGCGGCGCTTTACACGGCGCTTGCCCTGGCGGTGGGTCTCGGAGTGCCGCTGTTAATCCAGACGGTGCGGACTCTTTTACGACGGGCGAATCGGGCGTATCAGGAGACTCTCTCGGCGGCGGAACGGCGTGCATCGGAGTTGCATGTGACTCTGAACTCGATCGGCGATGGCGTGGTGGCGACGAACCGCGAGGGACAGGTGGAGTTTCTCAATGCGGTCGCCGAACGCATGACGGGTTGGACGAGTGCCGACGCGGTGGGACATCCGCTGGAGGAAGTTTTCGTTATTTTTAATGAACAGACGAAGGAGATCATGGCGAATCCGGTGGAGCGCGTCCTGGAGGAAGATCGTGTCGTCGGGTTGGGGAATCACACGGTTTTGCGGAGCAAAACGGGCGGGGAATTGCCGATCGAAGATTCTGCGGCGCCGATTCGCAGCGAGACGGGCGACGTCCTCGGCGTGATCCTGGTTTTCCACGATGTCTCGGATAAAAAAGCGGCGGAGAAACACCGGAAAGAAATCCAGGATCGCGTGCATTTCCTCAATGCGCTCGGCGAGGCGACCCGGGTGTTGATCGATGACAGATCGATCATGGAAGTGGCCACCCGGATGCTCGGAAAAGAGATCCACGCTTCGCGTTGCGCTTACGCCGAGGTCGATCCGGAAACGCTGCAGTTTACGATTCCGCACGATTACACCGACGGCTGCCAGAGCACGGTGGGCACGTATGACCTGGAGCTTTTTGGCCCGCGAGCGATGGACGAGATGCGTTCCGGACGCACGCTGGTGGTGCACGACGTCGATGTGGAACTGAAGGACGGCGAAGGCGCGGAGATGTTTAATGCGATCGGCATTAAGGCGGTCATTTGCTGTCCATTGATGAAGGAAGGTCGGCTTCGCGCGATGATGGCCGTTCACCAGACGATCCCGCGGAATTGGGCGGAGGCAGACATCGAGTTGGTCGAGGAAGTGGTCGAGCGTTGCTGGGCCACGATCGAGCGGGGAAGAGCGGAGTCGGAGTCGAATGAAGGAGCGGAACGGTTTCGGCTCTTGTCCGAGGTGGTGTCGCTGCAAGTCTGGATGGCCGATCTCCAGGGAAATTTGACTTACGTGAATCAGGAGTGCGTGGATTATTTCGGGGTCGCGTCACCTGCGGAAATTTCAGGCACGGGTTGGACTCGATTCTTGCATCCCGAAGACCTGCCACGCGCCACGAAACAATGGGAAGCCGCGTTAAAAAGTGGCGACCAATACCAGACCGAGTTTCGCCTGCTCTCCGGCGGCAACGAATATCGCTGGTTCATCGTCCGCGCCGAGATCATGCGCGACGCCGAAGATCGCCCCATCCAATGGTTCGGCAGTAACACCGACATTCAAGATCTGAAGGGCGCGCAAGGCAAAGCTGAGGAAGCCAATCGCGCGAAAGACGCATTTCTCGCCGCACTTTCCCACGAGTTACGCACGCCGTTGACACCCGTTTTGATGACGGCCTCCGCCTTGCGCGGCGACGAACGCCTGCCCCACGATGTGCAGGAGCAGCTCGAGATGATGGAACGCAACATCGCCCTCGAAGCGCGCCTGATCGACGACTTGCTCGACTTCACCAGCATCACCCAGGGCAAGCTCCAGCTCCGCACCCAGCCTTGCGATGCCCACGCGCTGATCAAGTTTGCCGAGGAAATCGTGCGCCAGGATGCCGCCGCGAAAGAAATCAAACTCGACTGCAAATTTTCCGCCACCCGCAGCGAACTCGACGCCGACCCGGCGCGTTTCCAGCAAGTGATCTGGAACATTCTCCGCAACGCCGTCAAATTTACCCCGCGCCAGGGAAAGGTTTTAATCGAGACGAAGGACAAAAACGACGGCCATCTCAGCATCGAAGTCACCGACACCGGCATCGGCATCGCGCCCGAGTTGTTGGAACAAATTTTCACCCCGTTTGAGCAGGGCGGCCTCACCGGGGATCATCGTTTCGGCGGCATGGGACTCGGCCTGGCCATCGCGCGAGCCATCCTCGAAGTCCATGGCGGAACGATCCGCGCCACCAGTGCCGGCGCGGGGCGGGGCGCGACTTTCCTGGTGGATATTCCCGGTGCGCGAACGCCGTCGCAGCCCCACCATTCCGCTCCAACTCCGCTCAGTTTTCCAAACGGGGCGAGCCACGAAGCCGCTCCGCACGGCGACGCCAAACGTGGGATCCGGCTGCTCCTCGTCGAGGATCACGATTCCACTCTTCTCGTGCTCACGCGGATGCTCACCCGCGATGGGCACACCGTCGTCGCAGTTAGCTCTTGCGAGGCGGCGCGCGAGGCGGCGGCCCGCGAACACTTCGATCTAGTGATTTCCGATCTCGGCCTGCCGGACTGCTCCGGGCACGATCTGATGAAGGAACTGCGCGAGCGGCACGGCCTCCGCGGGATCGCGCTGAGCGGCTACGGCATGGAGGACGATCTCAAACGTTCCCGCGATGCCGGCTTCATTCTGCACCTGGTGAAACCGGTCGATTTCTCCCGCTTGCGCCAGGCGCTGGCCTCGCTTTAGGGCGGCTCGCGGGAGGGTTTTTTTCAGCCGAGTTGCAGGGAAATGAGAAGCGTTACTGGCATTCATTCTGCTGCTTCAAAGAGCAAGATGTATCGCGCCGTTCTCCAGAAATCCCCCGACCGCACCCGGCTGCGCGCATCCCGGGACGCCGCCTTTACGCTGATCGAAATCATGGTGGCCTCCGTCATCATTGCCATCTTTATGAGTGGGATGTTTGCCTTAAACAGCCAGGCCTTTCAGCTTCTGCGCTCTTCGCAAGGCGTGGTGGCCGCCGAGCAATGCACCCGCGATCGACTCGACAAAATGCGCAATGCCGCTTTCGATTCCATGGTCGATCCGACCTACATCCGCGACACCGTTCTCGCCACCACGGGTAACACGTTCCCGCCACTCTCCGGCATGATCGTCACCATCGACGTCACCATCAATCCTCGGCCATCCGTTGTTACTTCCGATGTAAAATCCGTCAGCGTCACGCGCAATGCCAGCGGCACCGCCAGCATCGTGCAAAATGGAGACGGCACCGTCAAAAACGAGAAAACCGTGATGGTCACCACCACCGTCACCTGGGCCGTGCGCGGCGTCCCCCGCACGCATCAAGGCTACACTCTCATCACCCCCGGTGGCATTAGCGGGAGAAACCATTGAAAGTCCCATCACTTTTTCGCCAGCTTCGCAGCGGATTCAGCCTCGCTGAACTCCTCATTGGCATGGTCGTCACCACGACTCTCCTCACGGCGCTGATTTCAGGAACCGTCGCGCTCACGAAATCCTACAACGCCTCGCAATATTACATCGAGGCCACCAATGACCAGGTTCGTGCTCTCGATTATATCGTCCGCGATGCGCGGGGTGCCCTCACCGCAACCATCTCGACCGGCAGCACCACCCTCACTCTCACGGTTCCGGCCTACTACGCGTCCTACGATGCGCAGGGAAATCCCTCCGGTAGCCCTGTGTCGCCATCGATCGTCAATAAAGTCGCCAGCTACGGCGATCCAACAAAGCCAAACACCATCCAGTATTACGTCAGCGGCACGTCGTTGATTCGTCAATACACCATCGGTGCCACCAACGTCAGCAGCACTTCTGTGATCGGCGACAACGTGGATAACTTTGTTTTCACCTTCAGCCGGGTCGATTCCACGATCACGACTTCGCTGAGTTTTTCGCCCCGGTTCCGAGGCATTGGCAGCACCACCGACCTGCAAACGACCCGGTCGGCCACGGTTTACATGAGAAACCACAGCTAAAACCCACCCAGCCCATGAAAACTCATTTCGCTCTAACTCGAATCAAAAAATCCGGTAGCGCTCTCATCACTGCGCTCATCTGCATGACCGCCCTGGCCACCGTCGCTGGCGTCATGATCACCCGCATGAACAACGGCTACCGCGCCGCCTACCACTCGGCGAGTTGGGAGGACGCCTTTCGCGCGGCAGAATCCGGCGCCGACCTCGCTATCGCCTCGCTCAACCTCACCACCACCAGCACCACTTGGACGGGCTGGACCGGCAACACCACCACCGGCTGGACTCGCACCTTTAGTTCCACCAGCACTCCGCCGCTCCCTATTCATGAAGGCGATGGCGGCACAAAAGCTTTCGCCACCGTCACCGTCACGCCCTCCTCGACCTCGCCCGCCACCACAGGCAACAGACGCTGGTGGAAAATCCGTTCCGTCGGCACTGCCGAGATTCCTGGTTCCAAATTCGTTACCGAGGAAATGTCTCTCCGCACGAGTTCCAACACCAAGAACCACCTCTCCATGTTGCGGAAAATCAACTACACTACCGACATCACTGGTGGCGTCCTGCGCGTTCCCCAAGTCACCCGCAAAGTCGAGATGGTCGCCTACCCGACTTTCGGCAAGCTCTTCCAACGCTCACTCACCAGCAAGCAAGACATCACCATGAATGGCGGGGCCTACACCGACAGCTTCGACTCCAGCGACCCAACGAAATCTACCCTTTCCCAGTACGACGTCACCAAGCGGCAATCGAACGGCGACATCGCCACCAATCAATCGGGAAATACGTCGAACCTGAATAGCAACCCCGTCTATGGCGATGCCATGTCCAACGGCGGCGTCATTCAGAACACCTCGCAAGTCAAAGGCGCCGTCATCAACAACTTCCAGACCGAGCTGCCCGACGTCACCATCCCCACCTGGCTGGCGGACGGTCTGGTCTACACCACCTCCTCCTCCGCCCTCACTACCGGCACCCTCGCCGGGGGTACCTCCGCCAGCCCCACTCGCTTCAAATACACCGGCATCGACCTCGGCAGCGGAAGCAACCTCGTCTTGAGCAATCCCGATTCCACCGGTGCCACGCCCGCCTATATCGAGATTTGGAGCACCGGCGACATGAAAACCACCGCTCAAGCCGCCTTCGTCATCCAGAAAGGCGTCCACGTCAGCTTCTTCGTCGAGGGCAACTTCAGCGTCTCCGGCGGCGGCGTTAGCAACCTCTCCGGCACCGCCGACAGCATGATTCTTTACGGCGTCACGCCCACCGCCTCGCCCTACCTCCGCGACTTTAAACTCACCGGCTCGGCCAACTTCACTGGCGTCGTTTACGCCCCCGCCTTCGACTTCGTCTGCACCGGCGGCGGCGATTTCCAGGGCGCCATCGTCGCGAAAACCGCTAAAGTTAGCGGCAACGCTGGCTACCACTACGACGAAGCCCTCGGCCTCGTCGATAGCGCCACCACCAGCGGCTACCAGATGGCACTCTGGGTGGAAGACATCCAGTAAGAAAACTTCAGTCGAGTTCCAGTGAACTCACGTGGTGTGTTCCGACGCCACGCAGATGTCCTCGGCATCAGCGGCTTTGAAAAGCTCCCGTGCCCGGTCCAATTCCTTGTCGTCATCCGTGTGGACGGAGATCAGGTAATTTCCTTGCTTCAATTTCTCCTCGTAGAGACGCGCTTCAAACTCAGGAATCCCCAGTCCGATCAGACTCCCGATCACTCCGCCGGTCGTCGCACCGATGCCCAATCCGCTGAGCGCAGCCATGATTGGCCCCGCCGCAATGAAGGGACCAGCTCCAGGAATCGCCAGCGCGCCGATGCCCGCAAGCAACCCGAGAACGCCACCAATAATGCCGCCGGTCGTCGCGCCAGTCGCCATTCCCTCGGGTGCCTTGGTTTCCTTCACGTGGCTGAAATCGTGACGTCCCTCCGTGTCGGGTGCGAGGATGGAAATATCGCTGCTGGCGAATCCGCCTTCTTGCAAACGAGTGACCAACGTATTGGCCTGGCCGAAGTTATGGGTGATTCCGAATAGTGCTTTTTTCATAGGTGTAATGGTTAGCTTTTTTTGAGTTGAGTTAGGGTTGTTTCACTTCCAATTCGTTTTTGAGCTGGACGAGTCCGGTGACCGATTTGGCGGCGGTCTCGATCTGGGTTTTTTCCTGCTCCGATTGGACCGGGCCGCGCAACGTGACCACTTTGCCAATGGTGATGATCTTGATGTTTTTGGCGGTGATGGAGAGTTTCGGATCGGCCACAATGACCTTGCGAAGATCGGCGGAAATTCGGATGTCTTCCGGTGCATTCGACTGGTCTTCAGCCGTCAAGGTCTGGCCATCTTTGTCGCGGCTGTTGCGAGCCGTGTTATCGTTTTTTGCCATTGTCGTGGCCGATCTGGGTATCGCGATCATGGCTTGGTATGGTCTGGGCCTCTTGTGCCTGGATGGAAACGGCCAGGCAAACGGTGATGAATGGGAGCAGGATTGGTTTCATGGAATGGGTGTTCACATGAGGAACGCATCGCTGGAATCAACCGAGTGTCGGGGTTCACCCTGAGCGCGGAGAGGGTATTCTTTTCGCAAAGATCGAACGAAATTCGCTCATATCGCTCTAACTCGACTGAAATTCTATGTTTGCTGGATTACTACTTTTCGCCGGAACCATGCTCCTCTCGCTCTGGGCGATGTGGCGCGTGAAGAGTGTTTACAACCGCTACAGCCAGATGCGCTGTGCCTCCGGCGTTACCGGTGCGCAAGTCGCCCAGGCGATCCTCACTCGTTCGCAAATCAGCGATGTGCAGATCGTCGCGGCGAACGAAATGATGGGCGATCACTATGATCCGAGTCAGAAACGACTCGTGCTTTCGGAAGCGAATTATTACGGACAATCTCCCGCTGCGCTCGGAGTGGCGGCCCATGAATGCGGCCATGCGATCCAGCATCAACAATCCTACGCTCCGCTGGGTGCGCGAATGATGGCTGTGGGCGCGACGAATTTCGCCAGCCAACTCGTCATGTGGCTGCCATTGCTCGGCCTTTTCACCGGCCTGGCTTGGGGGAAAATTGCCATCCTCATGGCCATCGCCTGGGGCGTCATCATGTTGTTCAACCTGATCACGTTGCCAGTCGAGTTCGATGCGTCTCGCCGCGCCAAAGTCTTGCTCAATGACATGGGCTACATCGGCACCGCGGACGAAATGCTTGGCGTGAACCGCGTGCTTAATGCCGCCGGCTGGACCTATGTCGCGGCATTCATTACGTCGCTCGCCTATTTCCTCTGGCACCTGCTGCCGCTGCTCACCGGCGGTCGCCGAAACAACGATTGATCGGAGTTAGAGCCGATTCTGCGGCTAGACTTCCACGGCGTCGCCGAACTCGATCCCAAGGTTTTTCGCGAGTCGAGTGAGTGTCGTGGAGATCGGGCGTTTCCGCGAAAGAACGTGCTCCAAATCGACCAGAGTCACCTTGCCATCGCGAAGCGAAGTCATCGTTCCAGTCTCGCTCTGGAGCAATCCCATCACAGCCAGTTCACCCATTCGCGTCGCGAGCATTCGGTCGTAATGGCTCGGGCTTCCGCCGCGTTGAACGTGTCCAAGAACCGTCCGCCGCACCTCCTGTTGGAGCATGTCTTCGCCACCGATTTCCTTCATTTTTTTAATGAGTTCTTCCGCTGAACAAACGCCTTCAGCCAGAATGATGAGACTGCTTTTTTGTTTGTTGGAATAGCGCGTCGCCAGCCGTTTTAAAATGCGCGGCATGTTGTAGCGATACTCGGGGATGACTGCGACTTCTGCCCCACATGCGATCGCGGTGGTCAGCGCCAGATAGCCGCTTCCACGGCCCATGACTTCGACCAGAAAACAGCGCCGATGCGAACGCGCCGTGTCCTTGATCTTGTCGATCATTTCCACAATCGTGTTCGACGCCGTGTCCACACCGACGCCCATTTGAGTTCCATAGATATCGTTGTCGATCGTGCCTGGAATACCCACGACGGGAAACCCGAGTTGCGTCAAACGAAGTGCGCCGGTCAACGATCCGTCACCGCCGATCACGACGAGGCCTTCGACATTTTGCTCGCGCAATTTCCGCACCGCCTCGGCCTGGCCCTCGGCGGTCATCATGCGTTTGCAACGGCTCGTCTGAAGAACGGTTCCTCCGCGTTCGAGCAAGCCACTCAAAGTTTCACTGGTCAGATCGACAAGGTCATCCTCGAAAATGCCGTCGTATCCGTTTTGATATCCCAACGCCCGGTAGCCCTGCTGAATCGCGATCCGCGCCACGGCCCGAACGGCGGGGTTCATTCCCGGAGAATCTCCCCCGGACGTTAAAACGGCGATGGAACGGGCGTGTGACGAGGTGCGCATGACTGGTGAATCGGTTCTAACTCGAATGAAAAAATTAGCAGTTTATTTTTGAACACCGGCTACTCGGCTCGGTCAAAGAATACAGGTTAAGGCGATTCGGGTCGCAGCACGTTTTAGTAGCGTTTCCTTGGTTTCGCGTGCGCGGCCCGAATCAATTTTCGAGCGGATGTTGGAGGAAGCGGCCGCAGAGTCAAGAGCGCACTGCATTGGAAAAGATTCGCCGCAGAAGTAGCCGATGAGAACAATAAAGATGGCACGCGCAGTGCTCATTTAATCAGTCGAAATGAAAGTTTCCTGGATCGAAAATCAAAAAGATAGCGAACTCATTCGGGCGTGGGTCGAATTGGTCGACCCGGTCTGTCTCAACGACGGCGAAACCTGGCAATACATGGCCTCCGAGCAGCATGAAACGTGGCAGCATGTCTTCCGTCACCGCTGCCATCCGGCGACGGGCGAAGTCATGTTCGTCCGCGTTCCCGCTGCTGCAAACTGGTCGCCCGGCTGGTGCCAGGAAGTCGACTGAAAGTCCGCTCAGTTTCCGGTTTTGCCCGATTCGCGCAAGATCAGGAGCGACGTCGCCGTATCCAAAGCTCGCTGCAAACTACGATCCAGCAACGGCGTCGGCTCCGCCTTCTCCATCTTCCGGGCCTGATAATTATCCAACTCCGGATTTCGCCCCGCCACGAGCGACGATTCATTCATGTGCGACCGCTCGATCTCAAACAAGAAAGGCGTAATCCCTTCCTTGTCACTACGCGCCAGAATCTCCCGTTCTTCATCGGAGTTGGAGTTGACTGATAAATCCGGTTTCACGCCATTCTCCAGAAACTCCGCTGGCATTCCGGGCAGCACAATTCGGCCCACGGCAATCTCCAGATTCACGCGGTCATTGACTAGTAACGAAGCAAACTGCAGCGCCTCGCCTTTCGATTTTTTCCCAACGATCAGCGCACGAACCTGTTGCCGCAATGCGCTGGCCACCACTTCCGCCGGGCCACTCGTTTCCTCATTAATCAACACCAGAATGATACCGCTAAAAAGAGCATCGCCACTGCCGGCAAAATTTTTTCCGATCCCAGTTCCGCCATTCACCAACGAGAACAAACTCTTCCCACCACCCGTGAATATCGAAATCAAACTCGCCGCATCTTCATAAGTCGCGTGGCCGGTGGTCGCCCGCAAATCAAGGATGATCGCGCTCGCCTTCGATTCTTTTTTTAAGATGCCGGTGAGCTGCAAAACGTTGTCCGCTGAGAGATCTCCGAGCTTCGCGTAAAGAATGGAGCGCGGCAAAATCTCCGATCGAAAATCAATTCCAGCCGGGACTTCGCCGAGCGTTTTTTTTGCGCTCAGACGGGCATTTTTTCCTAACTTTTGCAGGACGCCTTGCAGCCGTGCGCGTTCCAATTCAGCCGGATCGATCCCGCCGGATTTTGAGATCAATCCATTCAGCTTGTCCCACGTTTCCTTCACCTCAGCCGGCGATAATTGATCAATCACCGGGCGCAAATCCTCAGCCCGAGATACGAATGCAACTCCCATGAGAAGAAGGATCGGAAGAATTTTCATTCGAGTTGGAACGAAGTCTAAATCGATTTCAACCCGATGTCCTTGCGGAAAAACTGATCGCGAAACTGGATTTTTTCCACTGCCGCATAAGCTTTTTCGCGGGCCGCCACGACCGTTTCCGCCAATGCCGTCACTCCTAGAACCCGTCCGCCCGACGTGACGATTTCGCCCTCCATTTCCTTCGTACCCGCATGAAAAACCAACGCTCCGCCGGCTTCGGCCTCCGCGATTCCGTGGATCGGGACGCCCTTCGTGTAATCGCCCGGGTACCCACCGGACGCCATCACGACGCAGACCGCCGCACGGGAATCCCATTCGACTTCCATCGTATTCAGGCGGCGATCGATCGTGGCTTCGAGGAGATCGACGAGGTCAGTTTTTAATCGTGGCAGCAGCACCTGAGTCTCCGGGTCGCCGAAACGGCAATTGAATTCCAGCACCTTGGGTCCGTCTGCGGTAATCATTAACCCAGGAAACAACATTCCCTGGAAATCGATCCCGTCCGCCTGGATGCCGGCGATGAACGGGTCCATCACCTCGCGGCGGACGCGTGCTTCCATCGCTGCATTAAAAATCGGGACCGGGCTGCACGTCCCCATGCCGCCGGTATTCGGCCCTAGATCGCCGTCGAAGGCGCGTTTGTGATCCTGCGCACCGGGAAAAAGAAGGTAGGAATCGCCGTCCACGAGCGCGTGGAGCGAGCATTCTTCGCCGACGAGAAATTCCTCGATCACGACGGCCGCGCCGGAGTCGCCAAACTCGCGTTTTTCCATCAGTCGGGAAATTCCTGATTCGACTTCCATCCGATTCTGCGCAATGAGCACGCCCTTGCCGAGAGCGAGTCCGTCGGCCTTGATCACGAGGGGAAGTTCCAGTTCTGCCGCAAATTTCCGAGCTTCATCGGGATTGGTAAACTGACCGGACCGCGCCGTGGGAATGCCGTGGCGCTGCATAAATTCCTTCGCAAAAATCTTGGACGATTCGAGCCGCGCGGCCTTCGCAGTCGGGCCGAAAATACGCATTCCGGCTTCTCGAAAGAGGTCGACGATGCCGTTCGCAAGAAAATCATCCGGCCCGACAATGGTGAGGTCGACGTTTTCAGATTGAGCAAAATCTCGCAGGATTCTCATATCTGACGTGCATTTTTGCGAAAACGAGGCCGTTCCTCCATTTCCGGGGTAAACCAGGACGTCTTGAACTCGGGGCGACTGCCGCACCTTCCAGGCGAGGGCGTGCTCGCGTCCGCCACCACCGATGATTAAGATTTTCACTGGTGCGAACGGTATGGGAGTCGCCTGAAAAGCCAAGCCGGAAACTGGTCCGACGAAGTAATTTTCTTGCAAAAATGACGTCCGGCACCGGCTCTGCTAGAGAATAGATGACCATGGACCTGTTTGACGCAAAATCCGACCGAGGACTGGAAAGACGGATGGACGAGACGGATTTGCGGAATCTTTATGGGGCGGGTTATCTGCATCTTGATTCGCCCGTGCGCCGGTTGGGGTCGCCGAACTGGTTCGCGGTCGAGGAGATGTTTCCGCATTTCGAGCGTATTTTGACCACGAAAAAATACAGCGCGAATTTTAAGCCGACCAAGGCTGCGAAGCGGTTTCGCAAGACGCTGATATTGCTATTCGCGATGGGTTTGATCGTGTTTTGGTTGACGCGATTCTCTCAAAAAGCCGCCCGCCTTCAGGGTTTTACTCCGGCTGCAAGCGGCCAGACCGCGCGCTAATTCGGGAAGTGATTCAGCGCCGAAGTTTCTTCAGGCGAGTTCCAGTGAAATGACTGACGGATCGCTTCGGTGATGTAATCTTTGGCCGCGCGAACAGCTCTCGGCAGATCGTGGCCGCAGGCGAGTTGGGCAGTGATCGCGGCGGAGAGTGTGCAGCCGGTGCCGTGGGTGGAAATGGCGTCGATGAAGGGCGTTTCGTAGGTCCAGATGTGGTCGTTGATGACGAGGAGATCGATGGCGGTCGGGCCGGCAAGATGGCCGCCTTTCAGCAAAACGGCGGTGCCAAATCTGGCGCTGAGCGTTTTTGCGGCGAGTTCCATCGCATTCACGCTGGTGATTTTCTGGCCGTCGAGCAGAGCGGCGGCTTCGTCGAGGTTCGGCGTGATCAAGGTCGCAATGGGAAAAAGTTCGTTCCGCATGGCGTCGACAGCATCGGCTTGCAAAAGCGAATCGCCCGACGTGGCCACCATCACTGGATCGACGACGATCGGGATGGAACTCGCATGAGTTTTTAGCGTTTGGACGACGGCGTGGATGATTTCGGCGGAAAACAGCATCCCGGTTTTCAGCGCGGTGACAGGGAAATGGCCGAGACTGAGCGCGATTTGCTCGGCGATGATCCGAGTTTCAATCGATTGGATGGCGGCAACGCGCCCGGGCACTTCGGCGACGACGCAGGTGACGGCGGTGAGGCCGTAAACGCCGAAATGGGAGAATGTTTTCAAGTCCGCTTGAATGCCGGCACCGGCGGAATTGTCCGAGCCGGCAATGGTCAGGGCGACTGGCGGGTTGGGCTGAAACGGCGTCATGGAAACGTGCGGAGATCGGTCACCACAGCACCGACTGGGTGGTCGTGCAACTCGAGAGGAATGTCGGGCAAAATCTGGCAATCGAACGCGATGCCGAGCGTGATCACTTCGGGATGCGCGGCGAGATAGCGGTCGTAATAGCCTTTCCCGCGACCAAGCCGATTTCCATTCGAGTTAAAGGCGATTCCGGGGACGAGCAACAGATCTGGTGTGCACGGCTTTTCGTGGCGTGGCTCCGCGATTTGCCAGCGACTCGTTTCGAGATCGTCGAGGTTTTGCACGTGATGGAATTCGATGACGTCACCATGAATTTTTGGATAAAGGAATGCTCTGCCCTGTTTTTCCAACCAGAAAAATGACGTGTCCACCTCGTCGTGCCGACCGCCAAAAAGCCCGATCTTCTGCGCGTCCGCCCATGCGGGATGCGCGACCACCCGTTTCGTGAGTAACTGGGATCGGCGCTCACGCTCGGCAGGCTCCACCAAGGAAATTTTCTGCCGGATGATATCGCGAACTGCAGCCTTTTCCGGATTCATCGGGCCAAACTAATTGCGTGCACGGTGATTGGCGAATATCCTTTTGCCCTATGCCCGGTGGCCCGTCCGACGCTTCTCACGACCCGAAACCCGCCATTCGCCGCAAGGTGGGTTTGCGTCCGGGAAAAGGCTGGAACAAGCGGAATTTTCTGACTCAAGTCTTTCTGCCAACGCTGCTCGCGAAATGCGAAGGCAAGCCTGAGCCGGTGGCGTTTCCTGAGTTGGATGAAACTCAAATCGGAATTACCTGGATTGGCCACGCGTCATTTTTAATTCAGGCCGCCGGGATGAATATCCTGATCGATCCGAACTGGGCGAGCTGGCTGAAAGTGATCAAACGCATCAAGCATCCGGGCGTCCATTTGCACGATTTGCCGGACATCGACCTCGTCTTGGTAACGCACGCGCATTTCGATCATCTGGATCGCCGCAGCCTGCGGGCGGTGGCGGCGGATCAGCCGATTGTGGTGCCGTTTGAAGTGGGAAATCTGGTGCACGATCTCGGTTTCAAGCAAGTCCACGAGCTGCATTATTGGGAGAAAATGACGCATGGGCCGCTAGAGATCAGCCTCACGCCGTGTCACCATTGGGGCGCGCGAATTTTGCACGATTCGCACCGGGGATTTGGCGGATTTCACATTCAAATTGGCGACCGCAGCATTTTTCATTGCGGCGACACGGCGTATTTCGATGGGTTTGCGGAAATCGGCCAGCGGTGTCCGATCGAAATCGCGCTTTTGCCGATTGGTGCCTACGATCCGCCGAGTGGTCGGGAGGTGCACATGAATCCCGAGGAGGCGGTGCGGGCGTTTCAAGAGCTCGGCGCGTCCAAGCTGATCCCGATGCATTACGGGAGCTTTCGGTTGAGCTACGAGCCAGTGAACGAGCCGCCGGAACGCTTAATTTCAGAGGCGAGTCGCATCGGTATCGCGGACAAGATCTGCATCATGCGCGAAGGCCAGCCGATGGTATTTTAATCAGCGCCAGTTTCGGCAAGTTTCTTCGTGGCAGGCTTCCGTTTGGCGGGAGTTTTGCGTTTGGGAGCGGCTTTGGCCTTGGCACCGGCGGCCGCTTTTTCATCGGACTTCGATCCGACTGGGACGCGGGCAAACGGCTTGTGTTTCGGCTTCGGCTTGAAGCCTTTGCGCTCCTCAAACTCGAAATTCACCTTGTTCCCCTCCACTTTTAGGAAGGCCGAGAACGGTTTGCCTTTCTTGCTGATGAATCGCCGGAAAAGATCGGTCTTTCCCTCGCGGAAAAGCTTCACCGCCTGCTCGGGCGGGATGTTTTGCTGGAGGATTTGCTTGCCGGTGCGAACCGTTCCGGCACCTTCGAGGGTCGGGACGAAGTAATAATTCGCTTCGGTCTCATAGACTGTGCCGGTGTCGATCTCGCCGAGCACTTTGGCGGTGGTGAGATCGGGCGCACCGTCGTTGTCCGCCTTCGGAAAGTCGAACGTGGCCTTGCATTCTTCATCGAGGATGATGCTGGCGGCGAAACGACGGCCCATTTTGCTGACGAATCCGTCGAGCGGGCCGACGCGGCGGGTGGTGAGGAGTTCTTCGACTTCCTTCGGCTCAAACTCGCGCCCAGCCACGCCCTTCCAAATGCGGAGCTGGCAACTGGCGCAGGTCCACGTGCGATAATCTTCCTTAAACGGACCGTTGCCACACTTCGGGCAGACGACGTTGAGCGTCAGATATGTGCCTTCGATCGGCTCGTCGCCGAAACCCTTCACCTTATCGACGATGTCCTGCGTGAGGCCGCGGATGCCGTCCATAAATTCGCTCCTGGAAATACGGCCCGCTTCCATTTCTTTCAGGCGAAACTCCCATTCGCCGGTCAATTCGGGTTTGGTGAGAACGTCTGCCTTCAGATTTTTCAGCAGCGTAATCACGGAAATGCCCTTGCTGGTGGCGATGAGTTCGCGGCCGCGACGCTCGAGGTAGCCTTCGTAAAGAAGACCCTCAATGATGTTCGCGCGCGTCGCCGGAGTGCCGAGGCCTTTCTCACGCATCGCCTCGCGGAGCTCGTCGTCGTTGATCAATTTCCCCGCGCCTTCCATCGCGCTAAGAAGTGTCGCTTCATTGTAACGCGCCGGGGGTCGGGTCATGTTTTCTTTGACCTCGATCTGCTCAACGCCCGCAGTCTCGCCGCTTTTCACGGGAGTTAGAGCCTTACCAGACTCGTCATCCGACTCAGCTTCCTTCCCGTAAACCGCCATCCAACCCGGATCGACGATGATCTTTCCGTCCGTCTTAAACTTCTCGCCCTCGACGGTGGTAACGCGATTCGTGATCTCAAATTGCGCCGCCGGATAGAAAACCGCGATGAGTCGGCGCGACACCATCTCGTAGATTTTCATCTGGAGATCGTCGAGACCCTTCGGCGAATTTCCGGTCGGGACGATGGCAAAGTGATCCGAGACTTTCGCGTTGTTAAAGATGCGCTTGTTCGCGTGAACCCAGCCGTTTTTCAACGCTTTCTCGGCGTGCATGGCGAGGTCGCGGGCCTCGAATTGACCAAAAACGCTCTTCACATTGCCGATGTAATCCTCGGGCAAATAACGCGAATCCGTTCTCGGATACGTCAAAACCTTGTGGCGCTCATACAGCGCCTGGGCGATCTGCAACGTCCGATTCGCCGGCAAGCCAAAACGGGAATTCGCCTCGCGCTGCAACGTCGTCAAATCGTAAAGCTGCGGCGAAATCTGGCTCGTCGGCTTCTTTTCTTCCTCGATCGTCCCGATCTTCCCGGTGCATTTCGCGGAAATCGCCTCGGCCTGGTCACGCGTCCAGATGCGCTCGGGCTTGCCTTCTTCATCCGCGCCTTTCTTAAAAGCTGGATCAAACCATCGCCCGCGATAGCTCCCTGACTCGACTGAAAAATCCCCGAACACCTCGAAATACGGACGCTCCTTGAAGTTCCGAATCTTCTCCTCGCGCTCGACGAGGATCGCCAGCGTTGGCGTCTGCACGCGACCCGCCGTCGTCTTCTGAAAACCGCCAATCTTTGAATTAAAAGCGGTCAACGCCCGCGTCGAATTGATCCCCACCAGCCAATCACTTTCGGAACGCGACACCGCCGCGTCGGCCAGCGGTTGCATCTGCGTTTCGGTGCGCAATTTGGAAAACGCCTCTTTGATCGCACCCGGCGTCATCGATTGCAGCCAGAGGCGCTGCGTCGGTTTGTTCGTGCCGGAAGCGGACACGATGTTGCGAAAAATCAGCTCGCCCTCACGTCCGGCATCGCAGGCGTTGATGATCTCGTCGATGTCTTTCCGCTTGATCAAGCGTTTTAAGACATTGAGCCGAGTCACCGATTTTTCGATCGGACGCAGGGCGAATTCAATCGGCAACACCGGCAGATTCGCGAGGCTCCATTTTCCACGCTTCACCTCGACGCCTTCCGGCGCACAGATTTCCAGCAAATGTCCCACCGCCGACGACACGACATATTGGTCGTTTTCAAACCAGTCCGACTCCTTCTGAAACTTGCCAATGACCTTGGCGATGTCTCCGGCGACGGACGGTTTTTCGGCGATAATCAGAATTTTGCCCATGTGAATGTATTGTTATAGAGAGGAGCGCGCCGTTGGTGGCGAAGCCGGACACGTTTAATCGCTGCGAGGGAAGGTTGCAAATTTCAATTTCAGAGCGGAGTTGCATCCGATTCTGTTTGTGGCGAACGGCATCCCCCCGCACGTTACGCCATGTCCCTCCGGCTCTCGCTCCTTTTCCTGGCCATCCTTTTCGCGCCAGTTGTTCGCGCTCAGGAAAGCGATCCCGCCGCGCTCGACCTCTTCGATTCCGCCCTCGCCAAGATCGAATCCCGCACGGCTCCGCTTCGCAAATGGCAGTATCGCCAGACACTCACGACCCGCCAACTCGACGACGACGGCAAAGTCACCGCGACCGGCGCGTGGCATTCCATTTATCGCCCGGGCGACAAAGATCCCGTCGAATACACCTCGGAGGAACTCGACGGCACGCTGACGTTCTTCCACAAGTCGGACAAAGCCCCCGACAAACCCGACAAATCCAGCGCGCAGAGTCCGATGCAACCCGACTCAGAAAACGGTTCCGACGCCGGCCCAACCAATAACCGCATCGATTCCCTTGCCGACGCCGTCCATAAATACTCCCTGCGCGACCGCTACCTCTGGACCTGTCTGCCGGATGAAAAAACCCTCGGTGAAACCGCCGCCGTCATCGCCTTCGAGCCGAAACCCGGCGTCCCCATTCGCTCCCGCGAACAACGTTTCTTCGCCCAGCTCGCCGGCAAAATCTGGATCAGCCGACAGGATTCCACCGTCCTCCGATCCGAGGGCGGGCTCATCGAACCCTACCGCCTCTTCTGGATTATCGCGCGCATCACGAAACTGGAATTCCAATACGAGGTCGAGCCGAACCCCGCAAATCGACTCTTGCGAAAAAGCAGCGCCAGCGCAGAGACCGTCGTCGTGTTTCCTTTTAAGACCGTCTGCCAGAAACACTCGCTCGACGTCGAGAAATACGAACCGCGCACCCCGCGCAAATAACTACCCCGCGCAAAAACTGAGTCGAGTTACACCCGATTCATCTTTTCCAACGGGAAGATATACGACATCCGATCCCACGCCGCGCGCGCTGCCGGACGCGCCTTTTCCCACTCGAAGTGGCCACCGTGATCTTCGTAGTAACGCTTCAAATCATCCTCCGCCTGCTCAAACGTCTCGCCCGGCGCATAGTTATTATAGCCCGTGCGATAGGCCATCTCGTAATCCGCATACTCCGCACCCGGCGGCGCGAACGGCTGCAACCCGTGATGCGCCATCCAATATTCCGACTCCGCACTCGGATCAAACATCTCGCCCGCGATCTTGCCACCTGCCATGCCGGCTAGCGCTCCCACTGCCGCACCGATCAAAGTCCCCACCGGACCCGCCACATTCGTGCCAATCGCCGCCCCAGCCACCGCCCCTGCGAGCCCGCCCGCCTTCGTCTGCAAGCCATGCGCCGGATCGATCATCGTGATTTGTTTGTAATCGAGCGACTTCGCATCGGCCAACGTCTCTTCATCGGGAACAAAACGCGCTGGCTCGGGATTTTCTGATTCGCTCATAATAAATAAACGCATCCGAGTCCCAGTCGGATGTGGAAACTTCCCTCGCCCGCCCTCAAAGGTCGCGCCCCTTTACCTTGATTACACTGCAACTCGACTGAAAAATGAGTGAAGTCGCGTCGTCTATTAGCGCGTCTGCGCCTCTGAATAAAACATCCGGGGCACTTAATAGAGCAGTCGGGGCGTAAATTAAGGCATCCCTGGCACTAATTAAGAGGTCCGGGGCACTAAATAGGACAACTCCGCATCGATTTAGAGGCTTTGGGCAGCGAATTAACCCTTTTTGCCCCGGATACGCCAAAACAATGAACTTTTCCTTGTTAGAAAGATCAATTATTGCCAGCGTCCTCCCCAGACGAAAAAACGGCAGGCGACGAATGACTCGCACGCTGAGTGGAAATACTTCCGGTCTGAGTGGAGCGGATGGATTTTCAGGACCGTTTTTTTTCATCCGAGTTACAATCCTATGGCCGACGCTCTCATCACCGCCTCGTTGCACACTCTCAACGCTGCTCCCGGCTTCAGCCGAATCGCTGCCAGCCTGTTGCGAATCGAGGCCGCGCTATTCCACCTCGTTTCTTCGCTAAACATCGGTCGATGGAGCCGGATCGGGTATCGCTGGAACGCTATTCCAAACCGATTTCCTCCTATTTCAAGTCGTTCCGACGCTATTCCGAGTCGATTCTGTGATATTTCCAGTCGGTTTCGGCGGATTTCCTCCTATTTTGCTCGGAACGAGACAATTTTACAAAAAGCCGTCGCCTCATTTCATTCACACTCCGCTCAAAAAACCACCAACTAGAAAGAACCATGATCATGCCAGATACCACGCCCACCACACCCACGCCCGTCACCAAAACCCGCGCCCCTCGCGGCCTCATCGATCAAGGCCTCGAAGACGACATCACCCTTGCCGAAGATTGCCTGCAAGAGTCCGCCAAACCCGAGATCGCCGCCGCCCTCCTCATCCGCGAATGGATCCCAGCCGAGCAGGCCGCCCTTTCCGCCTCCGTCGCTCTCTGCACCGAATACCAGACTCGCATTAAAGAATTTCGCACCGGCAAAGAAACCCGCACCAGTGAGGAAGACGCCGCCCGCACAGAAATCCTGCACGCCCTTGACCCCATCTTAAAAGGCGCACGTCGCGCGCATGCCAACGGTAGTGCCGAGCGCAAAGCCTACGGCATCGGCACCTCCATCTCCAGCCACTCCACCAGCGACCTGCTCGCCCTCGTCCTCTACGCCTCCGATCAACTCTCAAGCGTTGGCGGTGCCGCACCAAAAGACAAACTCAAAGGTGTGCTCCCCACCGAAATCGCTGCCCTCGCCCCGCTGCATTTGAAATACAAAAACGCCGACTGGGCCCAAGGCGACGCCGAAACCCAAGCCGTTCAACTCCTGGCGAAATTGAAACTCGAGATCAGCACCGTCCTCAACCCGCATCGCCGCGACCTGCAAGGAGCTGCCGACCAAGCCTACACCCACCGCGACCCCGTCAACGCCGCCCAACGCAAAGCCTTCGGCCTGCAAGCCGACCGGCCTTTGGTGGATTGATCAAGCTAGCTGAGGCGAAAGTCCTTAACTTTGACCTCAGTCCGGCTCCGGGTGGACGCCAGTGGTTTAGTAACATTGCGTCATTTCGGGGGCTTGCAGTAAAAGAATGCTTGCTTAGTATGACCTCCTCCATGGCATTTCAAAGTGACACGCCGTTCGCCGGGTTTCTCCGCAACACCGCCCGTTCGGCGGTGTTGGCGGAATCTGCTCCCGCCGTGAATTTCCTTCTCGAAGAGCGCCTTCCTGTTCCGCGCGAACAAACCTTCCTGACTGAGAAACCCGGCCCTGCCCCGACAGGATGGGACGTTCTCTCGTGGTTGGAAACATTCGGAAATCACTGCAGCGATAGAGTCGCCCGGCCTCTGCGCCGCGCTCTTGAAGTCTCCACGTTCGCTTCCGAGAATAGCGACAACCATCTGGTCATCGAATCCCATCAAGACATGGTGCGGCTTGAGTCGCTCTCCCCATTACACAAGCGCTTTCCCGGAGGATTCGATTCCGCCGCCGACCTTGCTGCCGAACTTCGTAATCTCATCCAATCGCGACAACCCGGCCAAGCTGGCACGTTCAGCAAAAACCAGCGCAGCCGGCTTGCTGAATGGCTCGACGGGATCAATGACCTGCGCGACGCACGCCCGGCCTTCGCGGCTCCGTTCGACGAAATGGAACAGTTGCTCGCGGCTCCCGACTGGGCGACGCAGTTGCGAAACGTGCTCGGCCTTACCCATTTCGCAGGTTCAGCCGCCAAACCGCTCCCCGTAGTTCTTTGCCGCTACAATCTCTCCCGTGTTGAGCGTGCTGCGCGGAAAGCCAAAGTCGCAGCATGGGCAGCGATTCCGACTGTGCTTGAAGCCGGTGGAGCCTCGGGTCCCGGCGCTGCCTTTTTCCCATTCCCGAAAGCCGCCGCAGGCAGCAACCCATTTGGATTCGGTGTCACCGTCAGCCTCGCTCCGGACGGCGGCTTGGACTTCAAATCGGAACTCCTCCACTTCCGCCTCGACTACACCTTGGACGACTTCGCCATGGTCGGCGAAATCACCGACGAGGTCACCGACGCCCAACTCGCGACCGCCCGGCAGCGACACTTCGATTTGCTGGAGCGGGACCTGCAGTATCGTTCTGACGTGCCGTAACCATGAACGAAGCTCTCCAACGCTGGCGCGAAGATTTTGCGCGTGAACCCGATACAGCCTTCGACCGGCTCGTGCGCGGAATCGTTCCCTTGGGCGGAGCCAGCCAGCTCTCGTTCGGCGAAATTCTCGATGCACTCTTCGAGCCTGGCGATATCGCCCTCG